>JAOTSW010000022.1 GCA_029864735.1 Chromatiales bacterium | reverse complement strand
CAGCCGGAAAACTGGCCAAGAGGAATTCCTCATACTGGCCGCGGGCTGAATCTATCCGCTTTGCCTTACCCAACTCGGCGGAGTCGCGGGTAATGGCTCCTTCCAGGGTCATTCTTTCGATTTTGGCCTCGGTTTCATCGCTGAGCTTTGCACCCGCACCGTCGAAGAATTTGATGCCGTTATCAAAGTACTGATTGTGCGAGGCGCTAATCACCACACCCATGTCCGCGCCGAACTTCTGGGTGAGAAACGCGATACCGGGAGTAGGCAGCGGGCCGGTCATAAAAACATCGAAGCCCGCCGAGACAAACCCGGCCTCCAGGGCGGATTCGAACATATACCCTGACAGACGGGTGTCCTTGCCGATCACCACCGTGCCCCGGCCATGCCCGGTAGCCCTGGCGGCGGCATTGGCGAGTCGAAGTGCAAAATCTGCGGTGAGGGGTTCTTCACCTACTCGCCCTCGCACACCGTCTGTGCCGAAAAACTGCTTGCTCATTCTTTTAATTCTCCCTGGGCGTGAGCCATCACTGCCTCACATATTTTTAATCCGTCTGCGGTCGCCGCAACATCGTGCACCCTGACGATGGCCGCCCCCTGCATGGCGGCAATAACCGCCGCCGCTACGCTGCCATGAACCCGCTCGCCGGCATCCCGGCCGGTAATAGTGCCGATCATCGATTTACGCGACACGCCCACAAGCACCGGAAGTCCGGTCGCCTGCAAAACACCTAGATTCGCCAGTAAATCGAGATTGTTTTCGAGGGTTTTCCCGAACCCGAAACCCGGATCCAGAATCAGTCTCTCGCGCTCAATCCCTGCACCTACGCAAACCCGCACCCGCTCCAACAAAAAGTCACGGACATCGGTCAACACGGCATTATACCGGGGATTAGCCTGCATGGTGCGGGGCTGCCCCTGCATGTGCATCAGGCAAATCCAGGCATCTGTCTCGGCAGCGGCCTCCAGGGCCCCTGGTTCCTGCAGGGCCCGCACGTCATTCACCAGGCTGGCACCGGCCCGCACCGCCGCGCTGATCACCTGGGGCTTGCTGGTATCCACCGAGATGCAAACATCCAATTCACCGGCCAAGGCCTCAATCACCGGCACTACCCTGGCGATCTCCTGCTCGGCACTGACAGGGCTGGCCCCGGGGCGGGTGGACTCGCCCCCCACGTCGATAATGTGGGCGCCCTCGGCCACCATTGTCCTGGCCCGCGCCACGGCAGTGGCCGTATCCATAAACTGGCCACCGTCCGAGAACGAATCCGGGGTCACGTTAAGCACACCCATGATCCGGGTCTTGCCAGTGCTGATAATCGCCTTGCGCGTCGAGGCCATGGTGGTTTTCCAAAAAAAACGGCCGGGGCAAGAATGCCACCGGCCGCTATATTAACAACTCAGGCGTTTCAAGCCGTCTATACCCGGATCAGTGCTGGCTGGCAGGACCGCCAACGGTAGGCTCTGACGAACCCGGCTCAATCTTGTCGCCTTTCTTGTCACTGGGTCCGGAATCCTCCCATTCAGCAGGCGGCCTGGGCTCGCGACCCTCCATGATGTCCCTGATCTGAGGTTCATCAATGGTCTCGTACTTGATCAAGGTATTAGCCATGATTTCCAGCTTGGCCTTGTTCTCTTTGAGAATAGTCTCTGCACGCTGGAAGTTGCTATCGATGATCTTACGAATTTCCTCGTCAATAGCATGGGCAGTAACGTCCGATACCTGCTTGTGTTGGGTCATGGAACGGCCTAGAAATACTTCGCCATCCTCTTCGGTATAGGTCAGGGGACCAAGCCTGTCAGACAGACCCCACTTGGTTACCATATTCCGGGCAATCTCGGTTGCCCGCTCGATATCGTTGGAAGCACCGGTGGTGACCATGTCATCACCAAAAATCAGCTGCTCCGCGATGCGGCCACCGAACAAGCTGGAAATCTGGCTTTCCAGGCGACGACGGCTATAGCTGTAGCGATCCTCTTCGGGCAGGAACATGGTTATACCCAGAGCCCGGCCGCGGGGAATGATCGACACCTTGTAGACCGGATCATGCTCGGGCACCACGAGCCCTACGATGGCATGGCCGGCTTCGTGATAGGCCGTGAGCTTTTTCTCGTCCTCGCTCATCACCATGGAGCGCCGCTCAGCACCCATCATGATCTTGTCCTTGGCGCTCTCAAACTCCGCCATGGACACGGTCCGCTTATTGGCTCGGGCAGCAAACAGGGCCGCCTCGTTCACCAGGTTCGCCAGGTCGGCCCCGGAAAATCCGGGAGTACCACGGGCAATAAGATTGGGTTTTACATCATCGGCCAGCGGAACCTTGCGCATGTGTACTTTCAGGATCTGCTCACGGCCACGCACATCAGGCAGCGGCACTACGACCTGGCGATCAAAACGCCCTGGGCGCAACAGCGCCGGGTCCAGTACGTCAGGCCGGTTGGTCGCGGCGATAACAATCACGCCCTCGTTACCCTCGAAACCGTCCATCTCGACCAACAACTGGTTCAGAGTCTGCTCACGCTCATCATGCCCACCGCCCAGGCCTGCGCCTCGATGGCGACCCACCGCATCAATTTCATCAATGAAGATAATGCAGGGACCTTGTTTCTTGGCCTGCTCGAACATATCCCGAACACGAGACGCGCCCACACCCACGAACATCTCAACAAAATCCGAACCGGAGATTGTGAAAAACGGCACCTTGGCCTCACCGGCAATGGCCCGGGCAAGTAGCGTCTTACCGGTACCCGGCGATCCCACCATCAACACACCCTTGGGAATCTTGCCTCCCAGGCGCTGGAACTTGGATGGATCTTTCAGGAAATCAACAATCTCGCTGACTTCTTCCTTGGCTTCCTCGACACCGGCCACATCAGCAAAGGTGACATTGACCTGGTCTTCGCCGAGCAAGCGCGCACGGGATTTGCCGAAGGACATGGCCCCACGACCGCCAGCGCCACCCTGCATCTGGCGCATGAAATACACCCAGACACCAATCAGCAGAAGGATCGGGAAGGAGGATATAAACAACTGCATGAAGAAGCCCTGCTTCTCAGGGGGCTTGCCCTTGAAACGCACGTTGTTCTCCTCCAGCATGCCGATCAGCGCGGTATTACTGGTTTCCGGGTTATAGGTCTGGAACTGGCTACCCCCGGTCTGCCGCTCTCCCAGGATCTTGTCGTCCTGGAAGGTCACCGTGGCAACGTTGCCCTCCCTGACCTCGCGCAGGAATTCCGAATACTCGACTTCCTCCACGCGCCCGGCGGTGGTGTTGAAACTGTTGAAGACGGTGATCAGCACGGCGGCAATCACAATCCACAGGAGCATATTTTTCGACAGGTCGTTCAAATACTTAACCTCGGTTCAATCTCGGATTACACGACTTACTTGATAAGGCCTTGTCGCGTGCATACCCCGTGATTCTTTGTATAAATCCATTTCTTAGGGCAACTAAACCCTACACCAATGTATATCCCTGCGCCAGAAGGTAAACTTCCCGGCTACGTGGCCTGGACGCCTTGGGTTTGACAATTTTTACCTTGTCAAATTCCTTTCGCATCTGGGCCAGCAGTTCCTCGGAACCCGTACCCTGAAACATCTTGACCAGCAAGCTGCCTCCCGGCGACAGTGCCTCCCGGCACAAATCCAGCGACAATTCAGCCAAATGCATGGCACGGGGCTGATCTACCGCCGGCATGCCACTGATATTGGGGGCCATATCCGACATAACAAGGTCTGCCCGCTTTCCATCCAGCGCATCCATCAGTTCCTGCAGCACTTCCGGCTCTCGAAAATCGCCCTGGATCAGCTCAACACCCTCCAGGGGCTGCATTTCCAGCAGGTCCAGCCCAACAATATATCCATTGCCCTGGAGCTTCTTGGCAGCGTACTGACACCACCCGCCGGGGGCAGCCCCCAGGTCGATAATACGCATACCCTGCTTGATCAGCCGCTCTTTCAGATCAATCTCTTCCAGCTTGAAAACCGCACGGGAGCGCCAGCCCTCGCGGTTTGCCCGCTGGACGTAGGGGTCGCTGACGTGCTCGTCCAGCCAGCGGCGGCTTGATTTACTGCGTTTTTTTCCCATCTATCCTATCCGTCCACACGCTAAAGCATGTTGCGGAACATATCTTCGGTATAATCGCCCGATGAATCTTACCGAATCCCAAAAAAAGTCCCTTCGAGGACTGGCCCATGCCCTTAAGCCCATCGTCATGGTGGCCGGCGGCGGCGCCAGTGAAGGCGTAATCAATGAACTGGACCAGGCTCTGGCTCATCACGAGTTGCTGAAAATCCGGGTCCGCGTGGGCGACCGCGAAGCCCGTGACGAACTTATTGGCCAACTTTGCAGGAAAACCCGTGCAACCCTTGTTCAGCGCGTCGGCAACGTGGCTACATTATTCAGGAGAAATCCTGAAAAGCCCAAGATCAAGCTTCCTTCCTAGCCCCCCCGGCCGACTTTGCCGGGCCAAAGCAATGCCAGGCCCAGCAGGCTCGCCAACAGGTAAACCACTGCTGAAGCGCCATGAAGCAACAAAAAATCTTCGCCCGGTGAGCCATCAGGTAGCCGGGCGGCGTCCATCATGGGTCGAAGCAGCCAGTGCACCGCAGTAATGCAGCCCATCACCCCGGCAATGCACAGCAACTTCAGGCTGCGTCGCCTGGACCGCACGCTGGCAGAGAGAGTCAACCCGGCCATGATCGGACCGGCCACCAGGGACACCCACCCCACTATTTCAAACATCTTGCCTGCAAGCATGCCTGCCACGGCGGGATCATCCAGGTTCTCAAACAGGACTGGCGCGGCCAGGTAGCCCACGCACCAGATAGTGCCGAGCCATACGGTGAGAACCAGTCGTTTCAGGAAAATTATCATCTTAAATGACCGACCGGATCAGATGTAGCGAACTTCGATGATTTCGACTTCCCGGTCACCGCCGGGCGCACGCACGACAACCACATCACCCTCTTGCTTGCCGATCAGCGCACGGGCAATGGGTGAGGTATATGAAATCATTCCGGCCTTGGCGTCGGCTTCATCCTCACCCACGATCTGGTAGGTGATCTCCTTGCCGCTTTCCTCGTCACCCAGCAGCACGGTGCTGCCGAATATCACCCTGCCCGTGGCCGTCATCTCACTCACATCGATGATCTGGGCATGGGACAGCTTGCCTTCCAGGTCCTTGATACGCCCTTCGATAAAGCCCTGCTGCTCCTTGGCGGCATGGTATTCGGCATTTTCTTTCAGGTCGCCATGGGCGCGGGCCTCGGCAATCGCCTTGATGACCGTCGGGCGCTCAACGCTCTTGAGCTGCTTGAGCTCCTCGCGCATTTTCTCCGCGCCACGCAGTGTCAGAGGAACCTTGCTCATCCGTTGATCTCCTGGTGGAGGTCCTGCAAGCGATTCACCTCCCCTTCATGAATATGGTCCAGCGCCTGGATCGTCGCACGCCCCGCTGCAACGGTCGTGTAGTAGGTGACCTTGCGGTGCACGGCCTCGGCACGAATTGAGCGAGATTCGCGGATCGCCTGTTTGCCCTCGGTAGTATTCACAATCAGGTCAATTTCCTCATTCTTGATCATGTCCACAATATGCGGGCGCCCCTCGCTAACCTTGTTGATCTTGGTGACTTCAATACCCTCGGCCTTCAGAGCCGCAGCGGTACCACCGGTTGCCACCAGTTCAAAGCCGCGCTCGATCAACTCCCGGGCTAACAACGCACAGCCAGGCTTGTCACGATCATGGACACTAAGCAGCGCTGTTCCAAATTGGGGCAACACTACGCCAGCCGCCAGCTGGGCCTTGGCATATGCCTCGCCAAATGAGCGACCCGTACCCATGACTTCGCCGGTAGATTTCATTTCCGGACCCAGGATGGGGTCGGTGCCCAGGAACTTGGCAAACGGGAACACCGATACTTTCACCGAGCAGAAGGGCGGATTCGGCACGGCCCGCACTTTTTGTTCCTTGAGCTTGATGCCGACCATTGCCCGGGCCCCAACCTTGGCCAGTGGGATGGCGACCGCCTTGGAGACGAAAGGCACCGACCGGGAGGCACGGGGGTTCACCTCAATCAGGTAAACCTCGCCATTCTGGATGGCGAACTGGGTATTCATCAGGCCGACCACGTTCAGGGCCTTGGCCAGCTTGCGGACCTGGTCGCACATTTCCTGCTGAATGCTCTCACTGAGCGTATGCGGGGGCAGGCAGCAAGCAGAGTCGCCGGAGTGAACCCCCGCCTGTTCCACGTGCTCCATGATGCCGCCGATCAGTACTTCATCGCCGTCGCAAACCACATCAACATCCACTTCCACAGCCATATCCAGGAAGTGGTCCAGCAGCACCGGGCTTTCGTTGGAAACATCCACTGCACTCTTCATATAACGCCGCAGGTCTTCTTCACTGAAGACGATTTCCATGGCACGCCCGCCCAATACGTAGGACGGTCTTACCACCAGCGGATAGCCCACGCCCTCGGCCATGCGCACCGCATCTTCAACGTTGCGCGCGGTGCAATTGGGCGGTTGCTTCAGACCCAGTTCCTCGACCAGTTTCTGAAAACGCTCCCGGTCTTCAGCCAGGTCAATTGAATCCGGGCTGGTACCGATGATCGGCACACCCTCGGCTTCCAGACCCCGGGCAAGTTTCAATGGTGTCTGGCCGCCGTATTGAACGATTACCCCCTCGGGCTTCTCAATCCGCACGATCTCCAGCACGTCTTCCATGGTCAGGGGCTCAAAGTACAGCCGGTCCGAGGTGTCATAGTCAGTAGAGACGGTCTCGGGATTACAGTTGACCATGATGGTCTCGTAACCGTTTTCCCTCAGACCCAGTGCCGCATGCACACAGCAGTAATCGAACTCAATACCCTGGCCGATGCGGTTGGGACCGCCACCGAGGATCATGATCTTGCGCCTGTCAGTGGGATTCGCCTCGCACTCCTCGTCATAGCTGGAATACATGTACGCAGTAGAGGTCGCGAACTCCCCGGCACAGGTATCAACCCGCTTGAACACCGGGCGAACATTCAGCCGTTCCCGGAGGCGACGAATATCTACCTCAGGCACATCTAACAAACCAGCCAGGCGGCTATCCGAGAAGCCCTTCTGCTTCAGGCGCTTCAAACGCACGGCGTCCAGCGCTTCCATGCCCTGGTCGCGAACCAGTCCCTCTTCACGCACCAGGTCCTGGATCTGCGCCAGGAACCAGCGATCCACGGAAGACAACTCATAAATTTCCTCGAGACTCATTCCCTGGCGGAACCCATCTGCCAGGAACAGGATGCGATCGGGGCCCGCGGCACGAATTTCATATTCCAGTGCGGCCCTGTCTTCATCCGACTCCAGGCTGGTGACCTGCTCCACCAGTCCGTCAATACCGGTCTCCATACCGCGCAGAGCTTTCTGCAGCGATTCCTGGAAAGTCCGCCCCATTGCCATGACTTCGCCAACGGCCTTCATTTGGGTAGTCAAGCGATCAGAAGCGCCGGGGAATTTCTCAAAGGCGAACCGCGGAATCTTGGTTACAACATAGTCAATCGAGGGCTCAAAAGATGCCGGGGTCAAGCCGCCTGTAATGTCGTTCTTCAACTCGTCCAGGGTATAGCCGATGGCCAGCTTCGCGGCGACCTTGGCAATCGGAAAGCCTGTGGCTTTCGAGGCCAGTGCCGAGGAGCGGGACACACGGGGGTTCATTTCAATAACCACCAAGCGACCGTCTGCCGGGTTGACCGCAAACTGTACGTTGGAACCGCCAGTCTCCACGCCAATCTTGCGCAACACCGCCAGGGAGGCATTACGCATCACCTGGTATTCCTTGTCCGTCAGGGTCTGGGCAGGAGCGACCGTGATGGAATCACCGGTGTGCACGCCCATGGGATCAAGGTTCTCGATAGAGCAGATGATGATGCAATTGTCGTTACGGTCACGTACAACCTCCATCTCGTACTCTTTCCAGCCCAATACCGATTCTTCCAACAGGACTTCATTGGTCGGGGAAAGATCAAGCCCGCGGGCCACGATTTCCTCGAATTCGTCGCGGTTGTAGGCGATGCCACCACCGGAACCGCCCATGGTGAACGAGGGACGAATAATGGTGGGGTAACCAATTTCTGCCTGGACAGCCAGGGCCTGATCCAGCGAATGGGCGATCCGGGCCTCGGGTACCTCCAGGCCGATCTCCTGCATGGCGTCCCGAAACTTCTCCCGGTCCTCCGCCATGTCGATGGCTTCACGGCTGGCACCGATCAGTTCCACGTTATACTTCTGCAGCACGCCCTCTCGGACCAGGTCCAGCGCACAGTTCAACGCCGTCTGACCGCCCATGGTAGGCAGCAACACCTGGGGCCTTTCCTTCGCGATCACTCGCTCAAGGGCCCGCCAGTCAATAGGCTCGATGTACACCGCATCCGCGGTTTCCGGATCGGTCATGATGGTGGCGGGGTTGGAGTTCACCAGGATGACCCGGTAACCCTCCTCGCGAAGGGCCTTGCAGGCCTGGGCACCGGAGTAATCGAATTCGCATGCCTGCCCGATCACGATGGGGCCGGCGCCGATAATCAACACGCTTTGGATGTCATTACGTCTGGGCATAGTCGTTCAGGGCCTGGACAAGTTGTGAGTATTTGCTTTTAAAATGATTCGTAAAGTTTTGTTAAACCTAACTTTTCTAGGCTTCTGCTTTTTTACGCGCCTCAACCCGATGCCTGAGCATTATTTTCACAAATTGCTCAAACAAAGGCTGTACATCATGGGGACCGGGGCTTGCCTCAGGGTGACCCTGGAAGCTGAACGCCGGCATCTGGGTATGACGAATGCCCTGCAAGGTACCGTCAAACAGGGAGCGGTGAGTCGGCTCCACACCCTCGGGCAAGGTCTTCTCGTCGAGACAGAAACCATGATTCTGACTGGTGATCATGACTTTCCGCGTGTCCAGGTCCTGAACCGGGTGATTGCCGCCATGATGACCGAATTTCATTTTGACCGTGCTGGCGCCGTTGGCCAGGCCCAGCAACTGGTGCCCCAGGCAGATACCGAAAATCGGTACACCGGTCTTCTGCAGTTTCCTGATAGCCTTCACGGCGTAATCGCAGGGCTCGGGATCCCCCGGGCCGTTGGACAGGAATATTCCGTCGGGAGCCAGGGCCATGGCATCCTTGGCGGAAGTCTGGGCAGGCACCACAGTCATACGACACCCGTAATCTGAGAGCAGGCGCAGGATATTTCGCTTGATGCCGAAGTCGTAGGCCACCACGTGCAAACGCACGGCCTTGCTGGGAAAGTAATCCACTTCCGGCCATATGGTCCCGTCGTTCCACTGGTACTGCTCCCGGGTGGAGACCACCTTGGCCAGGTCCATCCCCTTGAGACCGGGAAAAGCCCGGGCCGCTTTCAGTGCAGCCCCGGTATCAATTTTGCCGGCCTGGATACAACCAGCCTGGGCGCCCTTCTCCCGAAGAATCCGGGTCAGCTTGCGGGTATCGATACCGGCCAGGGCCACAACACCGGCCTGGTTAAGGAATTCGTCAAGGGGCTTGTCTGCGCGCCAGTTGCTGTGCAACAGGGGCAAATCCCTGATAACCAGGCCGGCTGCATGCACCCTGCCAGATTCCAGGTCTTCGGTATTGGCGCCCGTGTTGCCAATATGGGGATAGGTCAGGGTCACTATCTGGCGGCAATACGAGGGATCGGTAACGATCTCCTGGTAGCCGGTCATCGAGGTATTGAATACCACCTCACCAATGGATTGCCCTTCGGCACCGATGGATACCCCATGAAAGATAGTGCCATCTTCAAGTACCAACACAGCAGGCGTCGTCACAATCGCTTCCTTATTTTTCAAAGTTGGGCACGAAGCGGTTCATCGCCGGCGGATGTAGAAAGCGGGACGAGCCCGTTCAAGCTCGTCCCGCTATTAAATTCTTTACTCAGCCTAACTACAAAGTCATTCACGACCCGTATAGGTTGACGCTGAACCGGGTGAATTCTACTGTCCGCGGGGTGCCTCTGTCTAATTCAGTCCCAAAACATCGGACATTTCGTACAATCCGGGGGGCTGATTCGCCAACCACTGCGCAGCCTTGAGTGCTCCACGGGCAAATGTCGAGCGTTTGCTGACTTTGTGCACCAGCTCCAGTCGCTCTCCATCCGAGGCAAACATTACCGTGTGCTCGCCGACTACATCCCCGGCGCGAACGGCGGAAAAGCCTATGCTTCCGGGACTTCGCAGCTGCGAGGTGCCGGGAATCCGGTTCTCGGCCAGCTCCGCCAGCTCGGCCTTGCGCCCCCGAGCCACCGCCTCACCCAGCTTCAGCGCCGTGCCGGAGGGCAAATCACGCTTGTTGCGGTGATGAATCTCTGAAATCTCGGCATCAAATTGCTCGCCCAGGGTTGCCGCAGCAATTTCTACCAAACGGTTGAGCAAGGTTACGCCCAGGCTGGTATTGGCCGCCAACAGCACGGGAACGGTTTTACTTAGCTCCCGAATGGCCTCCAGCTGGGAGGCATCGTGGCCGGTTGCACACAGCAGCAGGGGGACGCCTCGCTCCCTGCAGGCATCCAGGTGACCCGCCGTCGCGCTGGGCAAGCTAAAATCTATAGCCACCGAGGCTCCGCTTAGCACTTTCGCGGGATCGCCTTCAAAATACACGTCAGGCAACCCCTTCTGGAGCAAACTCACCGGCTGACCCAGCAGCCCACCCTCGGGCGAACATCCAGCCCCAGAGAGTGTGAATCCCGCATTTCCCGGCAGCAAGGCCAGGACTTCCCGACCCATACGGCCACTGGCCCCCATCAGGGCAACGGCCAGAGATGTCCGGGTCTGGGCGCTCACGAGCCGATATTCTCAAAAAAGCTCTTCACACCATCCAGCCACCCGCTTTCCTTGGGGCTGTGGCGGGTCCCGTGGCCACGCAGTGACTCATCGAATTCCCTGAGCAGGTCCTTCTGCTTTTCGGACAGCTTCACCGGGGTTTCCACCACGGCACGGCAGAACAAATCGCCCACAGGGCCTCCCCGCACAGGCTTCACGCCCTTTCCGCGCAGACGAAACACCTTGCCCGTCTGGCACTCGGCAGGAACCTTCAAAGTGACTTCCCCGGTCAGGGTCGGCACCTTGATCGTTCCGCCCAGTGCGGCGGTGACAAAGCTGACCGGGACCTCGCAGGCCAGGTCGGCACCATCGCGTTCAAAAATCTTGTGATCGCGCACGTGGATCTCCACGTACAAATCGCCGGCGGGCCCACCCGAACGGCCGGCCTCGCCCTGGCCGCCCAGGCGAATCCTGTCTCCAGTGTCCACACCGGCCGGAACATTCACTTCCAGCTTGCGGTTTTCGCGGATCCGCCCCTGTCCCGAGCAATCCCCACAGGGATCCTTGATAGTCTTGCCACTACCCCGGCACGCCGGACAAGTCTGCTGCACGGAAAAGAAACCCTGCTGCATGCGAACCTGGCCTATACCGCCGCAGGTCTCACAATCCACTGGACTGGAACCCTCGGCGGCGCCACTTCCGCTACACCCTTCGCACTCCACCATGGTGGGCACTTCGATGGTCACGGTTTCACCGGCCACCGCCTGCTCCAGGTTCAGGTCCAGGGAATAGGCAAGATCAGCGCCCCGGAACACCTGGCTGCGAGCGCGTCGACCGCCGCCACCGAAGATGTCCCCGAACACATCGCCAAACATGTCGCTGAATGCGTCGGCACCACCGCCGCCGCCAAAGCCACTTCCACCGGGAGAATGATCCACACCCGCATGTCCATAACGATCATAGCGGGCTCGCTTGTTTTCATCGGTCAGGACTTCGTAGGCCTCTTTGGCTTCCTTGAAAAGGTCTTCAGCGCCTGCGTTATCCTGGTTCCGATCGGGATGGTGCTTCATCGCCAGGCGGCGGTAGGCTTTTTTCACCTCTGCCGCCGATGCGCCTCGCTCGACCCCCAGGACCTCGTAATAATCGCGTTTGGACATTCCTCACCGTTACTCTTTAGATTTCTTCCGGAAATAATCCCAAGAAGCCGCCGCGACCTTCTGTGGATCGCGGCGGCTGCCTGCTTGGATCAAGTTGCCCGAGGGTATCAGGCTTTCTTATCTTGGTCGTTGTCTTTGACTTCTTCGAACTCGGCATCGACCACATCGTCAGCGCCGCCGGCTGCTTCGCCGCTCTCGGCCTGCCCTTCAGCAGCCGCCTGCTCCTGGTACACACGTTGTGCCAGGGCAGCGGACACCTCAGACAATGCCTTGCTCTTGGTCTCAATGGCATCCTTGTTCTCGCCCTTGAGGGCTTCGCGCAATTCACCCACCGCAGCTTCGATGTTGCTGCGCTCTTCGGACTGCACCTTCTCGCCAAGATCTTGCAGTGACTTTTCAGTCGAATGAATCAGACCATCGGCCTGGTTGCGAACCTCGACCAGTTCGCGGAACTTGCGATCTTCCTCGGCGTGAGCCTCGGCGTCTTTCACCATGCGATCTACGTCTTCATCGGACAGGCCACTGGAAGCCTTGATGACAATCTTCTGTTCCTTGCTGGTCGCCTTGTCCTTGGCCGAGACGTTCAGGATACCGTTAGCATCGATATCGAAAGTCACCTCGATCTGGGGCAAACCACGCGGGGCCGAAGGAATGTCGCTCAAGTCAAAACGACCCAGTGACTTGTTATCCAGTGCGCGATCACGCTCGCCCTGCAGAACATGAATGGTTACTGCAGTCTGGTTGTCGTCTGCCGTGGAGAACACCTGGTTCGCCTTGGTCGGAATCGTGGTGTTCTTCTCGATAAGCTTGGTCATCACGCCGCCCAGGGTTTCGATACCCAGGGACAGCGGTGTGACGTCCAGCAACAGCACGTCTTTGACCTCACCGGAAAGCACGCCACCCTGAATCGCGGCGCCAACCGCCACGGCCTCATCGGGGTTCATGTCCTTGCGGGGCTCACGACCAAAGAACTTCTTCACTTCATCCTGAACCTTGGGCATACGGGTCTGACCACCGACCAGGATCACATCGTCGATCTCCGAGACCTTGAGTCCGGCATCCTTCAGGGCGATGCGGCAAGGCCCGATGGTACGGGCAATCAGGTCCTCGACCAGGGATTCAACCTTGGCGCGGGTCAGCTTGATGCTCAGGTGCTTGGGACCGGAGGCGTCAGCGGTGATATACGGCAGGTTGACTTCACTTTGCTGTGACGTTGAGACCTCGATCTTGGCTTTCTCGGCAGCTTCCTTGAGGCGCTGCATGGCCAGCGGATCCTTGCGGATATCCACGCCGCTTTCCTTTTCGAACTCGGCCGCCAGATAGTCGATGAGGCGCTTGTCGAAATCTTCACCACCGAGGAAGGTATCACCGTTGGTGGCCAGCACTTCAAACTGGTGCTCACCATCAATGTCGGCAATCTCGATGACGGAAATATCGAAGGTACCGCCACCCAGGTCGTAGACCGCGATCTTGCTGTCACCACGTTTTTTGTCCAGGCCGTAAGCCAGGGCTGCCGCAGTGGGCTCGTTGATGATGCGCTTGACCTCAAGACCCGCGATACGTCCGGCATCCTTGGTAGCCTGGCGCTGGGAGTCGTTAAAGTAGGCCGGCACAGTGATCACCGCTTCGGTCACCGGCTCGCCCAGGTAGTCCTCGGCGGTCTTTTTCATCTTCATCAGCACACGGGCGGAGACTTCCGGCGGGGCCATTTTCTTGCCATTTACCTCGACCCAGGCATCACCGTTTTCAGCGCCTACAATCTTGTAGGGCACCATCTCGATGTCCTTCTGCACCACATTGTCCTCGAAACGACGACCGATCAGGCGCTTGACGGCAAACAGGGTGTTGCTCGGGTTGGTAACCGCCTGGCGCTTGGCCGACTGGCCTACCAGCCATTCATCATCCTTGGTCTGTGCGACGATCGACGGCGTTGTGCGATCACCCTCACTGTTCTCAATGACCTTGGGCTTGTCGCCCTCCATGATGGCGACACAGGAGTTGGTGGTCCCCAGGTCAATTCCAATCACTTTACCCATGAATTTATTCTCCGAAAAAAGATGTACCTAAACTTGTACTGATTAATTGGGTTGCCAAGAGCCTTTTCAAGCCCGGTTGGCATCTATTCTGGGGAGCGCGCCACAATTACCCTGGCGGCGCGCAGCGTCCTGTCGTGAATTCGATAGCCTTTTTGCACAACCAGCAGCACTGAATCAGGCTCGGCGTCTGCCGAAGGCTGGGCCGCCATGGCCTCGTGCAACTCGGGGTTAAAAGGCTCGCCCAGAGGATCAATCTGGGTAATTTCAAACTTCTTCAAAGCGCCCAACAGTAACTTTAAAGTGGCCTGCATGCCTTCCCGAACTGCCTCGGAACCTTCCCCGGTAGCGGCCTCAAGACCCAGTTCCAGGCTGTCCACAACCGCCAGCAACTCGCCGGCCAGTCTCTCCACGCCATACTTGTGGGCCCGCTCCAGCTCCCGCTCAGAGCGCTTACGGAGGTTATCCAGCTCAGCCAGTGACCTCATGTACTGGTCGCGATACTCCTCCGCCAGTTGCTTCGCCTTGGCCAGTTCGTCCTCGGGCTCCCCGGGGGCGTCTGCCTGGGCTTCCTGGGAGCTCTCCGGCGCGTCTTCAACCGAATCCTGGGGTTTATCGTTGGAGCTTTGCTGCTCAGCGGTCATTGATTGGGCCTCCAAAATACATACAAACGGACCTCCCTACATCGGGCGAAGGGCCGAAAAACGTCAAGCTTGCTGCTGAATGGGGTCGGGTTACTTGGAATTCAAGGCCGAGCCGAGCAATTTCGCCGCCACATCGACAATTGGTATCACTCGTTCGTAGGCCATGCGGGTTGGGCCGATCACCCCGAGAACCCCAACCACGTCGTCATTGGCGGTATATGGCGCCACCACCAGGGAACAATCGTCCATCACGGAATAGCCGGATTCCTCGCCAATAAAGATTTGTACCCCCTGGGCGTTGACCACCTTGTCAAGCATGCCCAGGATGTCGCGCTTGGTATTAAACGCCTCGAAGAGGCGGCGCAACTTGTCCACGTCGTGCAACTCGGCGAAGCCCATCAGGTTGGTCTCCCCGGCCACGACAAAATTGTTCTCGTCCTCGGCAGAAAATGCCCGCTGGGCCATGTTAATGGCGTCTATCATCAGCCGGTTCATGGTTTCCCGGGTGGATTTCAGCTCCGCCACCAGGATGTCACGAACCTCGACGATCTCTCGTCCGGCGAACTTCTCATTCAGATAATTGGCCGCCCTGACCAGTTCCTCTGAGCTGTAATCCCTGTCCAGCTGGAGTATGCGGTTTTGCACCTCCCGGTCATTGATCACCATGATCGCCAGGACCCGCTTTTCAGACAGCGACAGAAACTCGATCTGCCTGAGCGAGGCATGGGGCTGGCGAGGTGTTGTGACCACACCGGCCAGGCTGGTCAGGGACGAGAGCATGGCGGAGGTAGAGGCCACCAGGGACTGCTGATCGTGAGAACCCACGGCAATCTTGTTTGCCAGGACCTGCATTTCGCTGCTGGACAGCGGTTTCACCCGCAGCAGGGTATCGACAAAAAAGCGAAAACCCCGCGGCGTGGGAACCCTGCCCGCGGAGGTGTGAGGTGAACTGACGAAACCCATCTCCTCCAGGTCCGCCATCACATTGCGTATGGTGGCGGCACTGAGGTCCAGCCCCGAGTCCTTGGACAAGGTACGAGAACCCACGGGCTGCCCCTCCCGAATATATCGCTGCACCAGTACTTTGAGCAGGTGCTGGGCCCGTTCGCCCGGGAACATATCTTTTATTACGTCGCCCATGGGCTTCCTATGAAAAAACGCTTGCAATCAGGGTTTGATCGGTCAAGATTGCAGTTGCACTGCACCGCTGTCAAGCAAGCTAAACGATGGATAAACCAGCAGTATGTGCAGCGTATCGGAGATACCCGAGAGTGATGCAGAATAAGCCCCTGAATTGCGTTTTTCGTGGAAAAACCGCTTTACTCCTGCAGATACATGATAGACAACCGTTACTGATTGGCAGTTTTGGCACAGACCAGTTTTATGCATAAATCATTCAAGACCATCGGGCTCATGGGCCGCACAGTGGACCCGCTTATTCGCGAGACAGTGGAAAGCATCGCCCAGTTCCTGCGCCAACGAGGACTGAAAGTCCTGGCCGAAGACACCATCGGAATGGCTTTCGATGACGTAAAGCTGACCAATTTTCCGGCAGATGACCTGGTCCGGGAAGTGGACATGGTCATCGCGGTGGGTGGCGACGGCACCATGTTGCATGCCAGCAGGCCGGCAGCCGAGGCAGGCGTTCCCCTGCTGGGCGTGAACCGCGGACGGCTGGGATTCCTGGCGGACATCACACCCGACAAGATGCTGGAAATGCTGGAACAGATTCTCGCCGGGCAGTACCTGGTGGAGCAAAGGCAGATGCTGCACGCCACACTTGAAGGCCAGGACGGCACAAAAGGATGCATGGCCCTGAACGACGTGTGCCTGCAGCGGTGGGATACCGGTAGGATGCTGGAATTCGAGACCTGGATTGATGGTCGCTATGTAAACACCCACGGTGGTGACGGGCTTGTGGTCGCCACCGCCACCGGCTCAACCGGCTACGCCCTGTCCTGCGGGGGACCGATTTTGCAGCCGGACCTGAACGCACTGGTCATGGCGCCCATCTGCCCCCACACCCTCAGCGACCGCCCCATCGTGGTCAGCGGCGATTCGAAGATCGTGATTCGCCTGCTGGAACGTGCCGGCGCCAGCGCCCAGATCACCTGTGACGGCCAGACACTGGGTCCCATCGAGCCCGGCCAGCATGTCACCGTGGACAGGTCCCAACGCAGCGTCACCCTGCTGCATCCCAAGGGCTACGACTACTACCGCATCCTGCGCTCCAAATTGCACTGGGGCCGCAGCAGCATGCAGCGAAGCAGGCCCGAGGACTGACCGGCCATGCTCAGCCATCTACACATTCGCAATTTCGCCATCATCGACGAAGTGGAGCTTGAGCTGGACCAGGGCCTGAGCGTCCTGACGGGTGAAACCGGCGCCGGCAAGTCCATCCTTCTTGATGCCCTGGGGCTGCTGCTCGGAGATCGGGCGGATGCGGGCTTTGTGCGCCATGGCGCCCAACGCGCCGAACTCAGCGCCACATTCGAACTGGAAAAACTTCCCGAGGTCCAGGCCTGGTTGGACGATCAAGACCTGGGCGATGAAGATCAAGTCCTGCTCAGGCGAAGCCTGGGCTCGGACGGCCGCTCCCGGGCCTACATCAACGGTCAAAGCGTGCCGGTACAAACCCTGCGCAGCCTGGGCGAGCAGCTGGTGGATATCCATGGCCAGCATGAGCACCAGAGTCTTTCAAAACGATCGGTGCAACTGGACCTGGTGGATTTCCACGGCCAATTGCTGGAGCAGCGCGAGGAACTCGCTGGCGCCTTTCGCCAGTGGCGGGAACTTGAAGAACGCTTGGAACACCTGCAAAGCAGTGAATCTGACCGCACCGCCCGACTGGACCTGCTGAGCTACCAGTGCCAGGAACTGACCCAGTTGGGCCTGAGCAAGGAAGAGCTGCCAGAATTGGAAGAAGAACATCTAAAGCTGGCCAACTCGGGACGACTGGCCGAGCAATCCCGGGCCAGCCTGGACGCCTTGTACGAGGCTGACGAATCCAATGCTTACCAGCTCCTGTCAGGGGCCCTGCAACAATTAGAACCACTGGCCACCCTGGATCCGGACCTGGCCGGGGTGCTGGCCATGGTCAGGGAAGCCTCCATACAGGTCCAGGAGGCGTCTGACGAGCTTGGGCGCTACTTGTCCGAGCTGGACATGGACCCGGCCCGCCTTGAGTGGGTGGAGGATCGCCTGGCCGCGATTCATTCCCTGGCCCGCAAGCACCGCTGCAATGCTGAGGAGCTACCGGAACTGGCAGACAAGCTGGCCGAGGAATTGAACGAACTGGAAAACGCCGACCAAAGCCTGGAGAAACTCTCTGACCAAAGCAAAAAGGCCCGGGAGACCTATTTGAAGCTTGGAAAAGCACTCTCAGGCGAACGCCGCAAGGCCGCCGCCGAGCTTTCCCAACAAGTTAGCACCATCATGCAGCAACTGGGCATGCAGGGCGGCAAAATGGCCATCGCCGTTGAGCAGCTACCCGAGAGCCAGTACAAGCTGGACGGCCTGGACAAGGTGGAGTTCCTGGTTAGCGCCAACCCCGGCCAACCCCCCGCCGCCCTGTCAAAAGTTGCCTCAGGTGGCGAACTCTCCCGCATCAGCCTGGCCATACAGGTCGTGGCCGCCGCGGCCAGTCGCATCCCCAGCATGGTCTTCGACGAGGTGGACGCGGGTGTGGGCGGTGGTATCGCAGAGATCGTGGGTCAGCGCATGCGCGAGCTCGGTCAAGAACGCCAGGTATTGTGCGTCACCCACCTGCCCCAGGTGGCCAGCCAGGCCCACCGTCACCTGAAAGTCACCAAGCTCACCGATGGCGAGCACACCCGAACCCGCATCAATGCGTTAAACGAATCCGAAACGGTTGAGGAACTGGCGCGGATGCTGGGCGGCGTGAAAATTACCGAACGTACCCGGGAGCATGCCAGGGAAATGCTGGAAACCGCGGCGCAACCCGCCCGACGAAAGGCTCGCTAGGACTCCGACTCTTCCTGCTTGTTGGGGCAATCTTCCCGCTGGCAATGGCCATAGATGATCATGGAATGATCGGCAATCTTGAAACCGTGTTCCGAGGCAATCTCTTCCTGGCGGTGCTCGATGGTCTGGTCCACGAATTCTTCCACCATGCCGCATTCCATACATACGATGTGATCGTGATGGGGGTTGTCCGCAAGCTCGAAGACCGCGTGACCGCCCTCGAAATTATTGCGGCTTACCAGCCCGGCAGTTTCGAACTGGGTCAGAACCCGGTACACCGTGGCCAGCCCGAAATCTTCGCCCTGCTCAAGTAAAAGACGATAGATTTCCTCGGCACTGAGGTGACGCTTGTCGCTGGAATCAAGCACTTCCATGATTTTCACCCGTGGAAGCGTTACCTTCAGTCCTGCTTTACGAAGCTCTTTGCTCAATGTCTTTATTCATCCTTTATTCGACCAAGCCTGTTCCGAGGCGATTTTTGTTGTAGTATTTCCGCCGCATTATTACTCACCATCAACTCTGGCTCCAGCGTGACACATAAAAACCACAAAATCTCGACTTTAACCCGCTTCGCAAAACCCGTGATGGCGCTGTTATGCGCGCTTTCCCTGGCCGGCTGTGTCTACAAGGTCGACATCCTACAGGGCAATCACCTGGATGATGAAGCGATCGAGCAGGTGGAAATCGGCATGACCCGAAGCCAGGTTCGCTTCATTCTTGGCACCCCCATGGTGCAAGACCCCTTCCATGAGTCCCGCTGGGACTACGTGTACTACTTCAAGCGCGGCGGGAATTACGATCCCATACGTCAGCGGCTGGTGGTGTACTTTGAAGACGACAAGGTGGTGTCCGTCGACAAGGACGCGCCCATCGACTGATCAGGGGCCGTCAGTTTTCCCCTGATTCCTTCTTGCCGGTCTTGCCCATGGTCTTGCCCTCGGCTGCCAGCCGCCGCCTGACTTCCTTTGGGTCAGCCTTCAGCGGCCGGTAAATCTCCACCCTCTCCCCGGGCTGAAGCACCTCGTCCGGCCTGGCCATACGGCCAAAAATCCCCAGCTTGGAATTGGCAATATCAATCTGGGGATAGATGCCCAGGATACCTGATGCGTGCACGGCCCGAATCACCGTGGTTCCCGCAGGCACCTCAAGCGCCAGCAATGTCTGCTTCTCCGGCAGCGCGTAGACCACCTCAACCTTCATCAGTAGAGTCGCTCGCCATAGATTATTTTCACTTGCCGAACAAAGGCGTCCACCAGGCAGTTGCGGGCATCTTCAAACACCCGGACCACGTTCCGGTGGAGGATCGTAAAATTCCTGGAAATCCCGGCAAGTGTTCGTCCGGGACTGACCTTCACCTGCTCCTGGATACGACCGTGCACTGCGCTGCGAGCCAAAGTTGCCATGCCGGGCTACAGCTTGACAAGACCGGTAGCGTGCAGGAACACCAGTACCACGGCTGCCGGCGCCACAAACCTTGCCATGAAACGCCAGCCCCGATAAATAAATCCGGTCCCGACACCCAGTTCCTCGCTGCTCGAATTGCGGCAAAGCACCCAGCCGGCAAACACCGTGATCAGCAATCCGCCCAGGGGCAACAAGATATTGGTCGACAAGTACTCAACGTTATCGAATATGGTGCCCTGCCAGAACACAAAATCACTGCCGACGCTGAAGGAGAACACCGTTCCCATGCCCAGCAACCAGGCCGCCAGGGCCACGATAATGGCCGCCTCGGCCCGGGGACGATAAAAGGTCTCCACTATCCAGGCCACGGCGGGCTCGATCAGACCGATGGACGAGGTCCACGCGGCGAAGGTCACCAGTACGAAGAACAGGGCGCCGAAATAGATACCCCCGGGCATTTGACCGAAGGCCAGCGGCAGGGCCTCGAACACCAGTCCCGGACCCGACGCCGGATCAAGGCCGTTGGCGAAAATAATCGGGAAGATAACCAGGCCCGCCAGGATGGCGATCAGGGTATCGGCCAGCACCACGGTCAGGGCGCTGCTGGTAATTGGCGTTCCCTCGGGCAGGTAGGCGCCATACGCCATGACGGTTCCCATGCCGATGCTCAGGGTGAAAAACGCCTGGCCCAGTGCCACCAGCACCGCCTCGGAAGTCAGGGCATCAAAATTCGGCGTGAACATGAAGTCCACGGCCCGGGCAAAATCGCCCTCGATATAGCTGTAAGCCACCAGGATCAGCAGCAGCACCATCAACAGCGGCATCAGGATGCGAATCGCCCGCTCCAGGCCATGTTGCACACCCAGCGCCACCACCACCGCGGTCATCACCATGAAGACCGTGTGACCGATAGTGCTGATGGTCAGGCTGCTGGAGGTGGTTTCAAACAATGAGACCACCTGGTCCAGGTCGGCGCCGCTGTAGGCCCCGGTGAAGCTGTTAACAATGTAGGACAAGACCCAGCCGGCAATCACGCTGTAGAACGACAGGATCAGGAATCCGGCAAGCACGCCGATACCACCCAGCCATTGCCAGTGCGGGGTACTGCCCTCTTCCTCGCCAAGGATGCGCATGGTGGCGATCGGGTTGCGACGGCCACGACGGCCCAGCAGTATCTCGGAGGTCATGATAGGCAGGCCGACGGCAAACACTGCGACCAGGTAGATGAGCACAAAGGCGCCGCCGCCGTATTCGCCAACCACATAGGGAAACTTCCAGATATTTCCCAGGCCCACGGCGGAACCGGTGACTGCCATGACAAAGGCCAGTCTCGAGGACCAATGGCCGTGCAAAGAGGATCTGCGACTCGGTGAGCCCGCAGCCTGCTCGTTCATAATTGCCTACCCAGCTTGTAAAGGGTGCGAATTCTGAGGCAAAACATCGCGCCGGACAACAGCTAAAGCCGGAAAACACAAAGGTTTCGGTTGCTTCCCCAGCCCCGTATAATCCGCCGCAACATCAGCCAGGTCCAATTTTTGACCCGGCTCACCCACCCGGAGCTACACTACCGGGCAGGATTTTAGTCACAGGGAAGGCATGAGCAGCAAGGGTAAAAAACACAACGGCGCCAGCTCCAACACCATCGCCCGCAACAAGAAGGCGAAGTTCGATTACTTCATCGAGGAGAACGTGGAGGCCGGCATCGCCCTGGAAGGTTGGGAGGTCAAGTCCCTGCGTGAGGGTCGTGCACAGCTGACCGAAAGTTACGTGCTGCTGCGCGACAGCGAGGCCTACCTGTTCGGCTGCCATATCACGCCCCTGCCCACCGCCTCCACCCACATCCACCCGGACCCCACCCGCACGCGCAAGCTGCTGATGCACCGGCGGGAGATCGACCGGCTGATCGGCATGGTGGAGCGCAAGGGTTACACCCTGGTCCCGCTTAGCCTCTACTGGAGCAAGGGACGGGCCAAGCTGGACGTGGGTCTGGCCAAGGGCAAAAAGATGCATGACAAGCGCGATACCGAGAAAGATCGCGACTGGGAACGCCAGAAATCCCGGATCATGAAAACGGGAAAAAGATAGCATTTTCGCTCTTTTTGGTCGTTTTTGGCCCGATCTAGGCCCTTTTTGGGTCTTTTGGTTATAAAATCGCCAATTCCGTCCCGGCTTGAAAAATTCCTGTTCGACACTATATAGAGGGTGCGGCTACACTACCGCTCTCGCCTGTTTAGGGGCGAGACGATTACACCGGGGGCGACATGGATTCGACGTGGGTGTTGAAACTCCGGGTGCATGCCGAGGTGCAGGTTCCTCGTAAAACTGTTTGCAAAACTTTAGTTGCCAACGACGACAACTACGCTCTAGCTGCTTAAAAACCAGCCTAGTGCCCTCTGACCGGATCGTGCTTGTGCGATGTGGATTCCAGGGGTCATCCTTCACAAGATCGCGAGTAAGGCATGTCTGGGGCCGAACCGCTAAAACCTAACTAGACTGGTTTGTAGTTTTCCTCGCCCATCGGGTAGCCGCAAACGAGATTAAAGTATGGGATAAGCATGTAGAGCCTGTAGCGGAGAGCTTACGGACGCGGGTTCGATTCCCGCCGCCTCCACCAATAACAAAGGCCACCCATTCGGGTGGCCTTTTTTATTGGTTGCGTGTGAGGATGAGAACCCGCGTTCCGGGTTCGACAAGCTCGCCAGCGGCGAGCGCAGGACGTTGGAGCGCAGCGACGACGGTCCCGAAGCAAAGCGAGGGACGAGGCTCGTAGAGCCGAGCATTCCCGCCGCCTCCACCAACAATGGAAAAAGGGTGCCAACAGGCACCCTTTTTTTATTGTTTATGACGCCGTGTGACGAAGCCGCGTAGCGGGTTCGACAAGGAGCCGCCGGCAGGCGGCGACGCAGGACGTTGGCGCGCAGCGACGACGGTCC
>JAOTSW010000282.1 GCA_029864735.1 Chromatiales bacterium | reverse complement strand
CAAGAGCAGCGCCCGAATTGCTCATTGAGACCCAAAAAGCATTCGAGTTGGTGCTGGAGGGTAAGGCGACACCGGTTCCCACCTGGGAAGGCGTGGTGACATTCGAGTTTGAGGGCTTCGGCTTTTTGATGCGTGAGGACAACACCCGCCTGCCTGCTCAATAGCCCGGAACAGCCACAGGCCCCAGCTTTCCGGCGCGACCGTGCTTGGGGGTTACTTCATGAACGGGTAGTCGGTATAGCCCTTGGTGCCTGGTGTGTAAAAGGTGGCTACATCCGGCGTGTTCTCCTTCGCCCCGGCCTTCCACCGGGCCACCAGGTCAGGATTGGCGATAAACGGCTTCCCTACCGCAATCAGGTCACACTTGCCGGCATCCAGGTCGGCCTGGGCACGCTTTGCGTCGTAACCACCAGATAGGATCAGGCATCCCTTGAACACCTTTCGGAAGGTCTGCTTGATCGAGTCAGGCACCTCTGGAGCGCCCATAGATGAGTGATCAACCAGGTGAACGTAGATCAGGCCGCGGTGGTTGAGGTGTTCAGCCAGGTAGCTGTAATCGGCTTCCATATCCGCGTACAGGGGCATGTCGTTAAACACACCGTAAGGCGAAAGCCTGATCCCTACCCGCTCCTTGCCAATGGCGGCTATCACCGCATCGACCACTTCCAGCACGAAGCGGGCGCGATTCTCAATGTTGCCGCCGTAGCCGTCTGTACGCTGATTGCTGGTAGGACGAATGAATTGCTCCAGTAAGTAACCGTTGGCGCTATGAAGCTCAATGCCGTCAAAACCAGCCTCGACTGCATTGCGAGCCGCTGTGGCGTACTCAGCGATAGCATCCTGGATATCCTGCAGGCTCATGGCCTCGGGCACAGGGTGAGGCTGCATGCCCTGGGCGTCGGTGTACATCTCGCCGGGAATACCCAGTGCCGAGGGCGCAACGGCCCTGGCGCCAACCGGCATGTTCAAGGGGTGGACAACTCGCCCACAGTGCATGAGCTGGGCAAAGATTTTCGCCCCGCCGGCATGGGCCGCAACGGTACAGGCTTTCCATCCCTCGACCTGGGCCGATGAGAACAGACCGGGAATCCGCGGGTAGCCCAGGCCATTGGGTGACGGGGAGATCCCCTCGCTAATGATCAGGCCGGCGGAGGAACGCTGCCCGTAATACTCCGCCATCAGGGCATTGGGAATATTGTCTGTGGCCCGGCTGCGGGTCATGGGAGCGATCACCAGGTGGTTTTGTAATTCCAATGAACCAAGCAGTGCTTTGTCGAATAACGATGGCATGACCAAATCCTTATGTGAGCGTTACGAGCCTGTTGCAAAAATAAAAGCCCCCCTGCCGGCATCCGGCATTGTGGGGAGCTGCTTCTGGCTCACGATATGGGTGCGTGGGGATCGCTTTTCAACGCCCCGTCTGAATTCAGACTGACAGGGCCGCCTTATTTATCCGACCACACAGCAAGCTCATTGCCGTTGGGGTCGCCGAAATGAAAGCGACGGCCGCCGGGGAAGGTGAAAATGGGCTTGATGATGGAACCGCCCTTCTCCTTGACCAGTTCAAGGGATTGCTCCAGGTCCTCGCGGTAGATAACCACCAGGGCACTGCCGGTAGCGGTTGAGGCATTGAGATCGGACTTGAAAAAGCCTCCGTCCAGGCCCGCGCCAGTAAATGTCGCGTAGTCTGGTCCGTAATCGATGAAGACCCAGCCGAACACCGACGTGAAAAACGCCTTGGTGGCGGGTATATCCCGGGCTGGCAATTCCACGTAGGTAATTTTGTTCTGGTTACTCATAGGTCAAATCCTGTTAAGTGCCTCTGCGGGCAGGAATACAGCCCGATGATATACCGGCCGGCCGAAGATATGCCCAATTCGACCTATGTTGATGTCAATCAAGATCCAGTCACCTTGCCCTCCGCCGCAGCCGGTGCTGCACCGGGGTAATTCGCAGAGCTATAGCGAACCACGAGATTCGCAATGGCAAGCAGCAGAATCGAACCCGTTATGTAGACGATACCAGGCCCCGGTGCGTGATCAACCGGAAGGTCTGCAATCAACATACGCGTCAAGGCTGTGATCGCCACATACACCAGGAAGCGAACCGGCATGTGGTTGGTCTTGAAATAGATACCAACCATGGCGCCGAACTCGAGGTAAATGAACAGGGTCAGGATATCGTGGATGGCAACATGCCCATTCGCGGCCATCTCCATAAAGGCGCCCACAGCGGACCAAACAATAGCGCCGCCAATGGCAAACAGAGCAACGTAATGGAAAGTGTCGACAAGGATGTTGCCGACCCGGTTGAACAGTTGCTCAAACCTGCTCTTCTCGGCCTGGTTAATCTGTAGTGTTTCCATGCATCCGTCCTCCGACTGTCCGCACCCCTACGTGAGGATCATTGTTCGACCATCAATTAATCTTATTCCTGTGATTGAAGCGGAGCAAAGCAGGTGGACAGACTCCAAACTCGATTTGTAATCAGCGTCTGCTGTCGACCCAAAGCGGACCTCATTTCTTGGGTGTTTGA
>JAOTSW010000116.1 GCA_029864735.1 Chromatiales bacterium | reverse complement strand
TGTTTAGGCCGGAGAGATTACTCGACCGCTGCCGCGGTCTCGCCGGAGAGATGGACTCCAATCGCCTGGCGGCGATTCTCGGGTCTGCGACCCGTCGTCGCTGCGCTCCGACGTCCAAAACGCTCACGCGTTTTGTCGAACTGAGCAGCTCTCATCATGTCTACGAACACCCCATAAATAAAAAGGGGTCCATGAAGGACCCCTTTTCATTTATATGGCGCGCCCGGAGAGATTCGAACTCCCGACCCCCTGGTTCGTAGCCAGGTACTCTATCCAGCTGAGCTACGGGCGCTAAAAGCTTGGGTATTGTACAGTGCGGTTGCGAAATGGACACCCACTAAATAGGGCGTGTTTCGCTTTATTTCCATCTGATACCGACGCGAATCAAATGGCGGAGAGGGAGGGATTCGAACCCTCGAAGGGCTATAACACCCTTACTCCCTTAGCAGGGGAGCGCTTTCGACCACTCAGCCACCTCTCCGAAAACCTCATCTTTTCATGAGCTTTCAGGGCTCAAGAAAAGGACGGCAGATAATACTTGGGCCGGAACCCTTCGTAAAGAGTACCGGCCCAATTCTTTCATAATTTGCTAGGTTTTCTATGCGGTTGCTGTCTGGGTTACCACAGGGTTTTCGTTTTCTTGCTGAATACGCTCGAATATTTCTTCGCGATGTACAGAAACTTCCCTAGGGGCATCAACACCAATACGAACTTGATTTCCCTTCACACCTAATACGGTAACAGTAACGTCATCCCCGATGACAACACTCTCACCGACCCTCCTTGTCAGAATGAGCATAGCTCTACTCCTTAGTCGTTAATTATCTGGCTCGAGCGTTAGTATACTCATTCAAACTACCAAGATAATCAGGGTTTCCCCTATCTTTATCTCGGCCACCAAGCGTAAGCCCTTGAAACAGGTCTATATTCTGGACTCAGTCTAGCCTTTCCCAGGGCCATCCCGGTTCACGGGTGCGAAATGCACGCCGAGTCACCAGTAAACAGGCAATCAGCCCAGACGTTCCTCAACCCAGGCAACGACAGAACCCAGCGCCTCATCCAGCTTGGACACGTCAGAACCACCAGCCTGGGCCATATCCGGACGACCGCCGCCACGACCACCAACTTGCTGGGCAACAGCGTTAATGAGGTCTCCCGCCTTAACCTGTCCCATCCGGTCCTTGGTCACCCCGGCAATCAGCGCCAATTCTTCGGGACCCGTCACGGCGGCAAGCACGACCACCGCCGAACCCAGTCGGTCTTTCAACTGGTCCATTGCTGTTCGCAAGGTCTTGCGATCCGCGCCTTCCAGGCGAGCCGCGACAACTTTCACGCCCTTCACATCTACCGCCTGGTCCGCCAGGTCGGTGCTGCGTCCGCCTGCCAACTGGCTCTTGAGCTTCTCCAGTTCTTTCTCAAGACTGCGATTGCGCTGAAGCAACTGTCGCACCTTGTCGCCCAGGTCCTCTTTCGGACCCTTCACCATGTCCGCCAACTCACCCAACTGGTCATCCTGCGCCCGAATCCAGTCCAGGGCCCCCTTGCCGCTAAGCGCCTCGATGCGACGCACACCTGCCGCCACGCCCGACTCCGAGACAATGCGCATCAGGCCAATATCTCCGGCCTGGGCCACATGGGTGCCGCCACACAACTCGGTAGAAAAGTCGCCGATCTTCAAGACCCGGACATGCTCCCCGTATTTTTCTCCAAACAGGGCCATGGCGCCCGCCTCGATCGCCTCGTCATAACCCATGACCGCAGTCCTGGCTTCGCCATTTTCACGCACCTGCTCATTCACCAGGTCTTCAACCTGTCGCAGTTGCTCGCTGGTGAGAGCCTCGTAGTGAGAAAAATCAAAACGCAGGCGTTCAGGGGCAACCCTGGAGCCCTTCTGGCTCACATGCTCTCCCAGTACCGCGCGCAGCGCAGCGTGCAACAAGTGGGTGGCCGAATGGTTCAGGACAATCGCCTGGCGGCGCTTTGCGTCAACTCTTGCGGTCAGGGTCTCGCCTAGCTTGATGGCGCCCCCGGACAATTCGCCAATGTGGCTGACCGCATCACCCAACTTCTGGGTATCCATCACCTTGAAATGACTGCTGGCGCCGACTAACTCGCCGGTGTCACCTACCTGGCCGCCGCTTTCAGCATAAAAAGGCGTGGCATCAAGCAGTACCTGGCCGGTCTGACCCGGTTCCAGGGACTCGACGGCCTTGCCTTCGCATATCAGGGCCACGACCTTCGCCTGCCCTTCCAGGTTCTCATATCCGGTGAACTCGGTAGCGGGCAGATCGGCAACAAGCCTGGCATCCGAGGCAGTGCCCACGGAGCCGAACATGCTGCTGGCCCTGGCCCGGGTACGCTGGGCTTCCATTTCCTGCTTGAAGCCGGCGTGGTCCAGGGTCAGCTGGCGCTCCCTGGCGATGTCCTCGGTAAGGTCAACGGGGAAGCCGTAAGTGTCGTAAAGCTTGAATACCGTGCGTCCGGGAATCACGCTGCCGTGCATACCGGCAATGGACTCCTCCAGGATGCGCATGCCCTGATCCAGGGTTTCGGCAAACCGTTGCTCTTCCTGGAGCAGAACCTTGCTCACATGATCAGCCTTGGCCGCCAATTCGGGATAGGCCTCGCCCATTTCGGCCACCAGGGGCGCAACCAGCAGGTGGAAAAACGGATCGCTCATGCCCAGCTTGTAGCCATGGCGAATGGCCCGACGGATGATCCGTCGCAACACATAACCGCGGCCTTCATTGGAGGGCAAGACACCGTCCACGATCAGGAAGCTACAGGCACGTATGTGGTCGGCGATAACATACAGGGAAGGCAGATCCCGCTGCTTCACGCCGATGATATCGGCCGTCGCCCCTATAAGGTTGGCGAACAGGTCTATCTGGTAGTTGCTGTGCACACCCTGCATTACCGCTGAGATGCGCTCCAGGCCCATACCGGTATCTACCGAAGGCCTGGGTAGCGGCGTCAAGGTGCCATCTTCGGATCGATCGAACTGCATGAAAACCAGGTTCCAGATTTCCACGTAGCGATCGCCATCTTCCTCGGGCGTCCCTGGCGGTCCACCGGCCACCTCAGGGCCGTGATCGTAAAAGATCTCACTGCAAGGACCGCAAGGACCCGTGTCCCCCATGGCCCAGAAATTATCTTTCTCGCCCAGGCGGCTCAGCCGGGCGGGATCCACACCAATTTCCTTGATCCAGATATCCGCGGCCTCGTCATCGTCTTCGAAGACCGTAACCCACAAACGATCTGCCGGCAGACCCAGTTCCTTGGTGACAAACTCCCAGGCGGAGGCAATCGCCTCCCGCTTGAAGTAGTCCCCGAAACTGAAATTCCCCAGCATCTCGAAAAAGGTGTGGTGACGGGCGGTATAACCCACGTTCTCCAGGTCATTGTGCTTGCCGCCGGCCCGCACACAGCGCTGGGAACTGACCGCACGCTTATAGCTGCGCTTTTCCTTGCCCAGGAACAAGTCTTTGAACTGAACCATTCCCGCGTTGGTGAACAACAGGGTGGGATCATTTCCTGGAACCAGGGGGCTGGACGCCACGATTTCATGACCCCGACCCTGGTAGAACTCCAGGAATTTCTGTCTGACTTCAGCGCTTTTCATGTGCTTCATTGCATCCGAATAAAGTAAACAAAGTACCGTGCCTGCCCCGGGAGGGCGGCACCGCGATCAACCTCTAATCCTAACCCGCAGGGGCCTGGTTGTCGCCAACCGCGAAATGAATTTCTTCGCTTGTAAAACCGCGGTACTGCAGGAATCGCAGCTGTTTGGCCTTTTGGGGAAAGTCAGCGGGAAGATCGTGCCCAAAACGTTTGATGCGAACCTGGGACGCCAGCTCAAACCAGTCGCACTCCGCTTCAGCCAGGGCCTGCTCGATCAAGGCCTGGGAAACGCCTCTTTCGGAAAGGTCTGCTCGGATACGAAGCGACCCCTGTCCTTTGCGAATTCGGGAGGAAACAAAACTCTCCGCGAATCGCCCCTCGTGCAGCAACCCGTCTTCGATCAAGCCAAGCAACGCCTGCTCGACCAGTTCGCCCGGCATATCCCGCTTTTCCAGCTTCCTGCGTAACTCCAGGACGGAGTGCTCGCGACGCGCCAGCAGATCCATCGCAGTTCGCCTGACATCCGCCAGGCTGAACTGCGACTCGTCGTGATCTGTCACTGAATCCCGCCCCGCACTCAGGACTCGGCCTGCTCCTCGGCCTCCGCCTCAGCCGCAGCCTCCGCCTCAGCCGCAGCTGCGGCCTGCTTGCTTGGCAGCAGCTTGGCACGGATTGCGGTCTCAATTTCGCCAGCCACCTCGGGGTTTTCCTTCAGGAATTGGCGTACGTTTTCCTTGCCCTGCCCGATCCGGTCACCGTTGTAGCTATACCAGGAACCCGCCTTGTCCACGAAGCCATGGGTCACGCCGAGGTCGATGATCTCGCCCAGGCGGGAAATACCCTCTCCGTAGAGAATTTCGAATTCAGCCTGGCGAAACGGTGGGGACACCTTGTTCTTCACGACTTTCACGCGAGTCTGGTTACCTATCACCTCGTCGCCCTTCTTGATGGCGCCAATGCGGCGAATATCCAGGCGTACCGAAGCGTAGAACTTCAGGGCGTTACCACCGGTGGTGGTCTCGGGATTACCAAACATCACGCCGATCTTCATCCGAATCTGGTTGATGAAGATCACCATGGTATTGGAGCGCTTGATGTTGCCGGTGAGCTTGCGCAGGGCCTGGGACATCAGTCGCGCCTGCAAACCCATGTGAGAGTCACCCATCTCGCCTTCGATTTCCGCCTTGGGCGTCAACGCTGCCACGGAGTCAACAACGACCACGTCCACGGCCCCCGAACGCACCAGCATGTCGGTGATTTCCAGGGCCTGCTCGCCGGTGTCCGGCTGGGATACCAGCAGGTTGTCCACGTCCACACCCAGTTTCTGGGCGTATTGCGGATCCAGGGCATGCTCGGCGTCAACAAACGCGCAGGTGCCACCCAGCTTCTGGGCCTCGGCAATAGCATGCAGGGTCAGGGTCGTCTTACCAGAGGACTCAGGGCCGTAGATCTCGATGACCCGACCCCTGGGGAGTCCACCTACACCCAGCGCCACGTCCAGGCCCAGTGAGCCCGAGGAGACTACCTGTATGTCCTTGGCAGGGCCTCCATCGCCCAGGCGCATTACTGAGCCCTTGCCAAACTGCTTTTCTATCTGTCCCAGCGCTGCCGCCAGTGCTTTTTTTCGATTGTCGTCCATTTGTCACCTGAACTGAGTAGGGGGAAGCCCGATTAGGGGCGGATTATTTCATATCTAGACTGCCTAGGCAGCGGTCAATTTCCGGCCGGTTGGGGATTTATTCCCTACCTGCCTCGGAGGTTGCTTGTAATAGATGATACCGGGCCAGTGGCTCATAGCGTGCGCCACCCGGATCTGTCACGGAACTGACAAGGCAAAACTCCGTTGCCTGCCATGACAATTGCAGCTGCAGCGACTGCAGGGGCAAAGGACCTGCCTCGCGGGCCAAGGTCACATGAGGACGATACTTGCCCGGACCGCACTCCAGGGCAAATGGCGCCATGGCGTCCCAGATACCCTCTACCAGGCCCGGCAATGCCTCAGGACAGCTCCCGGGCTGTATAACCAGGACACGGGAACGGGGCCAGAAACTGAGCTCATCCAGGGCAAATTCGAAGCCGGGACTATGTAATTCGGCGGCGGCTGCGCGTAATTCCGGCAGCATCGCGGCATCAACCTTCCCCAGGAAGGCCAGGGTCAGGTGAAGATTTTCGCGTATGACCGGCCGGCCGCCACTGGCCCGAACAACGCCCCGGGTGAGATCCCAGATTCGCTGGCCCAGGCCCGGGTCGGGCCACAGGGCGAAAAATAAACGCAGATGGGCGGAGTCAGGCATACAACTCACGCACGTGGCAAGACCCCTTGCAGGGCAAACATCACTGCCTGGCGGCGCACTGACTCCCGATCACCCGGGAATTTCTGCAGACCTGTCTGGACCTGGATGGCATCAGCTTCTCGCCAGGACCAGGCGAACCAGACCGTACCCACCGGCTTGTCCACGCTTCCGCCACCGGGGCCGGCCACACCACTTACTGCCAGACCAAGATCCGCATCGCTTTGCTTCAGCAGGCCCCGGGCCATTTCTTCCACGACTTGCTCGGACACGGCGCCGTGTCGTTCCAGGGTCCCGGGCTGCACACCGAGCAAGCGCTGTTTCGCCTCGTCACTGTAGGTAACCAGCCCAAAACCAAACCACTCCGAGCTGCCAGGCAGGTCGGTAAGCGCCTTGCTAATCCACCCGCCGGTGCAGGATTCAGCGGTAGCCAGTGTGCGACCTCCCCTGAGCAGGCACTCGGCCAGTTCTGTCACCAGGTCCGCGATGTCAGCGTCACTGAACATGAATCACCCCTTGTCCCGATTCTCGAGCACCCGTTCATATGCCCGCAAATTCCCTTCCACCATACCCTCGACAGAAAATTGCTGGACCACCTTGCGCCGTGCGGCATTAGCCAACTGCCGGCCCAATTCCGGTGCATTCATCAGCAAGCTGATCGCCTCGGCCAATTCTGCCGGCGAACCCGGGTTGACCAGCAGGCCCGTGTCCTGGTGAACAATCAGGTCAACCAGTCCTCCGGCATTGGTGGCGATGATAGGCACCCCTTCGGCTGCGGCCTCCAGAACGCTCACTCCCAGACCCTCACGATGAGCCGGATGAACCAGCACATCAAGGCAGGGCAGAATTCGCGCCGCGTCCTCTCGAAAACCGGCAAACACCACGCGCTCCTGTAGCCCTCGTTTTTGGGCCTCAAGCCGCAGACGACTCTCTTCCTTGCCCTCGCCCAGCACCAGCAACCAGGCAGAGGGTTCGCCGAGTATTTGCATGGCAGACAGCAAATCATTGTGGCCCTTGCGAGGAATTAACTGGGCCACAATACCCAGCAAGAACGCCTCCCGTGGAATGCCAAGTTCATCCTGCAGCCATTTCCTGTCCCGCTCTACCTGCAAGGCTTCCGCGCTGACTCCCGAGGGGACATAGGACACTTTTTCCCCGGGAACACCGGAATCAAGCAACTGTTCGCGGACCGCGTGAGAAATCGCTATCACCCTGTCGTAAAAGCGGTATTTTAATCCCGCCAGGCGACCTTCCGGGCGATCCACTCTTCGGGACAGCACCGCAGGCACTCCCGCCAGCAACGCGGCCAGCCCTCCCCACCAATCGGCACCCCGTCGACTATGCACGTGCACCAGCCCGGGCTGTTCCTTCCGGATACAGCGATACAGGCGCCATGCGAACAGCAGGTCCAGGTCTCCGGAGCAGGGTATTTCGATCACCCTCGCGTATGAGCGCAGCCGCCCTGCCAGGGTCGTGCCGGGTGGACAGACCAGTATATTTTCCGCATCCAGGTCAGCCAGGCCCTGCAACAGGAACCTCACTTGCTGTGCGCCGCCATACAGGCGTCGACCCGACTCAACGTGAAGGATTTTCATGATGACCGAATGCTAACAGAGGCACTCAGCCGCATCGAAATCTTTATCGCCTGGAGCGGAAAACAAACCAGCCCCTGACGCATGGCGGCAGGGGCTGGATTTTGTGTTGCGGTGATAATCAAATCTCACCGCGCACTTGTTTACCTCAACTCATCCCTTCTAGGGGCGAATGTTGTAAGCAAAGCGCATACCGACTGAACGGGGCGGGTTCCATGCATACAGGGGGGCACCGGCACCGGGCCAGTCAGACCAGTATGTGGGAATACGCTCATCCGTCAGGTTGTAAGCATAGGCTTCCACCGACCAGCTTTCGCCAGGCGAGGTGTAACGCAGGGTCGCGTCAAACATGCCATAGGGGTCACGCTTGTCCGAGAACGCGTCCACGTCATCGAAGTTACCCTCGGTAAAGTGCATTTCACCTTCGTAGTGGAACTTCACCCAAGGTGTCAGGCGACCGCCGTTGCCCAGGTAGAAGTTATGC
>JAOTSW010000021.1 GCA_029864735.1 Chromatiales bacterium | reverse complement strand
GCCCATGGCGTTAATGCAGTATTCGCGGGGATGCCGATTTGCCTGCAGTTTCTGCGCTGTAAGTGAGTATTTCGAGAAAAAGCACTACATCCGAAGGATAGATGAAGTGCTGGCTGAAATTGAGGCACAAGACCGAAAATTCATCTTCTTCGTGGACGACAATATTGGATCGGACAGGAAAGCACTAAAAGAACTTTGCCGGGAGCTGATCCCGATGAAGATTCACTGGTTCAGCCAGGCTAGCCTGGACCTGACCCGGGACGCGGAGATCATGAAGTTGATGGCGGACAGCGGAAATGTGGGAAATGTCACCGGGTTCGAATCCATTACTCACGCCAGTCTCAGGGAATCCAAGAAGTCCCCGAACATTGGTCAATTTACCAACTACCAGCGAGAGATCCAGGTTCTGCGTGAACACGGTATGCAGACCTGGGCGGCGTTCACCCTGGGCTACGACAACGACACCTACGATTCCATCATGGCGACTATGGAATTTGCACTGAAAAACCGGTTTACCTTCGCCGCCTTCAATATCCTTATGCCTTATCCCAACACACCGCTTTATCGAAAGCTTGAACAACAAGGACGCCTGCTATTTGATGGCAAGTGGTGGCTGCATCCGGAATACCGTTTCAACCAGGCCGCGTATACACCCGTTGAGATGAGCGCTGACAAGCTCACGGAAGCCTGTCACGAGGCGAGAAAACGTTTTAACACTATTCCCTCCCTGATTTATCGATTTTCCGATATCAAGACCAATCTCAAGACACTGTGGAGCGTTGCTGCGTACTGGCGATACACAACCTTGTTCCGCAAGGAAGTGTACAAAAAGCACGGCATGCGATTCGGTTTGAAATGAAGAAAATCGCCTTCGAATGGTATCAGTACGCAGCGCCGGTCATCCTGACGCCGCTGTCGTTCCTGCTCTGGTGGAAGACCTATGAAGGAAACCTCTGGCTCACCCTGAACGCCTGGCTAATTCCGATCATTTACGCCTACATTGTTCCCGGCATCGGAACGAATGTGATGAAGGTCTGGGAATTCGACACCAGAATCCGCCTGGGCAGATTCCGGCCCCACCATGGCTTCGTCTTTGGAAGCGCCACGGCCTCAATCGCCTGGCTGGTCCACCTGGACATGGCCAGCGACCTCGCGGATGTGCTCGCGGTCAGTGTCATATTCGCAGCCGTGCTTGGCCTGTGTAACGTCCTGTACGATATAAAGGCACTGGATTCGGGAATTCTTCGAGTCTACAACCAACCCTGGGCCGACGGCATGGACTCCCGGGCGATTGCACTGGATTACGGGCCGTGGTTTTTCGGCGGATTCGGTCTGATTTACGGCGCTGGCGTCGGGTTATCTGAACGACTTGCCATGCTGGGCAAACTCGACGGCATGACTTTCGCCTGGCTATTCCCATTGATATTGGTGTTTGCCATCGCATTCCCGGTATGGGGCTACCGCCGACGCTCATACAGGGTGCACGGCCATTCAGGTTGCCGCCCAATTGAGAGGAGTCAGTCAACATGACACCTGAACGCACGCAATATCCTATCGTTGAGAAGATAAACATATTGCTGTTTATCGCGGTGATGCCCGCCATCTGGGGGTTACTTTGGCTGGGTTCTCATGCGGCCCTACCCTGGGCCCTGCTGGCAGCAGTAACCTTTTCACTGGTGAACCACCTGCCGTTTTCATTGATGCATGAAGCCGTGCACGGAGTATTCTCCGAAAACCGGACCCGCAACGAGTTTTTCGGCGCGCTGGCCGGCGCAGTATTTCCGACATCTTTCTTCTTGCAAAGGTTTGCCCACCTTGGGCACCACCGCCGCAACCGAACCGATGAAGAACTCTACGACTATTATCTTCCGACCCAGTCCAGGCGCTTGAAGAATTTCAACCTGTATGCGGGCAATCTGTTTGGCCTCTACTGGTTTTGCATACCCTTCGGCACCCTGGTCTACCTAATTTCGCCGTGGCTATATTCATCGAAATGGTTTATCGAGGGACCAGCCAGGGTGCTGGGCTTCGAGCCCTACGTGAGGGAAATCGCAAAGCTGCCCAAGTTCCGGATCTGGATCGAGTGCCTGCTGGCCGTGTCTTACCAGGTGCTGGTCTGGCGGGTTCTGGAACTGAACTGGCAGGGCTGGCTACTGTGTTACGGAGCGTTTGCCCTGCACTGGTCGGCCTTGCAGTATGTTGATCACGCATGGAGTCCGCGCGACGTCATAAATGGGGCGTGGAACTTGAAAGTGCTACCTGTCACAAGCGCCTTTGCTCTTAACTACCATTACCACCTGGCACACCACCGACACCCACAGGTGCCCTGGCTGTATTTGCCAAAGCTGGTGGAAGCAGACGACCCAAGGCCCACCTTCTGGAGCATTTACTTCCGTCTATGGGGAGGGACAAGGCCTGCGCCTCCGATGGTTGGTGGCACAGACCCTTTATCCAGCTAACTCCCCGGGCCTGCGGTCAGGCTGATGCCTTCTTGCGCCTCATGAAGAGGAAGCTGATCAGCCATCCCAATATCAAGCCGAGCAGCGCGCCGCCGGCAGCAAATGTCATTAACGCCGACTCCGCCTTCGCCAGGATTGGGTTATCCAGGAAATTGGTGCCTATGTGCAACGACAGGATACGCCACTGGCCATCGTTATCTTTCATCACCGTGGCCGTCCAGCGGGTGGTCATGTCGAAATAACGCCCATCCGCCAGCACGTACTTTTCGTCGCCAGTACCACGGACAATACCGTACGTCTTGTCACCATAAAGCTCTGTGGTCGCATCAGGAGTCAGGGTAATTTCGAGGGTCTTGAGATAACCGTCTTCCCCGAACCATTTTTCAAAATACGCGGTGATTTCCGAGCGTTTTGAAATAACCTCCTGGTTGATGGTCGTGACCCTCAGATTCTCAACGAAGTAGGGCTCCAGGTCAGAGTACCTTCTCTCATTGATTGCCTGCTCCATACCCTGTAGCACAGCCCTGAGTTCCTGGTGAATTGCGTGATCCGCCTCCTCCGCATGAAGGGCTGTATTGCTCACGAAAAGAAAAGCTAACATCAATATATATTTAATCATCTCGCTCTCTTTCTTTGATTCGTTTACGAAGCAAAAAGGCTACCGCCAAACCCGCGATGACATCTATCAAGTGGTGCTGGTGCACCAGCAGGGTAGACGCGCAAATTACCAATAGCCACCCATACCATAATACGTTGTTCAACCGGGATTTCGACGCCCCGGAAAGTGCCAGCAGGATTAGCGCACTGAACACGACATGCAGTGACGGAACCATGTTGTGAGGCATGTCTATCGAAAACAGATTCGCATAAAGCGGCCCAAATATCCCGTCCTCCGGCACAGCCCTGACAAAACCGAGTTTTGCCGGCAATAATATAAATACCAGGCCGGATATGATCGTACCCGCGATCAACTGCTTGCCCAGCGCAGTCAATTCAGCCACGTTTAGAAAAAACGGTGGCAACGCGAACAAGACGTACATGGAAAGATAGGCCAGCATGAACTGCGGAACGAATGGCACACCCAGTTCCACCGGCAGATAAAGATTGAAGTACTCACCCCGGAGGGAGGTCAGCCAGTTGCAGGTGGGGTAAACAGAAAAAAAAGCAACGCCGACCCAAACCGCCCAAAAGGCATATGTTTTCCAAACGTTGGTTGATTTTTCAAGGGGCATATCCCACATCGTAGGACCCTTTTTCTCGCTTTGCCAATTCTGCCCTGGAGTTGGCGGAGAGACGGTTGCTAGCCCACTGCCTCATCCGCCGGAAAGCGCATGGTGATTCGTAAGCCGGGGTTCGCGTTTTCCAGTTCCAGTCTCGCGCCGTGCATGCCGGCCACGGCCTGAACCAGGGACAGTCCGAGCCCGCTTCCTGATATTTTCGCCGAGTCGGCACCCCGGAAGAAGCGCCCGGTCACCCTCTGGCGATCTTCTTCGCTCAAACCCGGACCCTGGTCGGTGACGCTCAGGAATATCGAGCGCTTGTCCTTGCCGACCTTCAATTTTACTTCCCCTGTGCCGGCATATTTCAGTGCGTTGTCGATGAGATTGATCAAGGCCTGGAACAACAAGTCCCTGTCTCCATTCAGGGTGACAGGCGAACCGTCATAACTGAGCGTGACCCCCTGGTCTTCGGCGCTTGCCTGGTACAACTCACAGGCATCGGCAGCCAGCTCCAGCAGGTCCACCTCTACCAGGCTGGCTTCATGACGGCCCGCCTCAATGCGGGCGATCCTGAGCAAGGCGGAGAATGTCTGCAGCAATCCGTCCGCCTCATCAATGCAACGATCCAGCTCCTGCCTCGCCGATGCATCCAGTCCGGGGCCAATTGAAAGCCGTTCCAGCTTGCTTCTCAAACGAGTCAACGGCGTCCTCAAATCATGGGCAACACCGTCGGCCACGTGCCGCACGGACTCAACCAGCACGTCGATCTGCTCCAGCATGTCGTTCAGGTTTGACGCCAACTGGTCGAATTCATCGTGGGTGCCTTTCAGGGGCATGCGCTGGTGCAGGCGACCACTCATGATTTCCCGACTGGTCTGGTTAATCACCTCAATGCGCCGGGTAACACTGGCGCTCATCAGCGCCCCGCCAAGCAGGGCCAGCACCAGGGCAAGGGCCATGCCCCACAGGTAGGCCGTCATCAACAGGGACTCGGTAGCCTGCAAATCTGCGATATCCATAGCCACCAGCAGGCGCAGATTGCCGCTGACCCCGAAAATTCGTCCCCTTGCGGTGGACTCGGTGCCATTGTCCGTGAACGGGAAATTCACCCAGCCTTCGCCTGCCGGAATGGCTTCTGGCCAGGCAGGAAGGTTGCCTCCCAGCGGCTTGTAGTCCGGGGTCGCAAACAGGTACAGCATGGTGCGGTCCGGATCATTGCGCATGCGCTCATTGACCAGGCCGGTCAGGCTCTGCAACCCACCCCGACGGTAGGTGTCAGCCAAACCCTTGATTTCCGCCTCGATGGTCGAGTCAGTCTGGCTGGACATGTAGCCAATGGTGGACCAGTAGACGAATGCCAGCATCACCAGCGCGGAGACTGCGAACAGCCCCATATACACCGCCGCAAGCTGGAAGGTGGAGGTTTTTAGCAGCCTAAGTGTGTTCACCGAGCCTGTACCCCGCCCCTCGCACCGTGTGCAGCAGGGTCTGTTCGAAACCTTTGTCTATCTTGGACCGCAACCGTGAGATGTGCACATCAATCACGTTGGTCTGGGGGTCGAAGTGATAATCCCACACCGCCTCAAGCAACATGGTGCGAGTCACCACCTGGCCGGCATGGCGCATCAGGTATTCAAGAAGACGAAATTCTCGAGGCTGCAGGTCAATAGCCTGACCCGAACGCAAAACCTGGCGAGACAACAGGTCCAACTCCAGGTCCATTACCTGGAGCCGGGTGACCTGCACCGTTTCATGGGAACCACGCCTGAGCAGGGCATCGAGCCGGGCAAGCAACTCGCTGAATGCGAAAGGCTTGGCCAGGTAATCATCCGCACCGGCCTTCAAGCCCTTGACCCGGTCATCCACCTCACCCAGGGCGCTTAGCACCAGGATGGGGGTGTGGTTCTCCGAGGCCCTCAGGGTTCGTACAATGGTCAGGCCATCCACGCCGGGAAGCATTCGATCCGCCACGATGGCGTCGTACTCTTCTGTGGTGGCCATCATCAGGCCCTCTCGGCCATCGTCGGCGTGGTCAACCGTATGGCCGCTCTCACGCAAGCCGCTGACTATATAGTCAGCGACGGTGGCGTCATCTTCTATTACCAGTATTCGCATGAGGGGATGATAACCGAGGATGGGAAATTCGGCAGCCTTTGCTGGCTGGGAGAAACCGGCTACGGGCTGCATCCTTGCAGCCCGCCGGCTTTCTTGGGGATTTGCCGCTTCAAAGCAGCGACTCGCTTAGCACGATTTCTATGATAGGGCCTGAAGGCTATCCGGCCTCTTTTCAGAACATTAAAAATTTGTCATTTTCGGCCCGCCCGCGGCCCGGGTAAACCTTTCTGAAATTTAATCCCCCTGCCACCCGCTCTTAAAGGTCACTTGGCTATGGTGACGCTACACGGGAAGAAATCCCGGAAATATTGAGAAAACCACTCTTTGAGGAACCCTCCATGCAAACACTGGCGACTCAATGCCCGGAAACAAAAACGCGAAAAAAGCGTAATGGACTGCTGGCCACCGCCATGGCCGTCGTCCTGGCAACGGGCCTTGGAACTGCCGGTGTCAGCCAGGCTCATACTGGCGATCACGACTCACAGGTCAGCGTAAGCAATCCGCACTCAATGGCCGATATCATCGAGCGGGTGCAACCCTCGGTGGTAAACATCGTAGCAACGCGATCCGCCTCGCATGCTGCAAGAATGCGCGGCATGGATCCCCGAATGGAGGACATGCTGCGCCGCTTCTTCGGACCGGGCAGACCCCCTGCCCAACCTGGACAAGACGAACCCATGCAATCCGCCAGCGCGTTGGGGTCGGGCTTTATCATCGACAGTGAAGGCTATGTGGTAACCAACAACCACGTCATAGAGGACGCGGAGCAGGTGCAGGTGGTGCTTGAAGATGGCACCACACTGCCCGCCCGTATCGTCGGCACAGACCCCCGCTCCGACCTGGCCGTCCTGAAGGTAGAGTCCGACAAGAATTTGCCCGCCGTGTCCTTTGGAGACTCGGATTCGGTTCGAGTCGGTGAATGGGTAGTGGCCATCGGCAATCCCTTCGGCCTGGGAGGCACCGCCACCGCCGGAATCGTTTCCGCCCGGGGCAGGGATATCCAGTCCGGTCCCTATGACGACTACCTGCAGATTGATGCCCCCATAAACAAGGGAAACTCCGGCGGACCGGTATTTGACACCCAGGGCCGGGTCATCGGGATTAACACCGCAATTTTCTCCCCCAACGGCGGCAGCGTCGGCATCGGTTTCGCCATACCGGCGGCCCAGGCCAAGACAACCGTTCAGCAAATTATCGAAGATGGGCATGTCACCCGGGGCTGGCTTGGCGTCCAGATTCAACCGGTTACCGAGGAAATCCAGGCCAGCCTGGGTCTTGAGGCACCCCGGGGCGCCCTGGTATCGGATGTAGACGAGGACAGTCCCGCAGCCAGGTCAGGACTGGAGGTCACAGACGTGATTCTCGCCTTCGATGGCAAGGAAATCACGGATACCCGGGAGCTTGTGCGCCTGGTGGCCAAGACCAGGCCCGACCAGAAGGTCCCCGTCTCGGTCTGGCGTGAAGGCAAGAAACGTAACATCGACGTCAAGATCGGCACCTTGAAAGATCCCGAACAGGAGATCGTCGCCAGCAATCTGCCAAGCAGTGAAACAGGCAAGCTGGGGCTGAGAATTGCTCCACTGGATGAGCAGTCTCGCGAGCGTCTCAGGCTGGATGAGTCGGTTGAAGGCGCCCTGGTCACCGGCGTGACCCCGAATTCTCCGGCGGCGCGCCAGGGCCTTCGCCCCGGCGACGTCATCATGCGCATCGGACAGTCCAGGGTTGACTCCCCCCAGTCCCTGTCCGACGCGGTGGAGTCTGCCGGCAAGAATGGAGACGAAAGCGTCCTGGCCCTGGTCCGGCGCGGCGACTCCCAACGATTTGTAGCCTTGAAGCTGGGCTAGGAGACAAACCTGAATTTGTGCGTGCTAAGAGTTCTTTACTAAACGGGCCCCCTCCCGTATCCCAAGGCGTCGTTTTGACGCACGGCCGGAATTTTTCCCGGCCGTTTTTTTGCCTGTGAAAAGGTCCTGGCGATGCATTCAGGCCGAGGCGTGGCACAATGGGGCCAAACACCAAACGCACAGAACAGGCAATCAGCTATGGCAGACGACGAATTAGACAAAAAATTCAGACAACTTGCGGACTCTTTTATCAGTGTCGCCAACTCCCAACTGGATGTGATGAATCGAGAAAATGTGGGTATGGCCCTGCTATACGCTGCGGCGCGATTCAACGCCTTCGTGGTGGCCAGCAATTCAGCCAACCTGGAAGCCTTCAGGGGTGACCGGGACAAGGCAATGGAATTTTTCGGGGCTGAGTACCTGCGGATGCTGGGTGCAAACCTGAGCGATCACGAGTTTGTTTTCGAAGATGACAAACCCTACGGCCACTTGCCTCCCCGCAAGACCGACCCTTCCTGAGCCCGGGAGCCCGACTTTCAATGCAGATCTGGGTTGACGCCGACGCCTGTCCGGTTCCCATAAAGGAAATACTTTTCCGAGCGGCCCAGCGCTGCCGTGTGCAAGTCATCCTGGTGGCCAACCATTACCTCTCCACGCCCTCCTCACCCCTGATCCGATCCATGCAGGTCTCCCACGGTTTCGATGTGGCAGACGATGAAATCGTGCGCTTGCTGGCCCGGGGCGACCTGGTCATCACCAGTGATATTCCACTGGCCGCCGAAGCCATGGAAAAAGGCGCCCACGTGCTCAGCCCCAGGGGCGAACTGTTCAATGCCGACACTATTCGGGCCAGGCTGAACATGCGGGATTTCTTGGACACCATGCGAGCCAGCGGCATGCAGACCGGCGGGCCACCACCCCTGGGACAGGCCGACAAGAAGGCCTTTGCGGCACACCTGGACAAGTTACTGGCCACGCTGGCCCAGGACTGAGCCACGCACCCTGCGAGACAGGCCGCCCATTCCGAGGCATGCTATGGCAAACCGTTACCTCAGCAAGCGCGCCACCCCGGAGGATTCATGTCAGTCGAGCAGCCAGGAAAACTTGTTTCTATCACTATTGCCGGCGAATCCGGTGGTCCGCTGACCCGACTCGAGGAAACCGCGCTGGTGGCCGGCAAAGGGATCCCGGGGGACCGTTGCTATAAGGAGCAAGGTGCCGACCCGGACAAGCAGCTCACCCTGATCGAAGAAGAAAAGGTTGCCGAATTCAACAGCGAAACCGGCCTGGATGTCGCCGCCTGGCAAACCCGGCGCAACCTGGTGACCCGGGGAGTAGATTTGAATGCCCTGCTGGGCAAGCGGTTCATGGTGGGTGAAACCCTGTTGGAGGCGGTGGACCTGTGCCAACCCTGCGCCACCCTGGGGAGCCTGTTCGCCACCGGACAGGTTCCTTCTGCCAAGGTGGTCAAGACCATGGTCGACCGCGGAGGTCTGCGGGCAACCATTGTCCGCGGCGGGACCATTCGTCCCGGGGATCGGATAGCCTCAATGGAGTAAGCCCGTGCACAAGAGCAGACTTGGGGGTTTTATTATCGATTGCGAGAACGCCGAGATGGATGAGGCCGCGGCGTTCTGGGCCGCGGCCCTGGGCCTTTCGGCCGAGGCCAGCAAAGGGGCCGGCGAAGAGAAATACCGAGCCCTGCGGGGCAAAACCCGGGACATGCATATCGAGGTCCAGACCGTGGACCACCCCAGTCGGGTACACCTGGATATTGAGACCGATGATATTCCCGCCGAGGTCGCCCGACTGGAGAGACTGGGCGCCAGGCGACTCGGTGACGTGAGGGAATGGGTTGTGATGCAGGCACCCACCGGACAACGCTTTTGCGTGGTGCCCGCCCACACCGAGAATTTTCAATCCCAGGCAAATAACTGGGAATGACCGTCACGACCCATCAGGCCGTGACGCCACTTTCAACGATAGGCCTTCTGAAGATCCTTCAGGACTTCTGATCCGGGGCAGAGTTCCTGGTGCTCCATACGTCCAAGGGGCTTGCTTGCGGTGCCGCTACGCTGGTGCATATCGCCCTGCTTCTGGTCGATATACAGCAGTCCCGTCACCACTTCGCCCCGATCCTGGGCGTCCATCAGGAAGTTGAAGGCACGGCCCCTGTCGGTGGGATCATAGTCCTTGTCCACCTTGCGAAGTATCACATGGCTGCCATCGTGCAGTTGCACGTCCATGGTTTCACCCTCGTCGTACCGGGCAACAATTTCCTCACTGGGTGGAATGAAGTCCGCGTGAATTGCCGGATGATAGTACTCGCGGGTGTAGGCATAACTCTTGGTGGAGGTGGCGTGATCATTGAAGGTCACGCAAGGCGAGATCACGTCCAGCAGGGCGAATCCCTTGTGTCTCAGTCCGGCCTTGATCAGGGGAACCAGTTGCTCCTTGTCGCCGGAGAAAGCTCTTGCAACGAAGCTCGCGCCCATTGCCAGGCTGGCTTTCACCGGATCGATCGGGGGCTGCTGATTGGCCTCGCCCTTCTTGGTCTGGCTGCCCAGGTCCGCCGAGGCCGAGAACTGCCCCTTGGTCAGTCCATACACGCCGTTGTTCTCTATCATGTACAACATATCCAGGTTACGACGGATCACATGGGCGAACTGACCCAGTCCGATGGACATGGAATCGCCATCGCCGGATATGCCGATGTAAGTCAGGTCCCGCCGCGCCGCGTTGGCGCCGGTGGTCACCGAGGGCATGCGTCCGTGCACCGAGTTCACCCCATGGGCTGCGCTGAGGAAATACCCGGTGGTCTTGGACGAGCAACCTATGCCACTCATCTTTGCCACTTGTTGGGCCGGCATGTCCATCTCCCAGAACGCCTGTACGATGGCAGCGGTGATTGAGTCATGACCACAGCCGGCGCACAAGGTGGTGGCCACGCCCTCGTAGTCGCGGACCGTCAATCCCAGGGCATTTCTCTTCAGGGACTTGTGAATAATTCTTGGCTTGGAAACAAAGCTCATGCCATTTCTCCCTTGCTCAGGAATTCTTCGACGCCGGCAACCACGATGCGGTAATCCAGGGGTTGGCCGTCATAGTGCAGGACGGAGTGCAATTTATCCTTATGCACCCTGGTCTCGGTCATCAGTAAGGTACGTAACTGGGCGTCCCGATTCTGCTCCACTACGATAATGTGATCATGCTCTTCCAGGAACTGCTCCACCTCTTCACCGAAGGGAAATGCCCTGACCCGCATGTAATCCAGGTGTATACCCTTGGCGGCCAACTTGTGGCTCGCCTCTCGGCAAGCGGCAGCGCAACTTCCCATGGTGACGATTGCGGTGCGACCAGGTTGATCCGAGGAACGAATCACCGGCCCGGGAACCACCGTCTTCGCGGTCTCCCATTTCACCAGCAGTCGATCCAGCACTTCCTTGTACTCGGCCGAGCTTTCCGTGTAGGCACCAAACTTGTTGTGACTGGAGCCACGCACAAAATACGCGCCCTTGGGATCTCCACCAGGGTATGTGCGATAGGTGATACCGTCCCCGTCGCTATCTACATAGCGGTAGAATTTTTCTACCTTGGCCAGGTCAGCGTCGGTCAATACCTTGCCGCGATCCGGACGGTAGTTATCATCCCATTCAAGCTCCGGAACCATCCAGTCGTTCATGCCGATATCCAGGTCGGAGAGCACCATGACGGGAGTCTGCAAGCGATCTGACAAATCAAACGCCTGCACCGCCATGTCGAAACATTCCCGGGGGTCATCAGGGATCAGCAGCACATGTCGGGTATCGCCGTGGGAGGCATAGGCACACAGCAACAAGTCAGACTGCTGTGTGCGGGTGGGCATACCCGTTGACGGACCGGCACGCTGGATATTGAACAACACCATCGGTATTTCCGCGTAATAGGCAAACCCCAGGAATTCGCTCATCAATGAAACCCCAGGACCGCTGGTCGGAGTAAATGAACGGGCGCCTGCCCAGTTGGCACCGATAACCATGCCAATGGCAGCAAGTTCGTCCTCGGCCTGGATAATACAGAAGTTTTTCTCGCCGGTTTCCTTGTCTACCCGGGTCTTCTCGCTGAAGCTGCGGAAGGCGTCCATCATCGAGGTGGACGGGGTAATCGGGTACCAGGCACCCACCGTTGCGCCGGCGTACACGCATCCCAGGGCAGCGGCGGTGTTCCCGTCGATCATGATGTGACCGGCGGTCTTGTCCATGGGCTCAATATGCGATGCCAGCGGGCATTTGAAATTTTCCAGCGCGTAGTTATAACCCAGTTCGATTGCCTGGATATTTGCGCCGACCAATTTTTTCTTGCTGGCAAACTGTTCCTCGATTAACTCCCTCAGCACCGCCATGTCCAGGTTCAGCAGGGCGGCAAGCGCGCCCACGTAGGACATATTTTTCATCAGGATTCGGGCGCGAGGATTCTCGAACGTCTCATTGCACATCCTGGCCAGGGGTATGCCCAGTACGGTGACATCATGGCGTTTGATGCTTCGTTCCCGGGGCCAAGTGGAATCGTACAAAAGCACGCCACCGGGACTGACTTCCTTCAAGTCGCGATCAAAGGTTTGTCCATTCATCGCCACCATCACGTCCACCTCGCCAGAACGGGCAAGGTAACCCTCCCGGGAAACGCGGATTTCAAACCATGTCGGCAATCCCTGGATATTGGAGGGGAAGATGTTTTTGCCCACCACCGGCACACCCATCCTGAAGATGGCTTTCATGACAAGTCCGTTGGCGCTTGCCGAGCCGGTGCCGTTAACGTTGGCCAGCTTGATAACGAAATTATTCACCTGGCTCATGATTTCGCCTGCCACCGTTTCGCATCTGCATGATCTGCAGCATAAGGAATAAGAATCCTGGACTTCTGCATATCCCAGGCACCGGTGGGACAACGCTCGGCGCACAGACCGCAATGCACACAGATGTCCTCGTCTTTCACCATCAACCTTGCGGTGTGCTTGAGGGGGCCCGACACGAACAACTGCTGCTGAATATTGGTCGCCTTGGCCTTCAGACCGTCACGCAGCACCGGCTCCTCTGCATCCGGCAGCATCGCAAGACAGTCCACCGGGCAAATGTCGATACAGGCATCGCATTCGATGCACAAATTATCAGTAAACACAGTTTGCGCGTCGCAGTTGAGGCAGCGCTCTACCTCGGCGGCGACCTGCTCAGCAGTGAAGCCCAACTCGACTTCCACATCCAGGTTCTTGAAGCGATTCACCAGGTCCACGCTGGGCACGATGCGCCGCTCGGAACCGTCAAAGCGATTGGAGAAATTCCACTCGTAGGGGCCCATCTTGGTGGCCAGCAGATTCAGTCGGTTGGGCAGGCGCTCGGCCACGTCCTTGCCGTGGCAATGCTGGTGAATGGATATGGCCGCCTGGTGGCCATGCTCAACTGCCCAGATGATATTTTTGGGACCAAAAGCCGCATCGCCACCGAAGAACACACCGGGAAGCGTGGACTCGTGGGTGACCTCGTCCACCACCGGCACATCCCATTTGTCGAACTCGATACCTAGATCACGCTCAACCCATGGGAAGGCGTTTTCCTGGCCAATAGCCAGCACCACGTCGTCACAGGGAATCATGATCTCATCCACGACGCGACTGTCGGTGACACGATTATTCTCATCAATATCGTATTCCATCACGTCGAACAGCATGCCCTTGAGAACGCCCTCTTCCACCACAAATGCCCTGGGTGAATGATTGACCACGATATCGACATTTTCTTCCTCGGCGTCCTCCAGTTCCCAGGCGGATGCCTTGAAAAACTGGCGGGGACGGCGGGCCATGACCTTCACATTCTCGGCACCCAGGCGCAGTGAAGTGCGGCAGCAATCCATGGCGGTGTTGCCGACGCCAATGATCAGCACCTGCTTGCCAATACTTTCAACATGATCGAAAGCCACGGATTCCAGCCACTGGATACCAACATGAATTCGATCACTGTCCCAGCGACCCGGTATATCCAGGTCCTTGCCCTTGGGCGCGCCACTGCCGATAAACACGGCGTCGTAGCCTTCATCAAGCAAGGCCTTCATGCTCTTCACCGGTGAATTCAGGCGCAGGTCCACGCCCATGTCCACGATGTATCCAATTTCCTCGTCCAGCACCTTGGCGGGGAGACGGAAAGAAGGAATGTTGGTGCGCATCAATCCGCCAGCGATATCCAGGGCTTCGAAAATGGTGCACTCGTAACCCAGGGGCATCAGGTCGTTGCAAACAGCCAGGGAGGCGCATCCTGCACCGACCAGGGCCACCCGCTTGCCATTTTTTTGCTCAGGCGCCTTGGGTAGCCGATCTGCCACCTCGTCCCGGTGATCCGAGGCGACACGTTTAAGCCGACAGATGGCTACCGGCTTTTCCTCCACGCGCCCACGGCGACACGCTGGCTCACAGGGACGATCACACACGCGACCCAGGATGCCCGGGAAAATGTTCGACTTGCGATTCTCCATGTATGCGTCTGTATAACGCCCCTGGGAAATCATGCGGATGTACTCTGGTACATCAGTATGGGCCGGACAAGCGTACTGGCAATCCACCACGCGATGAAAGTATTCCGGCTTGGTCGTATCGGTTGGTTTCAACTTACTCCCCTGCACCCCGAGTCGGGGCACCACTGTCGGCATTCTGGCACAAGACCGCTGGTCCCGCGGCCCGGCAAAAGCAAAATAAATGGCCGGCAGCGCCGGCGCGAAAGTGCGAAGGATAACCCGATGTGCGCCTTCTTAACACTGCCAGGCTACACCGGATGACCAGCATCCCGAGCCGGGCGGCGCGAAAATCTGGACGGCGAGGTTAAATGATGCGGCACAGCAACAGAGCAGATGGGTATGGAGCTTGTGACCACCCCCCGGGAACACGGGAATTTACTCGGCGCGCAGCGCCTCAAGAGGCTCCATGGCGGCGGCCCTGCGTGCAGGGGTGACCCCCGCCGCCAGGCCGATTACCACGGCCATCGCTTCGGCCATAAGGATATAGCTAACGGGGGTATGCACCGGCATGGCCGGTATCGCAAGGTGCAGCAACCAGGCCCCGCCGATACCCAGCACCAGGCCCATCAGGCCACCCAGGGACGACAAGATCACCGCTTCTCCCAGGAACACCCTCAGAATTTGTTGCCGGGTAGCACCCAGGGCCCGCAAAAGTCCGATTTCCGAGGTCCGCTCACGCACCGCGATGATCATGATAGTAAGAATCCCCACCCCGCCAACCAGCAGGGAAATTCCGCCCAGGGCACCCACCGCAAAGGTCAGCACGCCAAGCACCGAACCCAGCACGTCCAGCATCTGCTGCTGGGTGGTCACGGTGAAATCCTCGCCCCCGTGCCGGCTTACCAGCACCCGGTTCACGCCGGCCACGACCTCATCGGCGGGAGCGCCTTCGGCGTACAGCACATCGATTTCCATGAGGCCTTCCCGACCGAACAAATCCAGTGCCCTGGCCGCCGGTATGTACACCGTGTCATCCAGGTCAAATCCGAGCACCTGGCCCTTGGATTGCATGTAGCCAACCACCCGGTACCGGTCGCCCCCAACCCTGATGCGTTCTCCCAGGGCATTAGCATCACCAAACAATTCACTCTTCAGCTTGGAACCCAATACCGCATAAGCACGTGGAGCCCGCGGATCATCGTCAGGCAGGAAGTCCCCCGCCGCTACCAGGAATTTGAAGGCCTCGGGGAACTGGCTTCCCACGCCATACACCATGGTGCGGCGTTGGCGGCCACTGCCCTCCACCTCGGCATTACCCTGGACCACTGGAACCACCGAGGTAACGTAAGGGATCCTGTTCAGGGCGTCGGAGTCCTCCAGGGACAGCGGTCTTACGGTATTGAACACGCCGGTGGGCGCACCAAATGTGGTGGCCTTGCCCGGATTGATGGCGACAATGTTGGTGCCAAACTGGGTAAATTCGGCGAGCACGAAACGATTGACGCCTTCGCCTATGGAGGTGAGCAACACCACCGCTGCAATGCCCACGGCGATGCCCATGGTAGTCAGGATGCTGCGGGTACGGTGAGCCATCACCGAGGACAGGGAAAATCCGACAAAGTCCCGGCTCCGCATTAGCCCACCTCCGGCTCATGGATCAGCAGGCCGTTCATGCATCCCGGTTTATCCATTCAGGGCCTCCACCGGCTCCAGGGCCGCTGCCCGGCGCGCTGGCACAATGCCGAACACCAGCCCCGTCAGCGACGACACGCCAATCGCCGCCAGCACCGCCCAGAGCGGGGCCTGGCTATCCATATCCGGGTAAACACCATGAATAGCCGTCGTGCCGAGATAGCCCAGCAACAAGCCTAGCAATCCGCCAAGCGAGGCCAGAAGGACTGCTTCACTGAGAAACAGCATGGTTACCTGCCCGCGGGTGGCTCCCACCGCCTTGAGCAGGCCGATTTCCCGGGTTCTCTGGCTGACCGCCACCAACATGATGTTCATGATCAATATGCCGGCCACCGCCAGGCTGATGGCGCCAATTCCTCCAACAGTAAAGGTCAGCGCCCGGAGAATATTGTCAAACGTGGCCAGCACCGCATCCTGGGTCACCACCGTAACGTCTTCCTCGCCCTGGTGGCGTTCGGCGATGGTGCGGCGAATCTGGTCCTGCAGCCTGGGCATGACATCGCGACTGCGGGCCTCCACCAGGATCCGGAACAGGCCGGGGGAATTAAACAATGCCTGGGCAGATGCCACCGGGATGACCACCAGTTCCTGGATATCCACGCCTATTGACCGCCCTCCTGTAGCCAGGACGCCGATGACACGGAATCTCCGATCACCCAGCCTCAGCCATTCACCCAGGGCCTGTTCCTTTCCGAATAATTCCTGTTTTATTTTCTCGCCGATCACGCAAACGTTTACGGCCCGGGAGGGATCTCCGCCGGGCAGGAACTTGCCCCTGTCCATACTCAGGTGGCGAATCTTGAGAAACTCGCTGGTGGTCCCGACAACGGAAATCTCGCGCTCAAGCCGCCCCCGGGCCGCCCCTGCCGCGCCAACCATTACCGGCGCCGCCAGGCTCACCAGGGGGTTGCGACTCAGGGCAAGGTAATCATCCACCGTCAGGTCACGAGGCGTTTCGCCGGCCATCAGCGCCGCCGCCCCCCCGGTGGTTTCTGATCGCCCGGGAATCACGATCACCAGGTTGGTTCCCAGGGAGGCAAATTCACCGGTGACAAATCGCCTGGCGCCTTCTCCCAGGCCGGTGAGAATAACCACCGCCGAGACACCGATAGACATTGCCAGCAACATCAGCAGAGTTCGCCCCCGTGCCCTGATCAGGGACTGGGCGGCAAACTTGCCCGTATCGCCCAGTCTCATCCCCGCTCGTCCTTGACGATGGCGCCATCCACCATGCGCAAGCGTCGACCGGCCCGTTTTCCCACCTGGCCGTCATGAGTCACCACCACCAGGGTAATCCCGCCGGCATTCAGTTGCTCCAGCACTTCCACCACATCCGTCCCGGACCTGCTATCCAGGTTTCCCGTGGGTTCATCGGCCAGCAAAAGGGAAGGCTTCATGATGGTGGCCCGCGCAATCGCTATGCGCTGGCGCTGGCCGCCGGATAGTTGATCGGGACGGTGATGAGCACGGTCCATCAGGCCCAGTTGCTCCAGAATCACATGGACTCGCTCGCGCCGGACCGAGGGCGCCATCCCGGCAAGCACCAGGGGCAACTCCACGTTCTCGAAGGCGCTCATGCGCGGCACAAGGTGGAAGAACTGGAAAACGAAACCGATTTTCTCACCGCGCACACTGGCCTGTTCGTCATCACTCAGGCTGGTGACCTCCCGTCCCTCCAGCAAATAACGACCCGAGGTTGGCTTGTCCAGCAAGCCGAGGATATTCAACAGGGTGGATTTGCCTGATCCGGATGGGCCCATGAGAGAGAGGTACTCTCCCGGCTGGATCGTCAGGCTGATGTCATCCAGGGCATGAACCTGCTGGTCGCCAACCTGGAAAATCCGGTTGATGCCCTCAAGAGTGATCATGACTCGGGTCGAACCGGGACGCCCTCGCTCACGCCTTCCCGATCAACCGACAGGACGATCCGGTCGCCCGCCTTGAGGCCGGATTCAATCTCTGTGTATTCCCAATTGGCCACACCAAGCTTCACCGATCTGGATTCGAGTACACCGTCAATGTCTGAATACAGCAGCACCGTCGAATCTTCCAGGACCGACTGGGTGGGTACTCGTAATACGTTTTCACGCACCTGCAGGACAACTTCCACGTCGGCGCTGTAACCGGCCAGCAGCTCCAGCTCCTCCAGTTGCGCGACTTCCACCTCGATCTCAACCGTACGGGCCTGTTTCTCCAGGTCCAGGACATAGGGTGCAACCCTGCGCACAGTACCCGTGAAATTTTCCCTGGGGAATGCGTCCAGGCTGATCTTGGCCGGCATACCTGCGCGAATTGCCGGAGCGTCCACCTCATCAATGGGGGCGGTGACATACAAACAACTGTTGTCGATCAGATCCACTGCGGGGGGCGTGGGAATTCCCACTGGTGATGGCGTCACAAACTCGCCGACTTCACCGTTAACCTCGGCCACAGACCCGTCGAACGGGGCCCTGAGCAAGGTTCGTTCCAGCGCAGCCTGGGCAACCGTTTCCCTTGCCTGGCTGACCCTGACCATAGCCCGGGCAGCGTCACAGGAGGCGGCACTGGCCTTGGCAGTACCCACCGCCACATCCACCGCTTCCTCCGAAGCAAGGCCCTTGCTCTGCAAGCTAAGCAGACGATGGGATTCTCTCTCGGCAACATCTGCGGTGGCGCAGGCCTCGCCGGTCCTTGCCCTGGACGCATCTGTCTCGCGCTGGGTGAGGGCCAACTGGGCCTTCAGATCTTCGTTCCACAGCTCCATCAGGATATCGCCCTGCTTTACCTGGGCGCCCTCACGAGCGGGCAGACCGGCAATCTGGCCACCCATGGCGGGGGACATACGGGCCCTGCGACAGGCCTTGACGGTTCCGGCACGAGTGTTCGCGACGCTGGCCTTGACTTCGCCGGCAGCTACTTCATACAGAGCCACCTGGATCGGCCTGGGACGGTTGACATAGGAATAAGCAATGACGATGACTACCACTGTCACCAGCAGTATCAGCCATCTGCGAATCCTTTTAGATTTCATTCATCCCTGACCTGTCTTCCAAAGGCACCGGCCGGTCCCGGAAACACCACCGGACTTTCAAAGCCGGTCTGGCTGACTGCCGCAACTCCAAAATAGAAGTTGTCTATAACAATGTTTTCCAGAACATATGAATCTACATTACCCACGTAAATACTGTCCGTCCATACGGGAGAATCCGTAAGGCGCCAGTAAATTCGATAACCGGCAAGGTGAGGCGCAATACGCCTACCGGGAAGCTCCCAACTCAGGCTTGTATCAGCACTCACAGCACCACTGATTTTCACCCCGGTGGGCGCAGGTGGCGCCCAGGCCATAGAAGCCAGGGCCACCGCATTCAGGGCGGTAAGCTTGGCGGCATAGTTGAAATCCACGCCTTCAATGACATCCCCATAGGCAATGCCGTTTTCGACCCGGACATCCTGGTGCTGACGATTGTAATTCTCGTTCGCCTCCATGATTCTTACCGCCGGGAATCCCGCCTCATTGAAGGGCCGGTGATGGCCGCCACGAGCAAAACGATCAAGTCGGTAAATCAGCATGGTATCCATATTGGGAATGTAGCCATCAGCCAGACGGTCTATGTAGCGGGCAAGGTTCCTTGAGGCAGAATCCACCTCGCCACCCTGGAAGCGTCGCTGGCCAGCCTCTTCGGGGGTTTCCACTGCCCGTGTGCCCTCGGAAAAGATTCTCGCATGGGTATTGTCGATGATCCCGTTAATCCCCTGGATATTCCCGATCATGTCGTTATTCAGGACGGCATCGATCCGCCAACCATCGGCCAATGCCTTGGTCGCCATGGCCTTGCCACCAAACAGGCCCTGCTCCTCACCGGAGAGAGCGGCGTAAACAATCGATGCGGAGAACTTGTACTTGGACAGGATTCTCGCGGTTTCGAGCACAGCAGCAACACCTGAAGCATTGTCATTAGCCCCAGGCGAGTCGGACTTTGCATCCATCACATCGCTTACCCGGGAATCAATATCACCGGTGATAACCACGTAGCGATCCGGGTCGGTCGCACCGCGCTGGACAGCCAGGATATTGACGATCTCGGTAGGCCCGGGAATGCGCTCTTCGCCCTCAACCACCCAAATCTGCCTCTTCACTTCAAGGCAGGTATCGCATTCCTGGGAAATCTCCTCGAACCGGGATTGAATCCAGGCCCGCGCAGCACCGATACCGCGGGTCTTTGACTTGGTCTCCGACAAGGTATGACGGGTACCAAACTTCACCAGCTTCCTGACATCAGATTCCAGTCTCTCGGGAGAAACCTGCTGAACGATTTCGTGCAGCACGGGTTGCTCGCTGGGCGGTGCACGCAGGCCCTTGGACTGGCCATGGGAAGCCGTCACGAACAACGACAAAACAACAAAGGTTTTTAAACCAAGAACATGTCTACGCAACCGACTACCCTGCATTCATCCTGGTGGGCTATCTACCTTAGCCCATCCGCTCTTGCCGTCAAACTGCAGGACGAAAAACTTTTCCGGAGTAGTGCCTAATCGCGAGGCAGTTGTCGAGCACCGCGGGCAAGTTCCCAGGCGAGTATGGCGCGTTTTCTGGGCTCTCCCCAGCGGTATCCACCCAGTGCGCCCCCGGCGCGCAAGACCCGGTGACAGGGAATCAGAAACCCTATCCGGTTGGCGCCAACTGCCGAACCCACCGCCCTGGCTCCGGACGGTCGACCCAATTCCGCGGCCAGCTCGCCATATGACACGGTGAATCCCAAGGGTATGCGCAAAAGCGCACGCCAAACCTGGACCTGGAAGTTGGTTCCCCTGACCATCACCCTCATGGCTTCTGGTTTATCTCCCGCGGCCAGGGCAGCTAATGCGCGGTTCAGGACCACAGGGACAGATTGATCTTCCACAAGTCGCGCGGCTGGCCAGTCTGCCAGCAACTGCTCCAGTGGCGCCGCGGTTTGCTTGTCCTGAAAGCTGACCGAACACAGCCCTCTTTGAGTCGCGGCAACGTGGCACAAGCCAAAATCCGTCCGGGTCCAGGCATGACGTATTTCCAGACCCGCCCCAGCGCGCTTGTACTCACCGGGAGTCATGGCCTCGATGTCAACAAACAGATCATGCAGTCGGCCGGGACCGGAAAGACCCAGGGCCTGGCTGGTGGAAAGAAGATCGCGACCGGCAAGCAATTCGTCTTTTGCCCTTTCCAGGGTAAGCGCACGCAAGTATTGCTTGGGAGATATACCCGCCCAGCGTGTAAACAGGCGGGTGAAGTGGGCCGTGCTCAACTCCACCCCACGGGCAAGCTGTTCCAGGGACGGTTGATCCCTCCAGTTATTCGCCATGTACTCAATGGCCTTTTGAATGCGCTGGTAATCTCTGTGCTCAGTCATGCTGGAAGTGTATCTTGACGGCGGCGGCGCGCCACCCGATTTCGCGCAACTTCGGCGAAACAACTACGGCCCGGGACACCGAGATTGTTCCGAATCAACGCTTGCACTAGGCTAGTCCATTGAAATCACTCCACAAGCGGCGGCTTATGAAACTGGCTATGACTGGGACAAGATTCGGGATCACGGCCTGTGGGGCCACTTTCTGTTTGCTGGTGGCGTTTTTCGCAACCCCCACCCGGGCATCGCAGAATATTGATTCTCCCAATGAGCTACTCACCATCCAGGTCTCGGAATCCAATAACCAAGAGTTCCGGGTTCACCTGGCCCGCTCCAGCGAGGAACGCAGCCGGGGGCTGATGTTTGTTCGAAAAATGCCGGAAGATGTCGGCATGCTGTTTCTCTACGACAGGCCGGGGCGGGTCAGCATGTGGATGAAGAACACCTACATACCCCTGGACATAATTTTTATAGGCGCAGACGGGCGGATTATCCGGATTGCGCGGAACGCCGAGCCTCACTCACTGGCGAGCATCGCCTCGGGTGGGCCGGCTATTGCCGTCCTGGAACTCAATGGCGGGATCAGTGACACACTGGGACTGGCCGTCGGCCAGCAGGTTCATCACCGACTGTTGCCTACCGGCGAAGCACCGTAAGCCAGCGCCCCAGGTTCAGGATACTCACCAGGGACGCTGCCACATAAGTCAATGCTGCCGCTTTCAACACCCTTCGGGCGTGCGGCTCATCCCCTGACTTCAAGAATCCGCCTTGCTGCATGATGGGCAAAGCGCGACCGAAGCTGGCATCCAGTTCCGTCGGCAAAGTCACAAGATGTACCAGCGAGGACATCAACATGCTCAACACGCCCGCAAACAGCGCCAGGCTCGCCAGCCTGGGCGAGCGCGCAAGCAGTGCCAGCAGGGGAGCGAGTATCAGCATCACGCCTGCAAGCTTCTGGGCGAATATCGACAATTGAACCATCTGTTGTCGCAGCATAAACGGGCGGTAACTATCCCGATGCTGCAGCGCGTGACCGACCTCATGGGCGGCCACCGTCACGGCGGTCAGGGACTTGCCGTGGAAGTTTGCCTTGCTGAGACGCACCGCCCGGGCAACCGGATCATAGTGGTCTCCCGAATCAGTCACCTCGGCTAACACGTCCTGGAGATGCAATTCATCCAGCAGGTGCCTGGCCAACTCCCCGCCACTGCCCGGGTAACGGTCCCCGGGCTCACTGTAGCGCCGCATTACCCTTTGAACCCAGAATGACGGCAGCGCGAGCAAGCCGGCGAACAACAAGACAATAATGATTATCGGAAGCATTTGATTGAACCAGCGCTTACGAGGCTAGTCCGCAGAACTCGCCGGAGTCGCTTTGCACCGCACCTCGTAACGTAGATCAAACCCATAAGGGTTCGCGTCGTTTCTCTGGTAGGGACGGCGCTCAATCACCTCGTAACCATTTCCACACTGGCCTCGTTGAGCCAGCCAACCCTCCAGCCACTGCATCCTGATGGCTTCGCCAGACTCACTGTCCACGGGAGCTTCCAGGGTCGCCTTCGCCTCGAACACCATCACATCACTCTTGTTCATGGAGGTGCGCAGATTACTGTATTTGTGGCGATCAAGGTCGACACTCTGGTGCAAATCCTTGCAACCCCCGAGATTGAGGACAAAAGCCAAGAGGACACCCATGTACAGCGTTTTCCAATCCATGTTTATTACCTTGATCTCGAGTAATTCCAAATGAAGCTGCCAGCGAAGACGGTAGCGCAAAAACCGCCTTCACTAAAGACCGGAGAGGCGCTGCCCCGTATTCGGGCAAAAAAAGACCGGCAAATCAGCCGGTCTTTTCCGCGTTTCTATCTGGAGGGTGATCCGCCAGGAAACAGCCGCCTTCCGGCAATTATTTCTTCTTGCGAACTACTCGCTTCTTGCTGGCTACCTTTTTCTTGCTGGCAACCTTCTTCTTGCTGGCCACCTTCTTCTTGCTGGCCACCTTCTTCTTGCTGGCTACCTTCTTCT
>JAOTSW010000281.1 GCA_029864735.1 Chromatiales bacterium | reverse complement strand
GGCCAGATGCTGGTGCTCGATGGAACCATGGACCTTCCCCATACCCATCGTGCGTCCCGCGCCATAGCGATTATGGTGATCGTGATCGCCTTCGCTGCCCTGAACCTGCTGCCCATATCCGTGGCGGCCCTTGGGGGTGTCGGCATGATGCTCGCCACCCGCTGCCTTAACTGGCGTGATGCCCTGGGCTCCCTGAGCGCGCCGGTGGTATTGATCATCGTCACCAGCCTGGCCCTGGGTCTCGCCATGTTGCGTACCGGCGCTGCGGATTACCTGGCGCAGTTGTTCGTGGCCGGTGCCTCCGGCCTGTCCGTGCCAGCGATGCTCAGTATGTTGATGCTGGTCATGGCGATCATGACCAACGTGGTCTCCAACAACGCTGCGGCGGTCATTGGAACGCCCATCGCGATTGGCATCGCCCAGCAATTGGGCGTGCCCACTGAACCATTCGTCCTGGCGGTGCTGTTTGGGGCAAATATGAGTTACGCCACCCCGATTGGTTACCAGACCAACCTGCTGATTCTTAGTGCCGGTGGCTATCGTTTCTCGGACTTCGTGCGGGTTGGCTTACCCCTGACCATCATCATGTGGCTGGGCTTCAGCATTGTCCTGCCACTGATCTACGATATTTAGGCTGGGCGATCGGGGTTGACCTGCTACAGGTGCCCAGACATACTCGGCCCATGATCAATTCACGCAACAGCCAGCAGCAGGTCTCCCAGTGGTGGTGGCGCCGTACCACGGAGATGGTATCGGGCTGACGTGACGAAGCGAAACGCAACGACCCATCTCCGCAACCGGGGATGGGTTTTTTTATGCCTGCTCCCCGGGGCAAAGAATCGAATCGAGGAGCAAGATGCAAAAGATTTTCGACATAATCGCTGACCTGGATACGCCGGTATCGGCCTATCTGAAGCTGCGTGATTTCGAACCTCGCTTCCTGCTGGAGAGCGTGGAGCGCGGAGAGCACCTGGCTCGTTACTCTTTCATTGGACTGGGAGAGGCGGTCAAGCTGCGGCTGGACGAGTCTGGTCTGAGCATCAACGGCGAGTCCCATGGCAAACCCCGGAACCAGCAGGAACTGCTGGACGGTTTCCGCAAGGCCCTGGACATGGCCCCACAGATGAAGCCCGCGGGTGACGAGTTGCCCTTCAAAGGCGGACTGGTGGGAGCCGCCGGTTATGACGTGGTTCGTTACTTCGAGCGCCTTGATGCAGCCAGGCCGGGACGACTTGAAACCCCCGATGCTATTTACGTGGCGCCTCGGTCAGTGCTGGTGTTCGATCACCTGACCCGGCGCATGGCATTGCTGCATGAGGGCAGCGAGGAACAGCGTGCAGTCCTGAAGGGCAAGATCGTCCAGGCGCTGCGCGGCGCCATTCCCCAGGGCAAGGTAGGCGGTAGCTACGAGCCGGCCCAGGCCAGCATGTCGCCAGAGCAGTTCAAGCAGGCGGTGCTGGAGGCCCAGGGAAATATTCACGCCGGAGACGTCTACCAGCTGGTCTTGTCGGTGGCATTTCATGGTGAGACAGATCTGCCGCCCTTCGATGTGTATCGGGCGCTGCGCTTGTTGAACCCGTCTCCCTACATGTATTTCTGTGAGCTGGACGACGTTACCGTTGCGGGATCCTCACCGGAGGCGCTGGTGAAGCTGCACGGTAGCACCGCCTCCCTGCGCCCCATTGCAGGCACCCGTCCAAGAGGCCATGACAGCAAGTCCGATCGGATGCATGAACAGGACCTGTTGGCGGACCCCAAGGAAGGCGCCGAACACGTCATGCTGGTGGACCTGGCTCGAAATGACCTGGGCAGGGTTGCCCGCACCGGCACGGTGCACGTGGATCCCTACCGGGCCATTGAACGCTACAGCCATGTCATGCATATCGTCAGCGGGGTCAGTGGAATCCTGGATGAGGGCAAAGATGCCATGGATTTGTTTGCGGCGGCCTTTCCTGCCGGAACCCTGGTGGGGGCGCCCAAGGTGCGGGCCATGCAGCTCATAGACCAGTATGAAACGGTGGGACGGGGTCTTTACGCAGGCACCATCGGATATTTCGGCAATGGTGGCGACATGGACCAGGCCATCGCAATTCGCACCATCGTCTTCCAGGGCGGCAAGTACTGTTTCCAGGCCGGGGCGGGCATCGTAGCCGACAGCCAGCCCCAGGCAGAGTATGAAGAAGTCCTGGCCAAGAGCCGCGTCTTGCGACGCGCGTTGGCCATGGCGCAGGAGGGCTTATGAGCCAACGGCTCTTGTTGATCGATAACTATGATTCGTTCACCTATAACCTGGTCCAGGCATTTCGCGGACTGGGGGCGGAAACGCTGGTGTATCGCAATGACGAAATTACCCTGGAAGAGGCCAAAGCTCTTGAGCCCACCCACCTGGTGATCTCTCCCGGTCCGGGCCGGCCCGAAGGTGCCGGTGTGTCTTGCGACATGATTCGCGCCTTTGCAGGACATATTCCGGTGCTGGGCGTGTGCCTGGGCCACCAGTCAATTGTCAGTGTATTTGGCGGCCAGATTATTTCTGCTGCCGAGTTGATGCATGGCAAGACCTCC
>JAOTSW010000280.1 GCA_029864735.1 Chromatiales bacterium | reverse complement strand
ATTGATCAAGGAAGCGGTACTTGGCCTCCTGGCGCAATTCACTGGAGGATCCCGAGGGCAGGTACAGGGACACCACGCTCAAGCCCGGAAACTGGGCTTCCAGGTAGCGAGCCTCGCGGTCAAACTCATCCCAACCCAGGCCCCGCAATACCTTGCTGGGCTTCACACGACTGAATATCGCCACACCGCTATAGCCCTTCTTTTCAGCGTCCAGGTAATAACAGTGATAGCCATCAGGCCTGAAGGCGTCCGCCTCCAGTTGAAATTCCTGGGCCTTGGTCTCCTGGATGCAGACCACGTCCGCGTCTTGCGCGGCAAGCCAATCAAAAAACCCCTTACGCTCTGCAGCGCGAATGCCATTTACATTGGCGGTAATTACTCGCATGGACGGCCCACTCTCAAAAGCCCGGTATCCTACCGCGTTTTCCGGCCGGCTCCGAGAGAGGTCAGAAAAAATAGCGGTTCTGCCGGACCCGGGATTAATGGATAATGCCCGCCTGGAGGACCGATCATGCAAGCATACAAGAGAGAATTTCTGGACCTGGCGCTGGAATTGGGCGTACTGCGCTTCGGTGAGTTCACGCTTAAGTCAGGCAGGAAAAGCCCCTATTTCTTCAACGCCGGCCTGTTTTGCAACGGACAGGCGCTGGATGGCCTTGGCAGATACTACGCACAGGCCATCGTCGACTCCGGGCAAGAATTCGATATGCTTTTCGGCCCCGCATACAAGGGTATTTCACTTGCCGCACTGACTGCGGCAGCCTTGTATCGTGACCATGGCGTCAATGTTGGCTATGCCTATAATCGCAAGGAAGCCAAGGCCCACGGCGAAGGTGGAAACCTGGTGGGTGCGCCCCTGAAAGGCCGGGTGCTGATCGTCGATGACGTGATCACCGCAGGAACGGCGATTCGCGAGTCGGTGGAGATCATTCGTGAGAATGGGGCAATTGCCGCCGGCGTGGCCATCGCGCTGGACCGCCAGGAACGAGGCCAGGGCGAACTGTCGGCCGTGCAGGAAGCAGAAGCGGACCTGGGCCTCTCGGTTACACGCATAGTGGGCCTGAGCGACCTGGTGGGCTACCTGCAGCAAGACCCCGCCCGGGCGAAAGACCTGGAAGCGGTCAGCGCATATCGGGCAAGTTACGGAATCTAGTTCAGGCAAGGTGGCTTACGATAACGGCCGGCATTGTTTGAACTGGGACACAGTTTGGCAAACTTCCAAGAGTACCCCTACGGATTCATGTGCTATAAAAGACAGGTGAAAAAGAGTCTAGTCAACGCCAGCATCCTGGCCATCCTGCTCCTGGGCGCTCCGGCGCACGCGGAGCTATACAAGTGGGTGGACGAAAACGGCGTGATCCATTACGGCGACCATATTCCTCCCGAGTATGCCAAGGATAGACACGAACGCTTTAATGAAGGCGGCGTGCGAATCGGTGTGGAAGAAGGAGAACTCAGCAAGGAGCAAATCGCAGCCCGTGCCGAGCAAGAGCGTATTCGCCAGGAACTCGACGCCTACGACCAGCAATTGCTCAAATCCTATGAGCGGGTATCTGATATTGAGCGCTTGCGCGAAGCCCGCCTGGCAGATCTCAAGCAGCAGGACCTGATCGCAGCGAATTACCTTAAGAGCCTGGAAGAGCGCATGGCCGCCCTGGAAATTGAAGCCCAGCGGTACAACTATCCCTACGATCCGCTGTCAGACAAGCGCCCGGTTCCCGATAACCTCACCACCGAGCTGATGGAAACCGCGGCCAACGTTGAAAAATACCGGGATATGCTGAATCGGCGCACCCAGCAGCGAGAAGAACTGGTTGCCAGTTTCAACCGCGATATCAAGCGTTTCCAGGAATTGAAGTCCAAATACTAGCCGGCCGCCTCTACTGCTGACCGGTCGAGCCAAAGCCGCCGGTACCGCGCTTGCTGTCTGAAAACTCCTCGACGATCTCGAAGCGGGCCTGCACCACCGGCAGGATCACCATCTGGGCAATCCTGTCGCCCGGCTCGATGGTGAACGGATGGCTACTGCGGTTCCAGCATGAAACAAACACCTGGCCCTGGTAATCCGAATCGATAAGTCCGGTGAGATTTCCCAGCACGATGCCATGCTTGTGTCCCAGGCCTGAACGGGGCAACAACACTGCAGCCAGACCCGGATCATCAATGTGAATCGCCATACCTGTTGGTATCAACTCAGTCTGACCCGGTTCAAGGACCAGGGTCTTGTCCAGGCAGGCACGCAAATCCATACCCGCAGAACCGCTGGTGGCGTAATCGGGTACCGGAAACTCCGCACCCAGGCGCGGATCAAGAATTTTTAGCTGAATACTTTGCATGGCAAATCAAACCTTTAGGGTAGTCGTAACGTCAGCTCAGGCATCCTCAGCTCGAAAACGCCTGGCAATCAAGTTCAGCAGCAACCGGGCCAGTTCAATTTTTGAACCACTACCCAGGTCTTCGGAACCCTCGGGCCAATAGGCCACCAACGCATTGGTATCCTTGTCGAAAGCCCTGCCCTCACCCACCAGGTTGGCGGCGATCAGGTCAAGGGACTTGGCCGAAAG
>JAOTSW010000115.1 GCA_029864735.1 Chromatiales bacterium | reverse complement strand
CAGGTGTGGTTTTGCCTGGACACGGCAACACGGATCAATCCGCGATGACTGGATTGGACTGGCCTTGGGAAGGCGGGCGGATTGCCACCAAACAATAAAAAAGCGCCCCCTAGCGGGGCGCTTTTTTATTGCTCCTGTGACCGGGGGAATTCGAACCACCGAAGGTGGTTCAACCGAGGCCGGCGAAGCCGGCCGACAGGCAGTGGAGCGTAGCGACGCTGAGGGCCGCAGGCCCGTCCCATTCCACCGCGGAGTATCTCGGATGGGGGCAGGCACCGTATAAGGAGTCCGTCCCCTTACGAATTAGGGTGACAGGCACCTTAACTCTTGACTTAAGGAAGCCGGCCGACAGGCAGTGGAGCGTAGCGACGCTGAGGGCCGCAGGCCCGTCCCATTCCACCGCGGAGTATCTCGGATGGGGGCAGGCACCGTATAAGGAGTCCGTCCTCTAAAGAGTTAAGGTAACTGTCACCGTTATTGTCGACAGACATATGGATTGAGCAAGATATGGAATATTCAGATTACATGAAGATATTTGTCGGCCTGCTGGCCATCGTGAATCCGTTCGGCGCGATTCCGATGTTCATCAGCATGACCGCAGACGAGAGCGCCGCCCAGCGTCGTGACACCACCAATCAGGTAGCCCTGGGGCTGACCATCATCCTCCTGGTGGCGCTGTTTGCCGGCGACCTCTTGCTGCAATTCTTCGGCATCACCATCGACTCCTTCCGGGTTGGTGGCGGCATCCTTGTGCTGCTGATGGCCATCTCCATGCTCCAGGCCAAGACCAGTCCGGTGAAGCAGACCACTGAGGAAGCGGATGAATCCATCCAGAAAGAGTCGGTAGCCATCGTGCCCCTGGCCATGCCCCTGCTTGCCGGTCCGGGCGCCATCAGTGCCGTTATCCTGGCGGCACACAAGGCCGACAGCGTGGTCGGCAGCCTGATCATTGCCGGGGGCATTCTCATGCTCAGCCTGGTGGTCTGGGTGGTGCTGCGCATGTCTCCCTGGATCGCCGCTCGCATGGGCGCCACCGGTATTAACATCATGACCCGTATCATGGGATTGATGCTCACGGCCATCGCTGTTGAATTCATCGCCAGCGGTATCAAGGGTATGTTCCCGATGCTGGGTTGAATTGGGAGCAGGCACTTATTTATTGTCAGTTAATTGGTGCCTGTCCCTGATTTTTCGCGTGTGTATCAGTAACTCTGCAAATTGACCTATTTACAAGTCAAACTGTCGCCCGCCGGTTGGCAGACATCCGGCCAGCCATATTCGCGCCAGTAATCAACCATTCTCAGCTCAGTAACCAGCCCTGCAAATCGCGGGTCCTGACGAAATGGCGCCATGTCGGATCGCCAGAAATACCAGACAAAATTATTTCTATAAAATCCATCCAGGCCAAGAGCCATGGTGGCGACTCGATACGCTTCATCGATTTGGTCAAAACCTACATAACCTGTGAACAGTGGCTGAATAAAATCAATCGTTTCATGCGCTGCGAGCGTCTTGAGAAATAACGGTCTTTTCGCCGGATCAATCTTTGCCTCGATAAATGTTCTTAGGGTCAGGGGAATTTGCAGATTGTCGAATTTCTCTGCCATCCGTTCATCCCACTGCTCGGCGAAGCCAACGGCTCGGTCGAATTCCCCCATACGCAGGTTCATCCACGCCTGAAAGTACAGCCCCGAGGCATGGCCTAAATCCGATGCGGCCGCACCATACTTCAATGCGTTGTTGGTATCGTTTAGATAAAAATAGATCCACCCGAGCAAAGCATTGGTGCCGGGGTGCAATGGGTCTAGTTCATATGCCATCAGGGCTTCTTCAAGCCCATCATCAAGACGACCAAGCTTGAGGAGGTGTTCGCCGTACCATAGGCGTGCAGTTGAATCCATTGGCTCACTGGCAAGGGCAAGCAAGAAAAGTGTTTCCGCCTCCGCCCATTTTCCATCCATGTCAGCCAAGCCGCCCAGGACCGCATAGGCTTCGGCCAGGGAATCATCCTGAGCCAGGGCCCTCTGTGCAGCGGAGACCGCCAGGGGATAATGCTCACTCCTGGGTGCGTCAGAATACACCGGCAATGTGAAGTGTGTTGCCGCCAGGCTCGACCAGGCCCGGGCAAACTGTGGATCAAGGTCTGTTGCCTGCTCGAATAGATTTATGGCATGCCGGATATTCTCATCTCCACGGCGTTGCCATAAATAACGACCTCGCAAATAAAGCTCGTAAGCCTGCAGGTTGTCTGTGGGTCTTGCGTCAATACGCAGTCGCTCATCAGTGGACAGCTCGGCCTGTAAGGCATGGGCAATCTTTTTTGTAATTTCACTTTGTACGGCGAACAGGTTTGCCGCTGTCAACTCACGATCATAGGTTTCTGTCCACAAGTGTTCATCGGTTGCCGCATCAATCAACTGCACGTTTATCCGTACCTGATTACCGGAGCGTTGAATGCCACCTTCGAGAATGGTTGCAACACCCAACTCTTGTGCAATTTGGGGAATCTTTTTGATGGTGTCTCTGTATTCCATAACCGAGGTGCGAGAGATCACCTTAATCGAGTCGATCTTGGCGATGGCGGCCAACAGGTCGTCATGCATACCGTCGGTGAAGAACTGGTCTTGCTCGCGGCTGCTGCGGTTTTCAAAGGGCAGTACAGCAATGGACTTGTCACTAAGTGATTCGGTTAGAGTGGCAGTGTGGCCTTGATGACGCGCCGATTGGGCAATTTGCTCATCTTCGACAGGGTCGAGCACAAACTTGTCAAAAGCGATGTACCCCAGAGCCCACGCCAACACAACCAGGCTCACAATAAAACGTGAAGACAGGGCTTTCCTGGATGAACGACTGGATGAACCGCTGGATGCCTGGGCCGACTGAATTCTGACTTCGGGAACCAGGCGATAGCCTTCCCCCCGCAAGCCTTCGATGTAGAGGGGTTGATTGGGATCATCACCGAGACTCTGCCTCAGCGTCTTCATTCTTTGAGAAAGGTTGTCGGGGGTGATCACCCGTTTGGGTCCCCAGACCTGGTCGATCAGCTCATCGTGTGAGATCAACGCTGGCGCTGCCTGGACCAATGCCTTGAGCACTTTGAAGCTGAGTTTCGTTAGCTTGATCGACTGCCCACCACGAGTTAGCAGGTGTCGGTCCAGGTCCAGTGTTAAGTCAGAAAATTCGTAAATCATCCGAATCTGTCTGCTCTCGTTATTAATTCAAGCCAATTTGCTCAAGACCACTGCCAATGACAGAGGACTTACCATAATTGTTGTTTCCCACGCTTTATCAGCAAATTGTCAGCAAATTATTGCTATTGGATCACCCAGCATTCGCACCGACTGCCTAGCATGTACCTTAGCACGAATCATTCTTAGAAGAATTCTGTGGGGCCGGACAGAACCAAGAAACATCGAGAAGCATGGCGTCCAGACAGGTTGGTGTTAATCGTCAATTCAATTTATAGACAGGAGAATTGCTCATGAAAGCAATTAAATTAATGCTGGTTTCGTCTTTGGTGGTCTGTTTTTCGACAACTAACGCGGCCGCATCTGATGAATCCAGTAACGCAAAAATTCAACGTGCAATGAAGGCTGCGCCCAGTAGCATATCTGCTGGAGCAGAAATCAGGGATGTTACTGGTTGGACGGCGGAAGATGGTTGGCCTATTCTGCGCGACCGCGAGGTAGGCAATACCTGGACCTGCTTTCCAGGAGTTCCACTTAACCCCGGTGACAAGCACCCCATGTGCAATGACCAAGTCTGGATGAATTGGTTAAACGCTGCCGCAGATGTAATGTACGGTGGCCAACCCTGGGTGTTTACAACTAACACTGTTGGCTTTTCCTATATGCTGCGCGGTGATGCGCTGGTAAATAACAATGATGCGACCGGTACTGTTTCCTTCGGCACATTGGACCAGGAAGGTCCGCATCTTATGATGTTGTTTCCTAGTGTGGAAGAAGTTGCTGACTTGTATCTGGAACCCAATGCTGGTGGTCCCTATGTAATGTGGGGCGACGTGACGGCTCCCTTCGGAAACGCACTGATACATGTCATGATTCCTCTAACAGATAGAGACAGATAGCTCTATACACAACACGGTCACTAGAAAGGGGCTTCGGCCCCTTTTTTTGATCACGATAAACACATTGAAAACGGGGTCGAACCGCAATATCCCTAAACGTCGGTTCGACTCCAATTATCCCAATTCGGCGGTCGCTACTTTACTGGACCGAGGTATCGATCCATCCAGTCGAGGCTTTCCCGGATGGCCAGGTTCGCGCTGTATGCCAGGACGAAGTGATTGGAGTCGGTGACGATCAGTTTCTTGTCGGCTTCAGGCGTTCCCAGGTACTTGAAAAAGGGCTTGATCGACGCTTCAAGCGGGAAAAACGAATCGTAGCGTCCGTTGATCATCAGCGTGGGCAGAACAACCCGCGGCAAGAAGTTGAACGGGTCGGCCACGGGCTGAACATCCTGCATTTCCAGACCACCGACGATGAGCACACTGGCTTTCAGCCTGGGCTCCACTGCGGTCATGATGGCGCCCATCACGCCGCCCCAGCTGATGCCGTAATACGCCAGTCGCTCGGCATCGATGTCCGGGCGCGTCTCCAGGTAGTCTATCGTGCGCCCCAGGTCCCGGGACCACGCAATAACATGGTCACGGTACAGGTTGGATGCGTCCTGGACGTCCGATGTGAGTTCACTGCCGCGATTAAAAGTGCCTTTGTAAATCGGATACACCACTGCACGACCGCTTCTCAAGATAAATTCGATCCTGCCCACGTCCAGCTCGTCCAATGACCTCTTGTAGAGGTCACCCGAGCCGGGGAAATACGTGACGGCCTGTAACGGGGCTGAAGCCTGGGTAGATGCCGGCAGGAACACAAACACCGTGAGCCTCTCATCGCCATAGGCGGCATCCATCTCGATGCGCTGGCGCGTGTATCCGCCGGTCTCCTCGGTGCTGAGTACCACGGCATTGAGTGGCTTGTGGTCGTAGGCATACACCTGTCGGTAAACCTCAAACACTTCATCAGACACCGGTGTTTCGGTGTAGTAGTCCCGGAACGCTTTCTCCAGTTCCCGGTTCGCCTCGGCGACATTGGTTGCATCCGGGTAGGTAACGAGGCGTAAGCCATTTTCAGGCGATCTGTCGAAATTGGGAGAACTTACCGGATCGTTGAACGCGTATGCCGGATCACTCCAGCCTCCACCAAGAATGTAGTGCGCCTCGCCATCCGGGTTGCCGGTCCACTCACGAACATTCCCGGCCATGTCGTACACGCCGTCCCGGGTAATACCCTTGTATTGTCCCACCGGGGCCGGGCCTTTCCTGTCAAAATTACTCAGCGGCACCACATGGTTGCTGCTGAACGGATCGGCCGCCATGTACCAGTGGTAGACCGACGGGAGAGCCTTGCCGGCGAAGCAGGCGTAGGCGTCCGCCTCATACCAGCTAACGCCTCCAACCGGAAAGTCTTCCTGGCCCTCGGGATAGGCGCCCACTTCCCAACCGCTGGGACCCGGGCGTCCCGTCTTGTCGACGAACTCCGACATGGCCTGCTCGAAGCTCAAGGTCTGCCCCTCGCGCACAAATAGATGCCGCCAGCAGGCGGGATCCGCGTAGCCTCCCGCATCGACGAATTCCTTGTACTGACGGTTCGTGAGCTCATGCTTGTCCATGAAGAAGTCACCGAGCGCCAGGGCCTTGAGCTGCTCAAGCCCTGGAGCCATGATGGAGGCGGTCTCCCCGCTAACCCGGATCATGCCTTCAGGGATGGATTCCGGCGTATCAAGGACAAACGGGGCGGCCCTGGCAAAACCGCTGGAATACCTGGCGGTCTCACGGGGCAGGTAACCCTGAAGCTCGAAACGCACCCTGGACAGGCCCTTCGGAAAGTGCTCAACATCAAGCGGTGTCGTCCCCAATTCTTCCCATTGTTCGGCGGTGGACTCATAGTCACGCCTCAGGACCCTCGCGCCCGGCGGCCTTGTTTCAAACACAACTTTTTGGGAAACCTGGGCCCACATGGAATCCCTGATCGCGTCGTTCTCGATCAAACCATCCAGTTCCTTGGCCAGCTTGTTTGCCTCCGGATACTTGAACTCACCTGCCAGCCGACGAATCTCGTCGAGACCGGTTACCAGGTCCCATTCAGTGTCCAGATTTTCTTGCGAACTCAACAGCATCCAGCCTGTGACGGCGACTCCCCAGGCAGCGAGAACACCGATTCCAGCCTTCCAAACGTGACGCCACTGTAAAAAGCGCCCCAGTCGGTACCCCGGAGCCGATCCGGTTTCAGAGACAGGCCGGCGGGGGTTTGCTTGGAAATAGGCAGTGGCTGCAGCGACAGGCAGGCCAGCCAAGAGCAGGCCAAGGGTGCCCATGAACACCCATTTGGGAAGTCCAATATTTTGGGTTACTACATCAATGACCTGGAGACATACCCAGGATATCGCCGCATACAGGCTTACCACCCGCCACAGCGAGTGCTTGTTTCTTGATTCGCTCATCTGCCCCTCAAATTCGCCCAGGCGAAGATCAATTCGCGTCAGTATATTCAAAATATGGGAGAAAAGTTAACGCCGCCTGGCGTCGCCCCGTTTTTCGAGGTCGCGTTCAGCCCCTCATTCTTGCAAGAGATGGCTTGCTTTGACCCATAACAGACATAGCAACTGGATTGCATTAGACTGATTCAAATACTTAATAAAATGAGATTTAAAGAAGTATGAAAAATTTAATACTGATCGTCTTACTGATGGCGGCTGTTACTGCGGGTTACGCACAAGAATCAAATAAGCAATCGCCGTCAGACGCTCAGATGCAATTTCCCGAAACGCTAATTGCCGATTTCAGTGATGAAGAATTTTTGAAAGAGGAAAAGCGCTTTGCAGCCACTTACATTGAAACCGCTAAAAGAGCACCGGAAACTTATCGCGATTTAGGTATTGCTCTATACAGAGAACAAAATATTGCCGGAGCAATTACTGTTTTTAAAAGATTTGCCGAGGTCTATCCAACCAATGAAGAGGTGATAAGTATGCTGGCATCTCTTCAAGATAGAAATAAGAATAAGAATGCCGCCATAGAAAGCTATAAGCGGGCTTTGGCGCTATCGGAAGAAGGTGATGGTAGTAATGCAGATTATTACCGATCAGAACTTACCAGGTTGCAGAGAAGGGACGCTAAACCAGGCTTGGATATTTTATTCGAGGATGGTCAGTTTCAATTCACATTGGAGGATAAGCAACTTATAGAGAGTATCGTCGTGGAGTCCGAAAAATCGGTACGCGCTCTTTTACCGGGGTTAACAGAAAATATTAGAATAATTGTAACCATCATAGATCGAAAACTTGATGTGGCCGGAGGCGTTTCCGGGCGTGCGGAGACTCATACTCCAGGCGAAGTGATTATAGAAATATCGAATGTTTTTCCGGGTGGCGTTAAGGAGGCGGTCAAAACTTCTCTAGCTTCCACTGTCTTTCATGAGCTTCATCACATCTATCGTGGCTGGGCTATCAGGGACAATAAATTTGGTCGCGGAATCTCGATTGCAATGGTTAATGAAGGTTTGGCGGTTGCATTCTCAGAAATATATACGGGAAATATAGCTGATGCGAATAGCTATGGGGATGATGCTGATGATTGGGTCAAAGAGATTATATTGCTTCCCTTAGATGCCGATTACGCTCAGTGGGTAATGGGTGAACATCCTGATGGCCGAACGTCAATTGCATATCGGGCTGGCAACTATCTAATTCATGAGGTCATGGCAAAGACCGGAAAAGATATTCTTGAATTGAGTGAACTATCTCCCGATGAAATCTTAAAACTGGGCGGCTACTAGCCACCCACGGATCTATGCCGCTAGATAGAACGCCGAGTCATATTCCCAAGATGCATCCGGGCTCGGTAAGAGATCCTGTGACCGCCCCGTCGATAGCCGGCATTCATCTCCACCCGTTCTGGTGGGTAGCCCAGGCGGGTCGGGGGATTCTCGGAGCACCGGCGAGGGTCTAACTTCGACCCAAATCGGACAGATCTTTTATGTATGGTCTAGAAT
>JAOTSW010000279.1 GCA_029864735.1 Chromatiales bacterium | reverse complement strand
CTCAAGGTCCGTGAGCTTTTCCCGCAATGCCCCCAGGACCCTTAGCTCCTGGTCGGCGTGCGAGTGAATTTTGGGAGGCAGAAGGCCGCGCAGTCCGAGCGCATCGCGCTCCGCCTCGGTGAATGCCGTGCCCTTGTTACGAAGGGGATCATGCAGGATCTTAACGCCGCGATAGATTTCGGGAATGGATTCGTAACTCACCGGGGACTCCTCAATGTGATGTATTCCAACAGCAGACAAACTGCCGACGGGTTGGCATATCAATTGAGGATTTTCGGACAGGTGTACATGCGCACACCCTAGCCAATCCGTGGCCTTTGCCCTACGACGCAATCCTTGCACCGTTTAATCGCAGAAACAATCGGGAATTGTGCGCATGCGTCGAAATATTTCCCCTACTACAACAGGGCGCATCGCCGTCCGGCAAAACCAAAATTAAAGGGGCCGGATACAATTAAATCCGAATCTTCCATCGGCCGTCTGCCCAGAGCGGATAGGCTACCCACCTATCTGCTTTTCGCCGGCCCCAATCGGGACCCCGGCGACTAGCTCGCCGGCAGCTGCGCCAGCATCTCGGCAGCTGACTGGCCAATCTGGTTGTCGGCACCCAGGTCGATAGCACTTCTCAGTGCGGACCGGGCTTCTTCCAGATTGCCTGCCTGGGCATTCACAAATCCCAGGGTGAGCCAGATTCTCTGGTATCCCGGATCCATGGCAGCACCCGTGTTCAAGATCTGCAGCGCTTCACCCGAGCGGCCCAGGTAATGCAGGGTAAGACCCAGGCTGTTATAGACATTGGCATCCGCCGAGCCGGAATTGATCAACTGCTGGTACAAATCAGCCGCCAGGTCGTACCGCCTGGCGCCGAAGTACTCATCAGCCTGCTGGGCCATGACCACAGGATCGCTGAGTTCCGCCTGTCCCAGCGGCAAAGGCATGGATGCTGCATCGCCGATCTGCCAGGGCTGGCTGACCATGGTTGGCGTAACAGTCGCCTTTACCTCGGGTTGCATATAGACCTCGCGAGTGATGGCAAACACCGTCACCCCGAATGCAATCTGGAACACGATCATCGGAATCCAGAAATTTATACTGCGGCTCATCGTAAGTTCCTGTTGTCTTGTAATGCTGAGGTAGCGCCAGTCTAGCGGACTTTCGCTGCCGTTTGACCATAATTGCCGGGCAATTGTACGACAATCCGGCCCGATTTCTTACCTGTTCAGGCGATAAAGCAGTACCGCGGCGCGCTTGGACTGCATGGGCAGGGTCGTCATGTCGGCAATTTCATCGTCGGTATGCCCTCCCCAACCCATCAGCCCGGCCCCATCGATGGCCATCTCCACCAGCCCCGAGGTGAAGGATATGTCCGCCGCACCGGCCTTTCGCGGGTCCACCGCGGCTACCGGTCCGAAGCCCAGGTCCTGGCTCACCGCGCCGTACATGCCCAGCAAGCGGTAATTGCCCTCGCTGGGCGCCAGGGGTGGATAGCTGTCGGAAAACTCAAGTGTGGCATCGGTCCCAGCCAGGTGAGCCGAGACGATTTCCTGCATTTTGGCCTTGGCAGCCACCAGTTGCTCAGGAGACAGGGCGCGGATGTCGCCGTTCACCAGGACACTGCGGGCCACCACGTTCTCCTTTCCGAATGCGGTGCCGGCCGAGGTGTCCTCGTCCAGGGAGGTATCGGTCCCGCCCACGATTACCCCGGGATTGAAGGTCAGGTTGGGCTCGGAAGACAGTGACGTGCGAAAGCCATCCAGGATGCGGGCGGTCTCGTAAATCGCCCCATAGCCCACCTCGGGCTGGAACACCTGGGAGGAATGGGCCGGCGTGCCGCTCACCTTCAACTGCCAGGACGTCGAGCCCCGACGGGAGACCACGATGGTTTCGGGATTGCCGTCGCCATCTTCAAATCCAATGGCCACATCCGCCCACTCGGCCGCCTCGATCAGGGCCGCGTTGGCGATCTCGTGGGGTTCACCCCGATTCTCCTCATCCCCCATCAGCACCACCCGGATACTCAACTCATCCAGCACCCCGGCGCTTTTCAGGGCCTTCAGGGCAGAGACGATGATCACGTCACCACCCTTCATGTCCGTGATCCCCGGCCCACGCACCCGATCGCCATCCAGGGGCTCATAGCGCTGGAAGGGGCTGTCCGGCGCGAATACCGTATCCAGGTGCCCGATCAACAGCACCTTGACGCCCCTGTCACCGTGGCTGGCCACCAGGTGGCCGGCCCGATCAAACCCCTCACCGTCTATCCAGCGGGTTTCAAATCCCAGGGCGTCGAATTCGGCCTGGAAAACTTCTCCCACCTGGCGCACACCGGCAAAGTTCATGGTGCCGCTGTTGATGTTGATGACCTTTTCCAGAAGTGCCACCGCGTGTGCCTGGTCGGCATCCACCGCCGCGATGATCTTCGCCTCAATAGCGTCCGGTTCGGTAGCAACAGACGGCGCCGATGCGATACAGCCAGAAACCAGGAAAACGCTCAGAAACAGTGGCAAGACTTTCATGCAAGGCACTCGGTTGTGGATAACGACGGGTTTCAGGGGATAGTGCCAGCAATTG
>JAOTSW010000114.1 GCA_029864735.1 Chromatiales bacterium | reverse complement strand
TTACTCGCATCAGCAAGGTCAAACCGGCGCTGCTTCAGCCGGATATGCAATAGCCCGTCCAGGTCAACGAAACCCCCCCGGCTACAAGCGGGGAATGGGCGGCAACTCGCTGTTTTCAGACTTGTCCAGCTCTTCCCTGGCACGGGCAAACAACTGCTCTACAGACGAATCCCCCTCCGCTCGCAAGGCACTGGATCGCAGGGATACATAGCGTGAAATAGTCGACTTCGGATGGTGAATACTCAGATTTCTCACCCTTTCGGCAAGACGGGTCGCAAGGGCCTTGACCTGGGTTTCATTCAATCCTTCCACCGACAGGACAAATTCACCCTTGCCGCTGCGGGCCAGCCTGTCGCTGCTGCGCCGCAAGGTTCCGGCGATGGACCGGGCCACCAGGCGCATCATGGACGCTGCGGCCTGGGCTCCGAATGTGTCCTGGTAAAGATTGTAGTGATTGACTCGCAACATGATGAGCGACACAGACTCACCGCTGGAATCCGCGTGGGCACAGCTCAACGCCAGGGATCGGCTGAAATCATCCAGTGATGGCAAACCCGTAAGTCGATCCAGCTTGACCGTACTGCCGGTCGCCACTCTCCACGGGGTGCTGTTTCCTGCCGCAACCAGGCTTTCCGGCGGGATGTAGCCTGCCACATGACTGAAACGGTCTCCGGTTCCCGCCATGGGCACCAGTCGCAGCTGAACATCAGTGCCCGCACTGGAAGGCAGTACCAGCAACAAAGACGCGCTCTCACCCAGTTGCAACTGCTCTTGCAGCATCCATCCATCAGGGGGCGGCGGATCGGGCATTGCCAGGGACAACAGGCCTTTCCCTATCAGGGAGTCCGGGGTCACCTTCAGCATTTTGGCCAGGGCCTGGTTTACGTAAACAATAGGAAGCCCGTCATCGCGAAAATCCGCGACCAGCATCCCCAGCGGAGATACTTCCAACAGCCTGCCTAGCAGGTGTGGGCTTAATGACTTCAAGGATTACCTCCTTGTATTGCTACCAGAGTTAACTTACCACGGTAAGGGCCGAAATTTTCGGTATTATTACCCATTATTCGAACCTCGACCCACGTGACTCAGACACCGGGTATTCGACGCAACAAACGGTATACTTCGGTCTTCTACAAAAATCGCTGGAACCAGGAACAATATCCGGCCGGCGACACCGCATGCGACACAGCACGAAAGGATCAATGAATGGACAATCAGAGCGGGAACTCCTCCCAGGGACAGCAATCACTTCAAACGGCCATCATGGCCCTGCAGGAATACGTCTCCCAGCGAATCGTCGGACAGGCCACCCTGGTTAATCGTCTGCTGGTTGCCCTGCTCGCCGACGGACACCTGCTGGTTGAGGGAGCACCCGGACTGGCCAAGACCCGGGCAGTAAAGGTCCTTGCAGAAGGAGTTGAAGGCATATTTCACCGGGTGCAGTTCACCCCGGACCTGTTGCCTGCCGACTTGACCGGCACAGAGGTCTATCGCCCCCAGGATGGCAGCTTCACCTTTCAACAAGGTCCCCTGTTCCACAACCTGGTGCTGGCCGATGAGGTTAATCGGGCGCCGGCGAAAGTTCAGTCGGCGCTGCTCGAGGCCATGGCCGAGCACCAGATTACCGTCGGCAGGCATACCTACCCCCTGCCACGATTATTCATGGTCATGGCGACCCAGAATCCCATCGAGCAGGAAGGCACTTATCCTCTTCCGGAGGCGCAACTGGATAGATTCCTGATGCATGTAAGCATTGACTATCCGGACGTGGATTCTGAAAAACAGATTCTGCGACTCGCCCGGGCCGAGGCAGCGGACATTGCCGACAACAAGATCTCCCCGGTGCACATCATGAGCCAGGAACAAATATTCGAGGCCCGCAAGGAAGTGTTGGACATGCACATGGCTGAACCGCTGGAGCAGTACCTGATTCAACTGGTCCTTGCCACTCGCAACCCTGGAGCATATGGCGACGACCTGGCCCGCTGGGTCCAATACGGTGGCAGCCCCCGTGCCACGATTTCCCTGGATCGCGCGGCCCGTGCCCATGCCTGGCTGGCCGGTCGGGATTTCGTCTCACCCGAAGATATCCAGGCCATTGCGCCGGATATTTTGCGGCACCGACTGATCCTTAACTACGAAGCGGAGGCAGATGGCGTGACCACTGATCAGGTCATCAAGGCCTTGCTGGAACGCGTGGCCGTGCCCTAGCCGGCCCACCCCGGTTCACCCATGGAAGCTACGCAACCACAGGCAAATGCAGCACATGTCACATTGGGTTCCCTGGTGGACCTGCATAAGGCTGCCCGATCCTTACCCGCATTTCCCCAGGCCATAAAGGCCTCCAGCGGAGACAGCTACCTGTCACCTTTTCGCGGTCGGGGCATGGAATACGACGAGTCACGTCCATACCAAAGTGGTGACGATGTGCGAAACCTGGACTGGCGGGTGATGGCTCGCACGGGCAAGCCTCATACCAAGGTCTTCAGGGAAGAGCGCGAACGTCCCGTATTTTGCATGGTGGACTATCGGGCCAGGATGTTTTTCGGCACCCGGGGCGTGTTCAAGCACGTGCTCGCAGCGCAACTGGCCAGCCTGGCGGCATGGCGTGCGGTATTGAACGGTGACAGGGTCGGCGGGGTAATTTTCTCTGACACTGTGCATCATGAACTCAAACCCGGTCGCGGCCGATCCGCGACGATGCACTTGCTTCGCCAGATGGAAATTGCCCAGGACTGGGAATTTGACTCGGGCAGTAAGACAGCCGGAATCAATGCAGCCCTGGCCCGCCTGAGGAGACTGGCCAGACCGGGAAGCATGCTGATGCTGTTCAGTGATTTCCACGGACTGGATGCCAGTGGCGAAGCACACTTGTCTTACCTGGCCAAGCATAACGCGCTGTTCCTGTTTTACATTTACGACCCGATCGAAGCACGTCTTCCGCCGCCGGGGCGTTACCGCATGGTCAGCGGAAATGAGAACTGGGTGATCGACACCACGGATCGGGAATTTACCCGGGCTCACCAGGAACATCACAAGTCCTTACGGAACAAACTCCAGGAGATGTGCCGACGCAATCGCAGCAGCTTCGTAGTCTGCGCCACGAACGATGCGCCTCAGAAAATAATGCAGCGAGCACTGGGTGGAGGAGCGGTAGAGTGAATCCGGCCGAACTGCCATTGCGCGACATCCACTTGCCCGAACCTATCGGCTGGTGGCCTCTGGCCCCCGGTTGGTGGTGGATAACAGGACTGCTGTTACTGGCCGGTGCCGCGGTGACAGGGATTATTCTTTACAGGCGCTATCGACACTCCCGCCTTTCCTACTGGCTAAAGCCGGAATTCCAGGTAGTCGCCGCGCAGTACGCCGAGAATCACGACTGCGTTACCTTTCTGCAATCCGTTTCAAGCCTGTTGCGCAGGGCCTGCCTGAGCCTGTATCCCAGGCGTGAAGTTGCCAGCCTGACCAGTGAAGCCTGGTTGAGCCTCCTGGATCAGGCAGGGGAAACCTCCGAGTTCACCCAGGGCCCTGGTCGCCTGCTGGCTGAAGGCCCCTACCTGCGCAATGCCTCCCCCGGGGACGTGGATGCCCTGCTCCCACTGGTCCTTAACTGGATTGATCACTGCGGGAAGAGAAAACTTCGGAGACCGGGCGAGTGATTGAATTTCAGTGGCCATGGATATTCCTGCTGTTGCCCCTGCCCCTGCTGGCGAGGCTGCTCAAACCCGCCAGGACAGAGCAACAAGGTGCTGCGCTAATCGTTCCGGCCCCAGAAGATTTTCAATCCAGGACTCCCCCGGTTTCACTGAAACGCCGGGCACCCTGGCGTGTATGGCTGGCGCTGGTGAGTTGGGTCTTGCTGGTGTCTGCCAGCGCACGGCCTCAGTTACTCGGAGAACCTGTCGCCCTGCCGGTCACCGGGCGGGACCTGATGTTGGCGGTGGATCTGTCCGGCAGCATGCAGGAACAGGACTTTCTGATTAATCAAAAACCGGTGGACAGGCTTACCGCGACGAAGTGGGTGGCCGGGGATTTCATAGAACGCCGGGTTGGTGACCGTATTGGCCTGATCCTGTTCGGCGAACGCGCATACCTGCAAGCACCGCTGACTTTCGACCGCAAGACCGTCAGGACCCTGCTGAATGAATCCGCAATCGGTTTGGCCGGCCAGTTCACCGCCATCGGTGACGCAATCGGCCTGGCGGTGAAACGCCTGCGTGAGCGAGACCAGAAAAACCGGGTTCTTATTCTTTTGACCGATGGCGCCAACACCGCTGGCGAAGTTGACCCAATGCAGGCCACCCGTATCGCAGCGCAATCGGGCTTGAAAATTTACACCGTTGGAATTGGCGCCGACGCCATGATGGTGAACAGCCGCTTTGGGAAACGCCAGGTAAACCCCTCCCGCAACCTGGACGAGAAAGCCCTGCGTGACATAGCCGAAGCCACCGGCGGAAAATATTTCAGGGCTCGTGACACTCGGGAAATGGAAGAGATATACGCGGAACTGGATCGATTGGAACCGGTCACCGAGGAAGAATTGAATTACCGACCAAGACGGTCACTGTACCCATGGCCCCTGGGTCTCGCCCTGGCCCTTGCCTCCGGACTCGCCCTGTTCGGGGTTCGAGGTAACCGTCATGACTGAGCTGCATTTCTTGCGCCCGCTTTGGCTGCTGTCACTGCTCCCCCTGGCAGGGCTATTGGTCCAGCTATACAGGACACGATTGCGCGCTGGAGCATGGGAAAAAGTCTGCGACCCCGAACTCGTACCATTTGTTATTCAACCAGGAAAGGGCGGCGCATCGCCGCTAAGACTTGCATGGATAGGGCTCGGCGCATTGCTTGCGGTGCTTGCGCTGGCAGGCCCCGCCTGGAAGAAGATTCCCCAACCCGTATTTTCGGATCGCAACGCCCTGGTTATCGCCCTGGACCTGTCTCTGTCCATGGACGCTACAGATGTCACACCAAGTCGGCTGGGGCGCGCCATGTTCGAGCTGCAGGACATCCTGGAGGCCCGTGACGCGGGGCGCGGCGAAACCGGCTTGCTGGTGTACGCCGGGGACGCATTCACCGTGGCGCCGCTAACCGATGACACAGACACCATCGCCAATTTACTAAAGGCCATGACCAGCGATCTGATGCCCAGCCCGGGAAGTCACACGATTCGCGCACTGACGCTGGCGGAACAATTGCTGGCCGATACACGAGCCGGAAATGGGCATATCCTGCTGGTCACCGACAGTGTTGAAGTCCAGACCGACCGAACCGTCAGGGAGTTGCGGCGCAAAGGCATACGCACCTCGGTGCTGGCCATGGGTACCCCGGAAGGAGCCCCGATTCCAACTGGCAAAGGATTTGTAACCACCAAAGGTGGAGAAATCGTGATTCCTGCCGTGGACCTGGCGAGGCTCGGCAGGATCGCCAACGATGGTGGGGGACTGCTGATCAGGGGGCAACCCGGTGACAGCGAAATCCAAAATCTGGTCAGTTGGCTAGAGAATCGTGTGGCGGATGGCGAAACCGAAAGCAAGGAACTCCAGGCCGATCTGTGGGAAGAAGAAGGTCCCTGGCTGCTGATAGTCCTATTGCCCCTGGCCGCCCTGGCTTTCCGCCGCGGAGTGCTCGCTGTTTTCGTTATCGCCCTGTGCCTGCCATTCCCCCAGGCCCGGGCAGAATCCGCCAGCCTCTGGCGCACCCCGGACCAGCAAGCGGCCGAATTGCTTGAAAAAGGCGAAGTCGCAGAAGCTGCGGAAATGTTCCAGTCTCCGGACTGGCAAGCGGTGGCACGTTATCAAAACGGGCAGTATGACGAAGCAGCAGCGGTGCTAGAAGGCAAAAACGACGGATTGAGCCTCTACAATCGCGGCAACGCACTGGCGCGTAAGGGCGACTTCCAGGCTGCAATAGATGCCTATACCCGGGCACTTGAAGTGGACCCGGCTAACCAGGACGCTCGATTTAACAAGGAATTACTGGAAGAACTCGACAGACAGGAGCAAAACTCCAGCCAGGACGGAGAGAACTCCCAGGACCAGGGCGAGCCCGGACAGGAAGGCGGGCAAGCCCAGGACCAGCAGTCCCAGCAGGACTCCTCCACCGATCAAAGCGGCGAACAACAGGGCGATCCACAGGCCTCCGATTCGAACCAGGGAGAACAGCAGCAGGCTCAACAGGATGGCCAGCAGGGAGAACAGTCCGCTCAGCAAGCCATGAGCCAGAGCCAGCGGGAAGAGTCCGCCCAGGCCACCGAGCAATGGCTCAGGAGAATTCCCGATGATCCGGGCGGATTATTGCGAAGGAAGTTTTACTACCAGTATCAACAGCGGCCCCGGGAAATGGTTAACGAAGAAGAGGAGTTCTGGTAATGGCGGCACCAATTCGATATCGGCACCCAAAAGGCGTCCTGTTAAGCCTTGCTTTGCTGATCCTGCCAGGACTGCTCCAGGCAGCCGCAACCTTGAGCGTTGACCGAAATCCCGTGCGAGAGAACGAATCATTTACGCTAAGCATTCAAATTGATGGCCAGAGCGACAGCGAACCCGACCTGACAGCCTTGCGCTCAATCGTGGATGTACTCGGAACCAGCCAGGAATCACGGACCACCGTGGTCAACCGACAGGTGCAAAGCCTTACTTCCTGGCATATCAGCGCCATGGCCATGCAAAGCGGCACCCTGACCATCCCCCCGATCAAGATTGGAAACGAATCCACAGAATCTCTCGAAATCACTGTTAAACCGGCCGATTCGGGGCCACGCAGTGAACGAGATATATATCTCGAGGTTGAGGCCCAGCCTCGTTCGCCCTACGTCCAGCAGCAAGTTATATACACAGTCCGGCTTGTGTCTGCTGTGGTGACAGCCGATGAAAGGATGACAGAACCCAGTTTGCCCGGAGGCGAAGCGGTCGTTGAGCAACTCGGTGACAGGAATATCTATACGGTGCAACGAGGCAACCGGACCCTGAGAGTAATCGAGTCAAGCTACGCGATATTCCCTCAGAAAAGCGGCGAACTGGAACTGGCCGGGGCCCAGGCGCTGGTAAGAGTCTTCGACACCTCCAGCGGCCAATGGTCGTTGCTCTCGCGCCGACCCAGCGAGTTTCGCCTGGATGGCGACCCCATCACCTTGGATGTGCGCCCTCTTCCACAGAACTATCCGGCTGCGGCCTGGCTACCCGCAGGTAATGTGAGCCTGCAGGACAGCATTACCGAGGGCCCTCTGAGGGAAGGTGAACCATTGACCCGTGTGATGCGATTGATGGCTGAGGGTCTGTCCTCGGGACAGCTGCCGGAGATTCCATTGCCGGAGTCCCGGGACATGAAAGCTTACCCGGACAGGCCAGTGCTATCTGACCAGGTTAACGCCAACGGCCTGGTTGGAATTCGAGAACAGCGAATCGCGTACATTCCCACCACTTCCGGTCAGCTGGTGTTGCCCCAGGTCAGGATTCCCTGGTGGAACACTGAAGAAGATCGGCTGGAATACGCCTTGCTGCCAGAACGCGTCTTGCAGATACTCCCCGCAGCGCAGTCCCAGCAACCGGCAGGTGAGCCGGGGCAGGACACTGCCCTGGCAGGACCCGGGGCCCTTGTCGGTAGTACGAACACCCTGTTCTGGAAAGTCACTGCCCTGCTGGCCGTATTGGGATGGCTGCTTACACTTCTTGCCTGGATGCTAAGCCGAAACAAAGCCCGGCGATCCATGAGCGAGCAAAACCCCAAACCGCGTGCATCTCAGCGGATACCTACCCGGACTCTGCAGTCGGCGTGTGAGGCCAATGACCCGGATCAGGCCCGCAAGGCCCTGGTGGATTACCTGCAACAGCGTTTCCCAACATTGACTGTTGTGCAGGCACTCAGAGAAATCGAAAATGTCGCGCCAGGCATCGAAGCCGAAGTCCAGGAACTGGACAGGAATCTCTACGGGCCCGGCGCAGCAAGCCCGGAATCATCCTGGCAAGGCAAAAACCTGTGGATACTGATCAGACAGAGTATGGATGTAGCAACACCTCGGCCCCATGGAAATGGACTGGTGCAGTTGTACCCAGGTGAGTAGGCAGGAAGTCAGACGCCTTGATCTTGAGTCAGCACCTGGTTACCGCCGGCTTTCTTGGCTGCAGCG
>JAOTSW010000278.1 GCA_029864735.1 Chromatiales bacterium | reverse complement strand
TAACGGTGTGGCCCTGGGTGGCGGCCTGGAGCTGTGCCTGGCCTGCCACTACCGGGTGCTCTCGGATCACCCCAAGGCCAAGGTTGGACTGCCTGAAGTCCAGGTGGGACTGCTTCCCGGTGCCGGCGGCACCCAGCGCCTGCCTCGGCTGATTGGAATTCGCGAGGCCCTGCCGCTGATGCTGGAAGGCCGCCACGTGGCCCCTGACAAAGCACTGAAGCTGGGCATCGTGCACGAGATCGCCCCGGTTGAGGAACTCGAAGCCCGCGCCCGCAAGTGGGTCCTGGAAAGTGGCGATGCCGAAGCACCCTGGGACAAGAAGGGCTTCAAGGTTCCCGGCGGGGCAGGCGGTATGCATCCGGCGGCTGTGCAGACCTTTATCATCGGTAACGCGTTGATGGCGAAGAACTCCCAGCACAACTACCCGGCAGCCCTGGGCATCATGTCCAGTGTCTATGAAGGCACAGCCATGCCTATCGATCGCGGCCTGCAGGTGGAGTCCAAATATTTCGCCCAACTGTTGGCCGGACCGGTTGCCCGCAACATGATGCGGACCCTGTTCGTCAACAAGGGCCTGGCCGACAAGCTGGCAAGACGGCCTGCCGGCATTGACAAGTCCAAGGTCAAGAAACTGGGCATCCTGGGCGCAGGCATGATGGGTGCAGGCGTTGCCTATGTCTCCGCCGGAGCCGGCATGGAAGTCATCCTGCTGGATACGGAACTGGCCAGTGCCGAAAAAGGCAAGCAGTATTCCGAGAGCTTGCTGACCAAGGCGGTGGAGCGGGGCAAGATGGACCAGGCCAAGGCCGAAGGTGTGTTGAGCCTGATCAAGCCCACCACGGAGTATGCTGAGCTGGAAGGCTGTGACCTGGTGATCGAGGCAGTATTCGAGAGCCGTGAAATCAAGGCTGATGTGACGGCCAAGACCGAGGCCGTGATTCCGGAGACCTCGGTATTCGCCAGCAATACCTCGACCTTGCCCATCACGGGCCTGGCTACCGCTTCCAAGCGTCCCGAGCAGTTCATCGGTATTCATTTCTTCTCACCGGTAGACAAGATGCCCCTGGTGGAAATCATTGTCGGCGAGAAGACCAACGAAGAAACCATCGCCAGGGCGCTTGACTATGTTGGCCAGCTGCGCAAGACACCCATCGTGGTGAATGACAGCCGCGGCTTCTACACCAGTCGCTGTTTCGGCACCTATACCAACGAGGGCATGACCCTGTTGAAAGAGGGTGTGAACCCGGCCCTGATCGAGAACGTGGCCCGTGGCGCCGGCATGCCGGTAGGTCCCCTGGCTGTTACCGATGAGGTTGCCATCGAATTGGCGTACAAGGTCATGAAGCAGACCGAGGCAGACATGGGTGATGCCTATGTGCGCCCCAGTTCTTACGAGGTGGTGAACAAGTTCGTGAACGAGCTGGGTCGCAAGGGCAAGCGCAGTGGCAAGGGCTTCTATGAATATCCGGAAGGTGGTCGCAAGCACCTTTGGGAAGGCTTGTCGGAGATTTATCCGCTGGCCGCGAAGCAGCCGGAGCAGGAAGAAATCAAGAAGCGCTTGCTGTACATCCAGGCGCTTGAGACGGCTCGCTGCATGGAAGAGGGTGTGGTCACCCATGCCGAGGACGCAGACATTGGTTCAATCTTTGGTTGGGGATTCCCTCCCTACACAGGTGGAACCCTGTCCTTCATCGACACGGTGGGCCTGAAAGAGTTCGTTGCCGAGTGCGACCGCATGGCCGAGGCCTATGGTGATCGCTTCACGGTCAGCGACTGGTTGCGCAAGAAGGCCGCCGACGGGGAGCGTTTCTATCCCCTGCCGGCCTCTGACGCTGCTGCCTGAGCCAGACGCCGGGCCCCTTGACCGGGGCCCGGTTCTTATCCAGTTTAGAAAACCAACACGAAGGTCCCGGAGCATAAAATGGAACGACTGATTTTTGACGAAGAACACGAGATGTTTCGTGAGTCAGTGCGCCGCTTCATGCAAAAGGAGATAGGACCCCACGGGGAACGTTGGCGTGAGCAGGGAATCGTGGACAGGGAAGCCTTCGAGAAGGCCGGCGAGCAGGGCCTGCTGATGCTCTGGGCGGAGGAGAAATATGGTGGTGCCGGTATTGAGGATTTCCGCTACGAGCAGATCATCATCGAGGAGAATGTCAAGCATGGCGAGGTGGGGTTTTTCATCAACCTGCACACCCGCCTGGTAGGACCCTACATCGGCACCCTGGGAACCGAGGAACAGAAGCAGCGCTTCCTGCCGGATTGCATAGCGGGAAAGTCTATTCTTGCCGTTGCCATGACCGAGGCCGGGGCGGGTTCCGATATATCGGGCACCCGCACACGGGCCGAGGACAAGGGGGATTATTGGCTGCTGAATGGCTCAAAGACCTATATCTCCAATGGCCTGTTGGCCGATGTCATCGTGGTGGCGGCGAAGACCGTGCCGGATAAACCCCATGCCCTGGGGCTGTTCCTGGTGGAGCGGGGCATGGAAGGGTTCAGCCGTGGCACGAATATGGCCAAGATTGGCCTCAAGGCCCAGGACACCAGCGAATTGTTCTTCGAGAACGTGAAGATTCCCAAGCAGA
>JAOTSW010000277.1 GCA_029864735.1 Chromatiales bacterium | reverse complement strand
TGTCAATTTTTTAATTTAAATCCATCTTTTGACCCACCCCAACCGAACCGACCCGAGACGGCGGGAATGATTTATTGGCATCCGGGGCCAGACCTGGAATACCAACCCACAGCAATATCCATCAATCCATGGCGCGGTGAATGGGGATTTGGCTGGAAAAATCCGTGTGAGCCTCATGCCGCGCGCCCACTTGACCGGGAAAACAGGCGGGCCAAGATCCCTCTTGAGCCTATCAAGGGGAATTCCAGCGCCGGATTGGCTACTCAAGTGTTCGCCAGGGACGTTATGATAGGCGGCGCCGCTTCGGAAGCCGCTGTCACCACCTCCAGGGCAAGATCAGCGCAACCGTTGCATACAGCAACTGGTTCACTCCAACGCAGTAACGGACTGGCCGATAGTTTCCGCCCGGGAGACAGACCGAATGACGTGGAACGAATAGATGACCGAGAAGGCCGAACACACACCCATGATGCAGCAGTTCCTGCGCATCAAGGCCGAACACCCCGATATCATGCTGTTCTACAGGATGGGGGATTTTTATGAATTGTTCTTCGAGGATGCCAGGCGCGCCTCACGGCTTATCGACATTACCCTGACCAGCCGCGGAAAATCCGGCGGTGAGCCCATTCCCATGGCCGGCGTGCCGGTACATGCCGCTGACACTTACCTGGCCAAGCTGGTAGCCAAAGGCGAATCTGTGGCCATTTGCGAGCAGATTGGCGATCCGGCCACCAGCAAGGGCCCGGTAGAGCGAAAAGTTGTTCGAATCATCACCCCGGGCACCCTCACCGAGGAAGCCCTGCTGGATGAACGCTCAGAATCTTTGCTGGTTGCCGTCCACCTGGGAGCGAAGGAACGCATAGGCCTTGCCTGGCTTGACCTGTCCTCGGGGCGATTCAGCGTGATGGAAGCCCACACCCGGGAGGCCCTGCTGGCTGAACTGGAGCGCCTGCGTCCGGCGGAACTGCTGGTTAGCGAGGAAGCAAGTCTCGATCAAAGGCTGGAAAACCAACCTTATATACGTCGCCGGCCACCGTGGCACTTCGAGAGCACCAGCGCCAGGGACCGGCTACTTGCCCAGTTCGGTACCCGGGACCTGGCCGGTTTCGGTTGTGAAAAGATGAATGGGGCAATTAGCGCGGCCGGCGCATTGCTTCAGTATGTCCAGGACACCCAGCGCACCGCCCTGCCCCACATCCGCGGCCTGAGGGTGGAGCAACGCGACGATGCCCTGCTGATGGACGCCGCAACCCGCCGTAATCTTGAACTGCAGTTCAGTCTCTCGGGCAATGACCAGTACACCCTGACCGGCGTGATGGACAGCACGGTCAGTTCCATGGGGGCCCGCCTGCTGAGGCGCTGGATTAACCGGCCCCTCAGGGACCAGTCAGTGCTGGCCCGGCGTTTCCATGGGGTAGACACCTTGTTATACAACCGTCGCTATGTGGATCTGCGCGAGCAACTCTCCGGCATCGGGGACGTGGAACGCATCCTGGCGAGGATCGCCCTGAAAAGCGCCCGGCCCCGGGACCTGGCGGCACTGCGCCGGACCCTTGAGCGCGTACCCGGGCTGCGCGCCGCGCTGGGCGACCTGGACAGCCCCCGGCTGGCAGCGCTGGGCGAACTGTGTGGCGATCACAGCAACACCCATGACTTACTGCAGCGCGCGCTGGTGGAAGAACCGCCGGTGCTGATTCGTGACGGCGGCGTACTGGCCCCGGGCTTTGATGCCGAACTGGACGAGCTGCGGAATATCAGCGAGAACGCCGACGCGTTTTTGACCGACCTGGAACAGCGCGAACGGGAACGTAGCGGTATCGCCACCCTGAAGCTGGGCTACAACCGGGTGCACGGCTATTACCTGGAAATCGGGCGCAGCCATGCCGACAAGGTCCCCACAGAATATGTTCGACGCCAGACCCTGAAGGGTGCCGAACGCTATATCACCCCCGAGCTCAAGAGCTTCGAGGACAAGGTCCTCAGCGCCCGGGAACGGTCCCTTGCCCGGGAGAAAGCGCTTTACGACGAGCTTCTCGTAGAACTGACCACTGTGCTGGAGCCATTGCAGCTATTGGCCGAATCCCTTGCCGAACTGGATGTGCTGGGCTGCCTTGCCGAGCGTGCGTTCGAGCTTGAACTGGTGCAACCCAAATTGAGCGAGACACCGGTTATCAATGTCATTGCCGGCCGTCACCCGGTAGTGCAGCAAGTCCTGGAGCATCCGTTCGTACCCAACGACCTGGTGCTCAACGATGACCGGCGGATGCTGGTCATCACCGGTCCGAACATGGGCGGCAAATCCACCTACATGCGCCAGTGCGCGCTGATCACAATCCTGGCCCACATCGGCAGTTTCGTTCCTGCCACCGAAGCCACCATCGGACCGGTGGACCGGATCTTTACCCGTATCGGGGCCAGCGACGATCTTGCCGGAGGCCAGTCCACTTTCATGGTGGAGATGACCGAGGCCGCCAACATCCTGAACAACGCCACCAGCAACTCCCTGGTGCTGATGGATGAGATCGGCCGGGGCACCAGCACCTTCGACGGGCTGTCCCTGGCCTGGGCCTGCGCCCATTACATGGGCGAGAAGGTAGGCGCCTTCACCTTGTTCGCCACCCATTATTTCGAG
>JAOTSW010000113.1 GCA_029864735.1 Chromatiales bacterium | reverse complement strand
CCTGGATAAAGCGTTCGAAGGTGTTTCGACTCTCCCCCACATCCGGTACCTGGCGCAAAACCTTCAGCACCACCATACTCCCCAGGGTCTCGCTCTCCGCGAGAAACACCGAGGCGAAGGGCCCCGATGCAAGCTTGCGCACGAAACGCTGACCCCGGATTACCACCTGGCCAAAGCGATACGCCTCACCAAGAGAGCCGGTACGCTGTTCCAGTACTCTCTGGCGCTTACGCTCCAGCACTGCACCCTGGACGGCCCGTTGCAGGGCATGGGGGTCAATGTCCGGGCCGGAAAGATAATCGCTGGCACCGCCCTTGATCGCCGCCACGGCAAGCTCCTCGCTACCATGCTCGGCAAGCAAAAGCACCGGAGGAAAGCTCGGGCGGCTTTTGATTTGTTTAAGCCAGTGCAGACCCATCGACGCAGTGAGCACCACCAGGTCAAATCCTGCTGCGACGAATCCGTCGGGTAGACTCCCGCTACTGACAGCCAGGTGCTCACTCACACGGGAATCGGGCCAACGCTGGCGAATTTTCGCGAGAACTTGCTCGCGAAATTCGTTGTCATCAGCGATTACCAGGAGACGCATTGGCATTAAAAAGATTTTCCGAGAAGGTAAATACAGCCGGGATTCTAACGCAGTTCACCATTCGGGGCGCGAACCAGGCCCAGTACCAGGTCCGAGACATTGGTGCCGGTGGGTCCTGTTGCAATCAGGTCACCGCTGGCAGACAGGAAACTGCCCGAGTCCGCCCGTTGCAAACAGTCTTTCGGATTCAGGCCGGAGCGGGCTCCCCGTGCAAGGGTTCCACCATCGACGATAGCGCCAGCCCATGAACCCGGCCCGTCATTGCCATCGCTGCCGCAGGCCAGAAGGCTGAGATTTTCGCATCCTTCAACCGCCATGGCGGCCGCCAGGGCCAGGTGCTGGTTTCGTCCTCCCTGGCCGGGCTGTGGGGGCAACGCCACGGTGGTTTCTCCACCCCAGATGTACAGACCCTCGGCACCGCCCTTTAGAATCTCGCCAATCCTCGCGCCGACATCCTGCGCATCCCCTGCCAGCACACCATCAGGCAAATGCACGACCAGGCCCCTGGCGTTCGCAGAAGCCACGATGGCCCGCCTGGCATCCCTGTTACTGGCGATTACCTGCACCCTTGACGGGGGCTTGCCGGCGACCGGATCCGGAGCGTGCGCGAGCAATTCGCGCCACCGGGAAGGAACAGTCACCGGGATCGGATTCCGGGGCCGGGGACACAACAGACCTGATCCGATTACCGCGGGATCATCCCCCGAGACATCAGAAATCATCAGGCCCACGATCCTGGGCGTGCTGACATAGCGCAACAGACCACCGGCCTTGATGAGGGAGAGTCGTCCTCGCAAGGCATTGCATTCATTGATATCCAGACCGGACCCCAGCAAGTACTGGTTAAGGGCGATCAGTTGATCAAGCCCTGCGCCCTCTACCAGCACTTCTGCCAGGCTGGATGCGCCACCGGAGATCAGTAACAGCAACGTTTCCCCAGTTGAAACCGCGGCGACAAATTCCACCAGGGCCCTGCCCGCGTCAAGGCTGGACTGGTCCGGAACCGGGTGACTTGCCGGAAAAACGCCAATCTGATCGCTGGCCTGGAGGGGCAGGTAACGAGCCCCCGCCTTGGGTATCACCAATCCCTTGACGAAGTCGTCGCCCAGGACGGCCATTGCACCACGCATCATCCCATCGGCAGCCTTGCCTACAGCCGCCACCCGCACCGGACCCTCCAGGGGATCCTGTCTCAGCGCAGCAGCCACGCAGGCCTCACCGGAGACTCGCGCCAGGGCGCAATCAAGGAACTCTCTAAGAAGTAACCTGGGCGCCTGTTTCACGGCCTGGCGCCCCCGGGGCAGGTCCATCTGGTCATGGACCCGGGTCGGCAGATGTTTGCTGGCTGTCTAGAGGACACCGCGAAGCTGGGCCACGCCCTCGTCGTCCTCATCATCATCGTCCAGTTCTGCATCCTGAATCATCTTGGCCTTGTCTGAACGCTCGGCCTCCTGGCGCGCCAGCAATTCCTTGGTCACGTCCCCGGTGACGTACTCCCCGCTAAAACAGGAGGTATCGAACTGCTCAATGCCGGCATTGTCGTAATGCACCGCCTTAATCAGGTCTTCAAGGCTTTGGTAGAACAAGGCGTCAGCACCGATAAATTCGCACACTTCCTGCTCGGTGCGACCATGGGCCACCAACTCACTGCATGCCGGCATATCAATGCCATACACATTGGGGAAACGCACGGGCGGCGCCGCCGAGGCAAAATACACCTTCCTGGCGCCCGCATCCCTGGCCATTTCCACAATCTGCTTCGAGGTTGTTCCACGAACAATGGAGTCGTCCACCAGCAGCACATTTTTTCCGCGAAATTCCAGGTCAATGGCATTGAGTTTGCGCCGGACTGATTTACGACGCATTTCCTGTCCCGGCATGATGAACGTACGACCGATGTAACGATTCTTCATGAAGCCCTCGCGGAACTTCACCTTCATCCTGTTGGCCAACTGCATGGCGCTGGTGCGACTGGTATCGGGCACCGGAATCACCACGTCAATATCATGCTCGGGCCATTCGGAAAGAATGCGCTCGGCCAACGCCTCGCCCATTCTCATGCGCGCTTTATGCACCGAGATGTTGTCGATAATGCTGTCGGGCCTGGCGAAATACACAAATTCAAAAATACATGGAGACTGCTGGGGACTGTCATGACACATCTGGCTGTGCACGGTACCGTCGGTCTGGATGTAGATAGCCTCTCCGGGGGCCACGTCGCGTTCGAGATCGAAACCCAGAACGTCCAGGGCTACACTTTCCGATGCCACGATACGTTCTATGCCGTTCTCGGTTTGCCGGCTGCCCAGCACCAGGGGCCGAATTCCCATCGGGTCACGGAAGGCAACAATGCCGTGGCCCACAATGCTGGCGACCACTGCGTAGCCGCCCCGCACTCTGCGGTGCACTTCCTTTACCGCGCGAAAGATGTGGTCCGGACGCATGGCGCCGTCGATGATCAGGCCCAGCTCATGAGCGAACGCGTTAAGCAGCACTTCCGAATCAGAGCTGGTATTCAGGTGACGACGATCTTCGTCAAATAGCTGGGTGGCAACTTCCTGGCAATTGGTCAGGTTGCCGTTATGGGCAAGACAAATGCCATAAGGCGAGTTCACGTAGAAAGGCTGCGCATCCGCAGCCCCCGAGCAACCTGCCGTTGGATAGCGCACATGGCCAATGCCGTAATTGCCGGCCAGGCGGAGCATGTGACGCTGATGAAAAACGTCACGCACAAGTCCCATTTCCTTACGCAAATTGACCTTGTTTCCGTCAATTGTGGCGATACCTGCAGCATCCTGGCCGCGATGTTGCAATACAGTCAGCGCGTCATACAGAGCCTGATTAACCGGCGACCTGCCGACGATGCCTACGATTCCGCACATGTATCTATCACCATGAAAAACTGTATGAAGAAAGGATTAAAAAAAGTCAGCCGCTTAAATTGTCACGATCCAGGTGAAGCATGACATCCAGGTCCTGGATCATCTCTTTTCCTGAATCAAACCAGTCGCGCATTACCGCCGTCACATTAGTGAAGTACGGTAAAACCTGTGAATCCTTCCACCATTGCTCGCTGTCCAATGCAAGGCCCTCGCCGAGAATCACGAGCAGCCCCGCCAGCAACACACCGCGCACGAAACCGAAGACCATTCCAAGCAAGTGATCCGTGCCAGACAAACCGGACCTGTCCAGAAGTTCATTAATGAGGTGATTTGCCAGGGTGCCGGCAACAACCACCAGCACGAAAAGGGACAATCGTCCGGACCATAATTGCAATACTGGCGATGCGAAGTAACTGGAGAAGAAATCAGCGAAAAGGTAACCAAATTTCAAGGCCAGCAATGTGGCCAGAATCCAGGTGCCCAGGGAAAGTGCTTCTTTGAAAAATCCGCGAACAAAACCCGCGCCCACAGAGAGCAAAACCAATCCCAGGATGATGTAATCAACTGTATGCATTTTCCAGAATTCCCGCCCAGTTTTACAGCGCTGTCATTCTAACAGAGCCCGGCGTTTGGTCCGAGCAATTCGGTCACGTATTTGGAACTACCTTGACCTTCTGTCCGCCGTCCCGAAGTTGCTCAGCCAATGAATCCGCCTCTTCCCGCGTTTTTACCGGACCGACCCTGACCCGGTACAAGGTCCGGCTGCCATCTTTGATTTTACCTACAAACGCCGAGAAGCCCTGACTTTTCAGCTGGGCCGCCAGCTTGTCGGCATTATTCCTGTCTGAAAGTGCCGCCACCTGCACTGTCCACTGGGCGGACTCGGCCACTGGCCTGGTGCTGTCAGCCTGGGCGACTGCCTGGCTGTCCGGCTTGGGCGCGGGTGCCGTAGCGGCCTCGGCAACAGGCTTGCTCGTTTCAGTTTCCATGGGCGGCGCCGAGTCTGCGGGGGAAATCGGGTCAGGCTGGGGAGCGCTCTGGCCGGGAGCGCCCAGGTCGATGGTTACCTGTTTCAGGCCAGAGGAATCCTGGCCAGGCAAAGCCAGGCTCCGGGTCTGGCTGCCCTGGCGCGGAGGGCCATCCAGCAATACAGGAATAAATACCACGCCAAGGGCGACGACAACTGCCGCGCCAATCAACCGTTCTTTAAGTTTCTGTTCCATCGCCCCCGTCCTGTCAGCGCTGGGATTGCGAGTATAGCCGAAGGAACTCCATAGCGGGCCCTACAATCTGAAATGAGCCCAATACAAGAATCCCCTCTCCCTCAACCGCCCGGTCCCGGGCCTGCTCCAGAGCCTGCTGCACACTGTCACACGCCTTGACCTCACCGGATACCTTGTCCCTAATTTTGGCCGCCAGCTCCTCACCGCTTTGCCCCCTGGAACCGGGAAGCGGCGCCAGGTACCAGCGATCAATAACCGGCGCCAGCAAGGACACCGATTCTCTCGCATCCTTGTCCTTGAGCATTCCCAGCACAACGTGCCACCGACGAATGCCGGTTTCACGCCGGATCTTGGGAACCAGGTTGCCGATTGCGGCCACGTTGTGGGCCACGTCCAGCACCCAGGTCAGGGAGCGATCCGAATCCACATGGCGATGGAATCTACCAAACAGCCGGGCATGCCCGAACGATTCGTACAAGGAGGCAGGAGACGGCTTGAACTCATCGGGCAACAATTGCAGTACTTGTAGCGCCACGGCCGTGTTCTGACCATTCAGATCTCCCGTCAAAGCGGTTCTGGGCACTCTCAGCTTCTGGCCATCCCGGTTCCAGAACTCTAATTCGTCCCCCGAGGGCCGAACCCCGAAGTCCTCGCCTATACATAAAAGCCCCGCCTTTATCTGTCGCGCGTAGGCCCTTAGGGATTCGGGGGGATTCGGATCCCCCACCACTGCCGGGCACCCATGACGAAAAATCCCGGCTTTCTCGAATCCAATGGACTCCCGGTTATCACCCAGCCATTCCACGTGATCCAGGTCAATGGAGGTTACCGCCGCAACCTGGGAATCCAGGGAATTGACCGCATCCAGGCGCCCGCCAAGACCGATTTCCATTACTGCCACCTGGACGCCGCACTCACGGAAGGCCACCAGCGCCGTCAGGGTGGTGAATTCAAAGTAGGTAAGGGGAACATCACCCCGGGCCTGGTCCACTATGTTGATGCCGGCCAGGATCTGCTCGTCACTCAGGGGTTCCGAGTCCACCCTCATCCTTTCGTTAAAGCGCAGCAGGTGGGGCGACGTATAGGCCGCGACACGAATACCGTAATGACCGAGGGCATTCTGGACCATTTCGACGACGCTGCCCTTCCCGTTGGTGCCACCCACGGTAATCACAAAAAAAGGGGGTGTCGCCAGGCCCAGGCGCTCGAGCACGACTTTCACCCGCTCCAGGCCCAGGTCTATTTCTCTTGGATGCAGGGATTCAATGCCTTGCAACCATTCAGCCAGGGTTCTTTTAGACATACAGGTACGACTAGACGGGGGTCTCGAATTCAACCACGGGATGAGCAAGATTACCCAACTTGGCCAGCACCCTGGCGAGTTCTTCTCGCATATTCCTGCGATCAACAATCATATCCAGGGCGCCATGCTCCAGGAGAAATTCGCTGCGCTGGAAGCCCTCGGGAAGCGTCTCACGCACAGTCTGCTCAATGACCCTGGGGCCGGCAAAACCAATCAAGGCCTTGGGCTCACCAACATTCAGATCACCCAGCATGGCCAGGCTGGCGGAGACACCACCTGTCGTGGGATCGGTGAGTACGGAAATAAACGGCACACCATGCTCTGCCAACCTGGCAAGTGCCGCACTGGTCTTGGCCATCTGCATCAAGGAAAGCAGACTTTCCTGCATGCGGGCACCGCCGCTGGCAGAAAAACAAATCAGAGCTGAAGAATCGGCCAATGCTGCCTCTACGGCACGCACAAAGCGTTCTCCCACCGCGGAGCCCATTGAACCACCCATAAACGAGAATTCAAATGCACAAGCCACCACCGGGATGCCCATCAAGAATCCTTTTTGAACAACCATCGCATCTCGCTCACCCGTGCTCTTCTGGGTTTGTACAATACGATCTTTGTACCGCTTGGTGTCCCGAAATTTCAGCGCATCGACAGGCTGCACTTCATTAGCCAGTTCCACTCGTCCTTCCTTGTCCAAAAACAGGTCCAGGCGGACCCGGGAAGAGATGCGGAGATGGTGCTCACACTGGGGGCAGACAAAAAGGTTTCGCTCCAGGTCAGCGCGGTATAACACGGCGCTGCACTCAGAGCATTTGGACCACAAGCCCTCGGGTACCGAGCGAGTTCGCCCCTCGGTCTGGATACGTGACGGAATCAGTTTTTCAAACCAGCTCATTTTTGCACTAGCCCGTGTGGAGGGAAGACCCGTTGATCATAAAACAATCGGAATCATTATTCTTGCTGCAGGGCGGCAGTTTAAATTCCGGTGGATAGTCCACATTAGTGAGGTACAAGCCCTGGGGCAAGCCGGTCACACCGGCTTTGGTACGGTCACGCATTTCCAGCACCTCTCCCAGCCAATTTTCAGGGGCCAGGCCCGAACCAATCTTAATCAGGGAGCCTGCAATATTCCGCACCATATGATGCAAAAAGGCATTGGCGCTGATTTCAAGCTTAATTATCTCGCCAAGGCGAATCACCGAGATATGGCTGACGTTCCGCACCGGACTGTGTGCCTGGCAGCCAGACGCCCTGAATGAGCTGAAATCATGCTTTCCGACCAGGGCCTGGGCGGCGCGATGCATGACTTGCTCATCCAGCGGATCATAGACCCATGCCGTGCGGTTATGCCATAAGGCGGAGCGGTATTTCCGGTTCAGAATGAGGTAGCGATAAGAGCGACTCGTGGCGCTGAAACGCGCGTGGAAATCATCGGGCACTTCAGTGGCCCACAGCACGTTTACATCATCGCCGAGGTAAGTGTTGGCCCCGCGCACCCAGGAATGGGGCTTTCGCATCGCACCGGTGTCCATGTGAACAACCTGGCCGGTGGCATGCACTCCGGTATCGGTGCGCCCCGCGCAGATAACCCGCAGCGGTTCATTCGCAACCCGTGACAAAGCCCGCTCCAGTTCACTCTGGACACTGGGGCCATTTTTTTGAATCTGCCACCCTACGAATCGGGTGCCGTCGTATTCAATACCTAGCGCGATGCGTGGCATGACGATTACTACCGAGTTGAAGTCCAGGGAGGGGCCCAAAAAGCACTGCGGGCCGTAATGGCCCGCAGCATCACTCACAGCAGTGTATTGCGACCTAAGGCAGCTTGTCGAGCAAGCGCTGGGCGTCTACCTTCTGGGCGTCGTCGCCTTCAGCTATCACTTCCTCAAGAATGCTTCGCGCACCGTCGGGATCACCCATATCCATATAAGCCCGGGCCAGATCAAGCTTGGTGCCGATCTCGCTCAAGGTCAGTGCCTCAGATTCCGGCATGGTCATGTCAGAGGTGTCAATCGCAATAGTAGGTGCCGCACCCTCTTCGTCATCATCCAGCCCTTCAAACACATCCAGTTCCGGAGCGGGCTGTTCCATGGTGTCGCCTGACTCCGTCGTGTCACCCAGTCCACCCAGGTCAAGATCCAGGTCATCTTCTGCTGCGAGCATCGGCATTTCAGCAGTGATATCCATCTCGTGAGCGTCTACCAGGGCTGTCATCTCGGTGGTAGCCGCCAGCATATCGTCTCCCTCACTTTCCAGGTCACCGGCAGAGAGGGTCGTGGTATCGGTCGCCTCATCCTGGACGTCATCCGGCGTGCCCGTGGCATCAAGATCTGCGCCGAGATCAAA
>JAOTSW010000020.1 GCA_029864735.1 Chromatiales bacterium | reverse complement strand
GTGGACCTCGCCATATTCAGCGGTTTCCCGATTCACCTTCTGCTTGCAGGTGAACGCCACCTTGATCCTGTCACCCGGGTATACCGGCTGATTAAATCGCAAATTCTCCAGGCCGTAATTGGCCAGAACCGGACCCGGATCAGGGTCTACAAACAGTCCCGCCGCGGCAGAGACCAGGAAGTATCCATGGGCCACTCGCCCATCAAAAAACGGGTTGGCTGCCGCCGCCGCTTCATCCATGTGAGCGTAGAACGTATCGCCGCTGAGGTTGGCAAATGCCTCAATATCCTGGAGAGTGATTTCCCGCTCTGCACTCAACAGGGAATCACCAACTCGCAAGTCCTCGAAGTGCTTGCGGAATGGATGCACCGCTTCGACCCGGCGGGTTCCGCCTGGCAGGTAGCGATCGCACACCACGCCCAGGGTATCCGGAGAGCCCTGCAGCGCGGTTCTTTGCATATGATGCATCACCGCTCGTATGCCACCCTGCTCTTCACCGCCGCCGGCCCGACCGGGGCCACCGTGAACCAGGTGAGGAAGGGGTGAACCGTGACCGGTGGATTCCCCGGCGCAATCCCGATTCAGCAAGACCAGTCGTCCGTGCAATGCCGCCGTGCCCAGGACAAACTCTCTCACCACCTGGTCATCAGCACTGCACAAGGAACCCGCCAGGCTACCTTCGCCCAGGCGAGCAAGTTCAATTGCGTGAGCCAGGTCTTTGTATGGCAGCAAGGAACACACCGGACCAAACGCTTCCACGGAGTGCACAGGATGTCCGGGATGGGGATCATCCACTCTCAGCACCACCGGGGACATGAAGGCCCCAACTTGCTCGTCCGCCTCCACCAACTCCAGGGCTTCACGCTGGTAAACAATCCGGGATTCCCTGGCCAGTTCGGCGACCCGCTGCAAAACTTCGTCCCGCTGACCCAGGCTGGCCAGCGCACCCATATCCACATCCCGGCTTGAGGGTAATCCGATACGCAAGCCATCCAGCTTGCTGCACAGCGCATCCTGCACAGCGTCCATGCATGCCTCCGGCACCAGGGCCCGGCGGATGGCAGTACATTTCTGCCCCGCCTTGCTGGTCATCTCCCGAAAGACCTCTCCAATAAACAAGTCGAATTCAGGAGTGCCGGGAACTGCATCGGGACCGAGTACCGAACAGTTCAAAGAATCTGTCTCGGCATTCAGGCGCACCGAATTGCCGATGATTGCCGGATGAGTTCGCAATTTCATTGCAGTCGCCGCTGACCCGGTAAAACCAACCGTGTCCTGGCAGCCCACGTGGTCAAGCAAGTCGCCCACCGGGCCGCACAACAACTGCACCGAACCCTCAGGTAGAATTTCCGACTCCACGATCCTCCTCACCATGTGTTCAGTGAGATAAGCGGTGCTACTGGCAGGCTTCACCAACACAGGCATGCCGGCCAGGATGGCCGGAGCCAGCTTCTCCAACATTCCCCAGCAGGGAAAATTGAACGCATTGATCTGTATGGCAACACCTTCCAGGGGTACACAAATATGCTGGCCGACAAAGGTGCCACCGCGAGCGATAAGCTCCGGCGCTCCCTCTACGAGGAAGCGGTCATTCGGCAATTCCCGGCGACCCTTGCTTGAATAGACAAACAAGGTAGATATGCCCCCGTCAACGTCTACCCAGGTATCGGACTTGGTCGCACCCGTCAGGTAGGACAACTCATAGAACTCTTTCTTGAACTCCATTAGGTGCTTGGCCAGCGCCTTGAGGCCTTCGGCACGCTGGTGAAACGTCATGGCACGAAGGGCGGGGCCGGCTTTGCGTCGTCCGTATTCCAGCATCGCCGCCCTGTCCACACCGGCGGCGCCTATAGTGGCAACAGGTTCACCGTTTACCGCGCTGCGCAGCTGTGGCGCCGAGGCCTCTGCCGGCACCCATTTTCCTGCCGCATAACTTTCCAGTATTCGGGTCATGGTCTTTACCTGTTCCGTGTTCTCGTTCCGTGAATGTTTAGCGATTGCTGTCCAGCCACTCGGCCAGGGCGGAAACAACCGCTCGGTTATCCTCATCCAGCCCCACCGACAAGCGCAGGCTCCGGGGCAACCCATAGTTGGCTACCGGACGCAGGATCAACCCCCTGCCACGCAGGAAAGCATCTGCGGACTGGCACTTGGCAGCCTCGTCAAAATGCATGAGCAGAAAGTTGCCGATACTCGGCGTCACGTCCAGGCCAAGCTCCCGTAACTGTCCATCCAGCCAGGGCAGCCATTTATCATTGTGGTCCCGTGCAGCCCGGGTATGCGCCGTGTCAGACAACGCGGCGATGGCGGCAACCTGGCCGGCGGTAGAGACATTGAACACTCCGCGCACCCTGTGCAGGGCCATGGCCACCTCCCGCGGCGCCCTGGCCCAACCCACTCTCAGGGAGGCCAGGCCAAAAATCTTGGAGAAGGTATGCAGCACGACTGTGTTGCCGTCCTCGGCTTCCACCAGTTCCTCACCGAAGCTGTATTCATCCTGATCGCAGTACTCGGCGTATGCAGCGTCCACCACAAGCAACACGTGCTCGGGAAGATCACGGCGCAGTCGATGTAACTCGGCTCGCGGTATCCAGGTACCTGTGGGGTTATTGGGGTTAGCGAGAAAAACCACCTTGGTTCGGGGGCTGACTCTATCAAGTATGGCGTCCACATCGGCGGTGAGGTTTTTCTCCGGCACTCTCACCGGGACGCCACCGGCGGCCATGGTGGAGATCAGGTAGCAAACGAAAGCGTACTCGGTAAAAATGACCTCGTCCCCGGGCGAAACATAGGCCCGGCAAACACAGTCGATAAGCTGCTCCGAACCGGTGCCGCACACCACCTGCTCAATGTTCAGGCCATGGGCCTGGGCCAGTACCTGGCGCAGTTCCACAGCCGCCCCATCGGGATAAAGCTCGAGCTTTCCAGCCTGGTCGGCATAGGCCCTGATCGCCGCTGGACTAGCCCCCAGGGGCGACTCATTGGACGACAATTTCACGGGAGAATCGAAACCCGGTATTTTCGCCTCGCCGGCGATATAGGGCACGATTTTCATTACATGAGATTTAGGTTCGACCAAGGGCATTGCCTGCTCCGCCAGTAAATAGTTAAGAATCCGTGTTTAAGCTAGCCGGGAAGCTTGCTACCGCTATCCACTGACCAATTCTCCAGCACAGTGACCAGGGCATCCAGGAAACTGTTCGCCTGGAAACCATCCAGCACCCGGTGGTCCAGGGTCAGGGTAACGTAGCACATGGGCCGCACCTGGATACTGTCCTGGCCGTCCACCTCACGAACGATCACCCGCTTCTCCAGCTTGCCCACACCGAGAATCGCCGACTGTGGCTGATTGATCACTATCGGGGAGGCAATCAGGCTTCCGCTGACCCCATGATTGGATATCGTAAAGGTGCCGCCCTGCACATCCTTCGGCGCCAGTGAACCGTCCCGTGCCTTACCGGTGAGACGCTCAAGTTCACGAGCCACCTCATACAGATCCATGTCCTGGGTATTTCGCAACACCGGCACCATCAGGCCGCGTTCGCCCAGTGCCGTTCCCACCCCGATATTTACATCGTCAAACACTTCCAGCTTGTCGTCATGCCAGCGACTGTTCACCACCGGCACCTTGCCCATGGCAAGCGCACTGGCGGCCACAAAATACGCGGTGAGAGTCAGTCTTTCGCCTTTGCTAGCCAATTCCGGCGCCCAACGCGCCTTGTGGGCAAGAATCGCCGACAAGTCTGCTTCAAACACGGTGGTAACGTGAGGCGCCGTTTGTACACTGTGCTGCATATGCGCAGCGATTCGTTTGCGCATGGGGTCGTGGGGCACGAAATGGCTGCGTATGGAGGACGACTCACCGCGAGCACTCTTCGCCTTGGGGGCCTGGGACCCACTCTTCAGACAAGTCTCGACGTCGCGGGCAGTTACCCGACCACCGCGACCTGTTCCGACAAGCTGTTCCAGGGTGAGCTTGTGCTCGCTCAACATCCTTCGCACTGCGGGTGAGGTCTTCCCCTGCTGGCCTGCCAATTGCCTGGCCTCGACAGCCTGTCCAACTGCTTGGACCTCGGGGACCTTTGCGGCGCCGGCGGCGGAAATTTCATCCCCAGCCCTGCTTGAACCCATCATCGCAACCAACTCACCGGGGACAACTTCATCACCAGGCTGCTTAAGCAGACTCGCCACCACACCGTCAGCCGGCGCAGAGAGCTCCACCACGACCTTGTCCGTCTCCAGCTCCGCGATGGGCTCATATGCCTTGATCGCATCGCCCGGTTGCTTGAGCCATCCCTGAAGTACGTATCGTGTGCCTTCCTGCTGGTCTTCAGGCACCCGGATTTCAATGTCCTGGCTCACCATTCAGACTCCATCAAGATCGCGCAAGGCCGCAGCGATTTTTTCAACACTGGGCACCACTTCATTCAACAAGACTGGATTATGCGGGCTCGGGATATCCGGCATGGCAATACGCCGCACCGGCGCATCCAGATCGAAGAAAGCCTCATCGGTCAGCACTGCAGCTATCTCGGCGCCAAAGCCTGCCGTCACCGTGTCTTCATGAACAATCAGGCAGCGACGGGTACGACGCACCGACTCCAGCACCATTTCCCTGTCCCAGGGAACCAGGGTGCGCAGGTCAATCAGCTCCGCATCCACACCCGAGGCCCGCACCGCTTCCTCGCAGCGCACCACCATTCCACCCCAGCTCACCACGGTCAGGGCGTTGCCTTCGAGAATCTTGCGTCCCTTGCCAAAGGGCACCACGTAGTCATCACCCGGATAGGGTCTGCGGGCGGAGATATCATCCAGTAATGCTCGGTGTTCGAAGAATATCGTCGGATTGTTATCACGCATGGCCGAGCGCAGCAGTCCGACGGCATCTTCCGCGTTGGAAGGCATCGCCAGGCGCCAACCCACTGCGTGGGCCCACTTCACTTCTCCACACTGGCTGTGCCAGGGATCGCCACACTTGAAATACCCACCCGGAATACGCACCACCATGGGCGCGGCGAAACGATTGTTGGTCCGCCAACGCATGGTGCCGCAATCGTTCAATTGCTCTTCAGCCGGATCGGCATATTTACGGAACTGAATTTCAGCCACCGGCATCAATCCAGCAGCGGCCATTCCCACCGCCCTGCCGATAATCCCTTCCTCTGACAAACTCGTGTCGAAAACCCGGTCTTCGCCGTACTTGTCCTGCAGGCCCAGGGTCACCGCATGGACGCCGCCCTTGGGGCCAACGTCCTCGCCGAATACCACCAGGCGAGAATTGCTGGCGAGTTCCGCATCCAGGGTACGGCGAATCGCCGTGGCCATGTTCATGCGCGCGGGCTCAGGCCTCGCTTGCTCCGAGGTCTCCGGGAATACATGCCCGACGGACCACAACCCACCCTGCTTCTGCAGCACAGGCTTGCCGGCCTCATCTATCTCGGAAAACACGAAGTTCCTGATGCCCGCAGGATCAGGTTGCGCGCGGGCCAGCGCCCGATCCAGGGCCTGGGCAACATCACTGGCCGCCTTTTGCTGCAGTTCGTTCCATTCGGACTGGCTGAGTAATCCGGGCACCATGAATTCTTTCAGCTTCGGCAGCGGATCATTCTTGCGCTCCAATTCAATCTGGGCGTCACTCTTGTACGCCTGGGTGTCCTGGCCAGAGTGTCCGTTGAGCCGCGGCACCACCAGGCGTAACAGGGCCGGTCCCTTGCCGGAGCGCACCCACTCGGTAGCCTGCAACAGTAATTCCGCGGCCTCCCGGGGATCACTGCCGGACCCATCATAAATTTGCAGTCCTGTGAACGACGACAGGTTGGCTGCGATGTTGCCGCCGGGCGTCTGGAAGCTGGAGGGCACTGAAATGCCGTAGCCGTTGTCTTCGATATAGAACAGCACCGGAAGCTTTTGCGTGGTACTGATATTCAGTGCCGACCAGAATCCGTTGGTCGCCGTCGAGGCATCGCCGCCCAGGGCAACCGCCATGCAACCTTCCGCATCGTCTTCCTTGAGAACTCGTTGCCGATACCTCAATGCCTGGGCCCAACCCACCACCGGGGTGTACTGGGCACCTACTCCTCCGGACATGGGCAGAACACATGCCCCATCAGAGGCAGGCAAGTTGAACACCACCCCGATATCGCGGCCATCACTCATACCGCCGGAACGCATCAAAGGACCCGACATGGCATCCTCAAGATCCAGGCCCACCGACAGCATGAACGGCCGCGAGCGGTAATAACCACAAGCCGCATCACCCCGTCTGTTCAGGAGACTCCCGAGTATGGCCTGGGCCATGTCGTGGCCCCGGGCGGAAAACTGGTAAAGGACTTGCCGCTGCTTGACCAACTGGTTTTCTTCCAGGTCATCAAGCTGCCTCGAGAGCAAGGTGGTATACGCGACACGGTGCCAGTCTACAGCGGGTACCGCTGCGGTATCTGAGCCGTCCAGCGAGCGTTGTACGGACGCAAGCTTCATAGGTCTTTCTCCCTCTTCCGTCTGTGCGGAGTGTTCGCGGGCATTATTAATGCGTAAGGAATAGAATATCCCTTTCTAAGGGGAATTTAGTTGCTTATTTAGCTATGTTTCCATTCTTTTGCGCAATTTCCTTTCATTTTTAGTTATTTTATGGAATATTATTCCTCATTATGAAACATACATTATCCAAGCAGGACGTTGCGATCCTCCGGCATCTGCAGGAAGACGGTCGAATTTCAAACCGTGACCTGGCGAACCAGGTTTCACTGTCCCCGTCGCCGTGCTGGCGCAGGGTGCGTGCACTGGAAGAACAGCAGGTGATTCGCGGGTACACCGCATTACTTGACCCCGAAAAACTGGGCCTGAGAGTCGTGGCTTTCGCCCATGTCTCGCTGGTGGACCATCACCCTCCCACAGTGGCCCGCTTCGACCAAAAAATCAGCGAGGCGCCAGAGGTACTGGAGTGTTTCATGACCAGTGGCGACCATGACTACATGTTGAAGGTGCTTACCCGGGACATGTCCAGCTACCAGGATTTCCTGAGCGAGAAGCTCTTGAGCCTGGATTGCGTAAGAACGGTTAACACCAGCTTTGCGCTGAAGCAGAAAAAACTCTCCACCCGTCTGCCCCTGCAACAGAGCATGGAAGACTAGTCCATCAGGTCTGGTCGTAATCCAGGACCAACTCCTCGCTGAGCGGGTAACACTGACAGGCGAGCACGAATCCGGCCTCCAGTTCCCAGGGTTCAAGGGCATAGTTGATCGGCATGTCCGCCTTACCCTTGACCAACTTCGCGCGACAGGTGGAACACACACCGCCGGTGCAGGAATACGGAAGCTCCAATCCCTGGTCCAGGCCGGCCTGCAGGACGTTCTGGTCACCGGACATGCCAAAACGACGCTCTTTGCCGTCCATGATCACCACCACCTGGCACTGGGCCGCAGGCGCACTTGATGTCCTGGCGACCCTGCCAGCAAGCGGCTGACCATCTGCAGAAAAGTGTTCGGAATGCACACGCCCGGGATCCACACCCGCATCGACCAGGCTTTCACTAACCTGCTCAATCATGCTCGCCGGGCCACACACGAACCAGTGATCCACGTTCTCCGGCTCACAAAACGCCGCACATAACTCCGCCGCCTTGGCCTTGTCGAGACGGCCGTTGTACAGATCCACTTCGCCCTGCTCCCTGCTAAGTACATGAAACAGCCGAAAACGAGTGGGATAACGATCCTTGAGCTCAGCCAGGGCATCCCGAAACATCACACTGCCGCTGTCCCGATTCCCGTAGAACAAGGTAAAACTGCTGGCAGGCTCCAGGGCCAGGGTGCTGCGAAGAATCGACAACACCGGGGTGATACCGCTTCCCGCTGCGAAAGCCACGTAGCGACGGGAGCTGTCCGGATCCAGGGGAACGTTGAAGTGACCACTTGGAGTCATTACCTTCAACTCATCGCCAACAGAAACCGAATCGTTAATAAAATTTGACACCCTGCCTTGGGGCTGGCGCTTCACTGCCACTTCCAGGAACTCAGCTTCTCCGGCCTGTCCACACAGGGAATAGGAACGCCTCAAGACTTCACCCTCGACCTGCACCTCCAGGTTCAGGTGCTGCCCCTGGGTAAAGGCGTAATCCTGCCGAAGAGACTCGGGTACCTGGAATACGAGGCGCACAGCCTGGGCGGTGTCGGGAATTATCCTGGCGACTTTTAAGGAATGGAATTTAAGCACCCTGGTGGTTCTCCCTTGTAATCGCGCTCTGCCCTAAAGGCATTTGAAGTAATCGAAAGGTTCCAGGCAGTCCAGGCACCGGTAATGGGCCTTGCACGGCGTGGAACCAAACTCACTGACACACTCGGTACGCCGGGAGTCGCAGCGAGGACAGTGTATGGTCAGCTCCGGCGCAAACAAGCCTCGTCTGCCGGTGGCTTTTTCAGGTGGCGCAATACCGTATTGCCGCAACTTTTCCCTTCCCGCCTCGCTGATCCAGTCCGTGGTCCAGGCAGGGGTCAGAACCTCGCTTACCGTGGCAGTTTCAAAGCCTGCATCGGCCAGCGCAGAACCCACCTGGTTGCGAATAAACTCCGCTGCCGGACACCCGGAGTAGGTGGGGGTAATGCTTACCAGCAAGCAATCGTCCTGCCAGGCAACCTCGCGCACGATCCCCAGGTCAACAATACTCAACACCGGGATTTCCGGATCCGGAACAGCCTCCAGCACCTGCCATACCCGGCTGGTTTGTGCATCGGAAGATGAAGCGATCACGGCGCCTGCCCGCTACCAGTTGGCATCAGGATAGGAACGGGGAAGAATCTGCATGGTCGCGAGCAAGTGCCCCAGGTGTTCAGAATGGCGACCAATACGGCCTCCACTGTGCATCCAGATTTCATCCGAAGGCAGAGGAAGACGGGCTTCGACAAGCACCTGGTTCAAAGCCTCACGCCACTCCGTTCTCATCGCCTGGACATCCGCTGCCACGCCAGCTTCCAGCAGCCTGCGGTCAACCTCATCCATTTCAAACAATTCACCCGTGTAGGGCCACAGGTCTTCCAGGGCCCTTGCAACACGCTGGTGACTTTCCTCGGTGCCATCACCCAGGCGCACCAGCCACAGGCCACTGTGTCTTGCATGATAGCGACATTCCTTTACCGCCTTGGCCGCGATGCCGGCAAGGCGACTGTCGGCGCTGTGCTGTAACTGTTCGAACAAGCGTTCCGCGAAACTGGCATAGAAATACTGGCGCACCATGGTGTACGCAAAATCCCTGTTGGGCTGCTCCACCAGCAAGAGGTTGCTGAAGCTGCCCACGTCCCTATGCATGGCCAGCGCATCTTCACCACGGCCCCTGCCTTCTACCTCGCCTGCATAAGACAAGAAATTCCTGGCCTGCCCGACCATGTCCAGCGCCATATTTGCCAGGGCCATTTCCTCCTCAAGCATGGGCGCCTTGCCCACCCATTCGGAAAGTCGCTGGCCCAGCACCAGGCCCGAATCACCAAGCCGCAGCACGTAGGTAAAAAGATCTTTTTGATCGCAAGTAGTCATCAGTTGTTCCCGGGAAATCTCTGTTTTATTTCTGGCGCGGCAAGATGCAAGCACATGAGCACAACAGAGGCTCCTTAGATATTTTCCACGCCGTCGGGCACGTCATAAAAAGTGGGGTGGCGATAAATCTTGTCCTCGGCAGGATCAAACAGGGCATCTTTATCCGCCGGATCCGATGCATGAATAGCGGCAGATTCCACAACCCAGATTCCGATCCCCTCCTGGCGCCGGCAATACAGGTCCCGCGCATTCTGAATAGCCATGGCGGCATCGGCGGCGTGCAGACTTCCCACGTGGCGATGGTTCAACCCGGTCCGGGAGCGAATAAACACTTCCCACAGCGGTAATTCACGTTCTTGCATCAAATTTCCTCAGGCAGCCTCGTGGGCGGACGACCGCTCACGCTGTTTGTCGGCATGGGCAAGCAGGGCCTGTCTTACCCAGCTTCCCTCTTCATGAGCGGATCGCCGCGCGCCGAGGCGTTCGGCATTGCAGGGGCCGTTACCGGATAGCACCTGCTTGAATTCCTGCCAGTCAATTTCGCCAAAACACCAGTGACCGGTTTCCTCGTCCAGCGCCAGGTCCGGGTCGGGTATTTCCAGTCCCAGGAAATGCGCCTGGGGTACGGTCACGTCGACAAATTTCTGACGCAATTCATCGTTGGTGAAACGCTTGATCTTCCAGGCCATGGACTGGGCGGTATGAGCCGAGTCACCATCGCTGGGACCGAACATCATCAGGGACGGCCACCACCAGCGGTTGAGCGCATCCTGGGCCATCTGGCGCTGCTCATCGGTGCCACGAGCCATGACCGTCATGATTTCGTAACCCTGGCGCTGGTGGAAACTCTCTTCCTTGCAGACCCGGACCATGGCCCTGGAATACGGCCCGTAAGAGCAACGGCACAGGGGAATCTGGTTCATGATGGCCGCGCCATCCACCAGCCAGCCAATAGCGCCGATGTCCGCCCAGTTCAGGGTCGGGTAATTAAAAATACTGGAGTACTTGGCTTTGCCACTGAGCAACTGATCGAGCATTTCCTGGCGGGAGGTACCCAGGGTTTCCGCTGCACTGTACAGGTACAGTCCATGGCCTGCTTCATCCTGCACCTTGGCCAGCAAGATGGCCTTGCGCTTTAGCGAGGGTGCACGGGTCAGCCAGTTACCCTCGGGCAACATGCCCACAATTTCAGAGTGGGCGTGCTGGGAAATTTGCCGCACCAGGGTGCGTCGATAGTCCTCGGGCATCCAGTCCCTGGGTTCGATTTTCTCTTCGGCGTCTATCCGCGCCTGGAAGGCATCGCGAAGCTGCACCTCCTCTTCAGGACTGGGCGCCGCGGTATCTGCTTGATCAAGACCCTGGGTGTACATGCTGACTCCATCTGGGATTCTGGACTCAGGCTAATATGTCACAAAAAATCCCTGTTTAGAACACAAACCGTATCATATCGGGCCCGTCTGTCATGACCCTGGCAGCCCCAAGGCCGGCTCTACACCCGCTCCAGCACCATGGCGATACCCTGCCCCACACCCACGCACATGGTGCACAGGGCATAGCGCCCACCGGTGCGATGAAGCTGGTTAATCGCCGTGGTCACCAATCGTGCGCCACTCATGCCCAGCGGATGTCCCAGGGCAATTGCCCCGCCATTTGGATTCACCTGAGCCGCATCGTCGGGCAGTCCAAGTTCCCGCATCACCGCCAGAGCCTGGGCCGCAAACGCCTCGTTCAACTCGATCACGTCCATGTCTTCGATTTTCAGTCCTGCCAGGGCCAGCACCTTGCGGGTGGCCGGCACAGGCCCGATGCCCATGACCGAAGGCTCCACGCCGGCTGATACGCAGGCCACGATCCTGGCCCGGGGAACAAGGCCGAACTCTTTGACTGCCGCATCACTGGCCAATAGCAGTGCACAGGCACCGTCATTCACACCCGAGGCGTTACCCGCGGTCACCGTACCGTCGTTCTTGAATGGCGTGCCCAGCCGGGCCAGGCCCTCTGCGGTCACATCGGCGCGCGGATGTTCATCGGTATCCACTATCAGCGGCCCCGCCTTGCGACGGGGTATCTCCACAGGAATGATTTCCTCGGCCAGGTACCCGGCCTGTCGCGCCGCCTCGGCACGCTGCTGACTGCGCAGGGCAAACCCATCCTGGTCTTCCCTGGAGATGCCGTAGCGCTCGGCCACATTCTCGGCGGTCTCCGGCATGCTGTCGGTCCCAAACGCCTTTTGCAGGCTGGGATTGATGAAGCGCCAGCCAATAGTGGTATCAAAAATTTCAGCCTTGCGGGAAAACGCAGACTCCGCCTTGCCCATGACAAAGGGCGCCCGGGACATGGATTCCACACCGCCGGCAATCACCAGCTGAGCCTCGCCGGTGCGCAGGGCGCGTGCCGCCATGGCCACCGCATCCATTCCCGAACCGCACAGGCGATTGACCGTCACACCGGGCACTTGCACCGGCAAACCTGCCAGCAAGCCAGCCATCCGGGCCACGTTGCGATTATCTTCGCCGGCCTGGTTGGCGCATCCAAAATAGACGTCGTCCACCCGACTCCAGTCCACCGAGGGCGAACGCTCCATCAGCGCACGCATGGTCAGCGCGGCCATGTCATCCGGGCGGACCGAACTCAATACACCGCCAAAACGCCCGATAGGGGTACGAATAGCATCACAGACAAATGCGTCCGCCATTGGAAATCTCCTGTTACTTCTTACAACACGTCTCGATCAAGAATCGCAACCGTGCCATGAAAGTGAGCAATTTGAACCGCCTCGCCGCGGCTGACAGTAACCTGGTAGCTAGCCTTGCGCCGGCCACGATATACCTCAACCGCTTCCGCCAACAAGACGTCGTCCTGGGCGGCGCTACGCAGGAAATCAATATTCACTGATGAGGCGACCGCTACCTTGCCATGGCTGTTGCTGGCGTAAGCCATCGCGGTGTCGGCCAGGGTAAACAGCATGCCGCCATGGCAGATACCATGCCCATTGCACATATCCGGCCTCACCTGCATGGAAACCGCTGCCCGGCCGGGAGATACCTCCAGCACCAGGATGCCCAGTGACCCCGCTGCGGCATCACGCTTATACAACGCGTCCACGCAGCGATTAGCCAGATCTAAAGGATCCATAATCTTTTCCGAAAGTTTCAACTAGTCCGAAAGCTTCCTGTGAGCCAGGGCCCGCCTGGCAAGCAAAGGGGTCACCCGGTAGCGATCATCACCGTATGCCTCATGCATATTGGTGACTGCGGTTACCACCCGGTGAAGATCCAGGCTCTCACCCCACTCCACCGGCCCCAGGGGATAATTCACCCCCTGCTTCATGGCAATATCCAGATCTCCCGCGGAACACACCTGGTGGGCGATCGCCGAGGCGGCCTCATTCACCAGCAAACAAACACTGCGCATCACCAGCATCCCCGGCACATCCAGTACAACGTTGACGGCCTTGCCCAGGGACTGGAAGAAACCCGCGGCCACATTCAAGGAATGCTTGTCACCGTTAGTGGCGGCCAAGGCTATGCGGGGCGTCTTCCGGTAATCCAGCGCCAGGTCAAACAGCACCATGGGAGAGCGACCCTCGTCCACCGCACGGGTCACTGCGGATCGTCCATCACTGAGCGCGAGGTACACGCCATCGACGAGCAGGTAACCGTCTCCTTCGGAATGGCTAACATCAAGTCCTGCCTCGACAACCAGCTCCACCAGCGCTGCGGCCGGACCCAGGTCCCCGAACACGCGCACAGACGACGGAGCCTTGCATGGCCGCATATCCGGAAGCTTCGCAACCTCGGGTTCAGGTGTATAGCGATAAAACCCTTCACCAGATTTCCTTCCCAGCCGACCACCCCGAACCATCTCTTCTTGCAAAACCGACGGCCGGTAACGCGGATCGCCATAGTAGGATTCAAACACAGACTGGGTAACCGAAAAATTCACGTCCATGCCAATCAGGTCCATCAATTCGAATGGACCCATGCGAAAACCACCGCAATCGCGAAATATGGCATCCATGGTAGAAACGCTGGCGGCGCCTTCCTGCAACAGGGTCAGGGCTTCTGCGTAATAGGGCCTGGCCACCCGGTTAACAATGAAGCCCGGCAGGCTCTTGGCAAACACGGGGGATTTCCCCCAGGTACTCATCAAGCCGTGCACAGCGGCCGCCACTGCCGGCGCCGTATTCATCCCGGTGATCACCTCCACCAGTGGCATGACAGAGGCTGGATTGAAAAAATGCACACCCAGGAACCGTTCCGGGTATTTCAGCTCGGCACCAATTTCAGTAATCGACAACGATGAGGTGTTCGTGCCAATGATCGTGGACTGACTGCAAATTTGCTCCAGGGATTTGAACAAGTTCTGTTTAATTTCCAGGTCCTCGATCACCGCCTCCAGGACCAGCCTGCACTTCGCGAGCCCCACCAACCGGTGTACTACCTGGATGCGACCCAGGATCTCATCGCGCCGCTCGGAGGTAATCCTGCCCCGCTTTACCCGGCTATCCAGGCGCTCAGCCATTTCATCCAAAGCGTGGAGTGCCGCACCCTCTGCAACGTCGAACACACGCACGTGGTGACCGGCGCCGGCTGCCACCTCGGCAATGCCCATTCCCATGGTTCCTGCGCCGATTACTCCAACGATGTCGCGAGTATTAAATCGGGGGAGCTCAATTGCCATTGAATTTCGGTTCCCGCTTTGCAAGAAAAGCGGAAACGCCTTCCCTGAAATCGTTGCTCTCACTGGCCATGGCCTGCAGATCCCGTTCGACGTCAAGCTGCTGGGCCAGGGTATTGGTGGCCGACGCCATCATGGCCTGCTTGATCAAGGCCATTGCCTGGGTCGGCTGGGTAGCAAGGTGCTCGGCCATCTGCCAGACGTGATCCTCCAGTTCCTGGTCATCCACGCAGCGCCAGATCATGCCCCACTGCTCTGCCTGCTCAGCCCCCACCGGCTCGGCAAGCATTGCCAGCGCCGTAGCGCGAGCTTGACCGACGAGCCGTGGCAGCGCCCAGGTGCCCCCGGCATCCGGGATCAAACCAATCTTCGAAAATGCCTGGATGAATCGTGCGGACCCGGCGGCGATAACAATGTCGCAAGCCAGGGCGACGTTCGCACCGGCACCCGCCGCGACACCGTTGACGGCACAAATCACCGGCATCCGCAGACCACGTAAGGTCTTCACCAGGGGATTGTATAATTTTTCAAGAGACTGGCCGATCACCGACTTCTGGGCGGGGTCTTCCGCTTTCCTTGCACCCAGGTCCTGCCCGGCACAAAAGCCCCGGCCTGCGCCGGTGAGGATGAGGCAACGTACGCTGGCATCCGCATCGGCGGCCCTGATCGCCGCGATTAACTCGAGATGCATTGCTTCGTTAAAGCTGTTGAGCTTGTCAGGCCTGTTCAGCGTAATCCTCACAACACCAGGTCGGGAGTCGACCAAAATACAACTGGATTCAGACATACTTCCACGTCTCGGATTTGGCTATAAACAGCCAACATTCTAGACGTAAGAAACAGATAATGCTCGGGTGATGGGGCCTGACAAGGTCCTAGGCAGGGTTCAGTCCACCGAAACGCCTGAAAAACAGGGACCCCGGGGGAGGCAGCGGGCCGGATTTAGTCACCAGCTTGTTCGAGACGTAGTCTTCCGATGCCGCCAGCAACGTGCCATAAAGCTCCCGACATAATTCGTAGGCCAATTGGCCATGCCAGTTTTCCGGCAGCAAGGCCGCAGGCAACTGGGGATCGCGCAACAGGATTCGACGATATTCGTGAACCAGCAGGACTCGCAGCAACAAACTGACCTCGCCGGGCAAATCAGCAGATTTCGACGCAGCGTCCAGCAACGGGGCAAAGCGCTTGATGAAGCGCTGATAGCCTTGCTCTGTTTCCCCCAGCTTCCAACTGTTGCGAATCATCTCCTCCACCAATGCCGGGCTTACGCTATCGAGCAAGCTTGCTCTATAGGCAACCGGTGGTTGCGACTGCTCAGCCAGAAATTCCTCAAGCTCCCGTCCGGCGCCTACCGGACGCCCCATCAGCCCCGTCGTCAGGCTGCCAAAACCCAGCCATCCCAGTTCTTTCCGCAGACTGTCTCGTTGCCCACCCATTCCGGGCGGCACCAGGACCATTAACCACTCACCCTGCCAGTCATCCCTGGGCCTGCCGTAAATCCGCTCGGTTGCCAGGCGGAAACGCCGACTCCCCAGCTGGGTCAAGGAGTAATAACTCTTGCGCCCTGACTTGCTGGCCTCAAACCACCCGTCCTGGACCAGCCTGTACATGGAGGTACGAACCAACCGCCCGGACACACCCATCTGCTCCAGGGTCTGGATAAGACCTCCAAGCCAGACAGAACCACCTCTTGGCGCCACAACATCGCCAAAAAAACTGACTATCAGCGAACCCGCGCGCATTGGCCTGCGCTGCCGAAATCCACCCAGCACCTGTTCCGCAGCCTGCCCAAACCGGTCCACCCGGACACCTCTCTATTCCTGTCTACTTGCCCAAGCATACTAAAAGCCGGGGCAAAAACACGCTTCCCAAGCAACATGCAATGATCTTCGCTCTTTTGATGCATGGTATAGGCCATAATGAAACCCACCATCGCAAGGAGTCCCGGGTGTGAACATAGAAATCTATCGCAAGACATTTCCTTCGCTGTCCTTCGACCAACCCGAACAGGGAATTCTCCGCATCACCTTGTCTGCACCGGGCAAGCTCAACGCCGCGGACGCACATATGCACAAAGACCTTGCCTATGTCTGGCAACACGTGGACAAGGACTCCGATGTTTCCTGCGTATTAGTCCGCGGCGACGGCAAGAGTTTTTCTGCCGGTGGCGATTTCAGTCTCATCGAGGAAATGATCGAGTCAGATACCGCGCTGGTCCGGGTATGGAAGGAAGCCCGGGACCTGGTTTATAACCTGGTGAACTGCTCCAAACCCGTGGTCTCGGAAATTCGCGGTCCGGCGGTGGGCGCCGGTCTGGCAGTTGCCCTGCTGGCAGACGTGAGTATCGCAGCCCATGATGCCAGCCTGCTGGATGGCCACACACGACTGGGGGTAGCGGCTGGCGATCACGCGGTCCTTATATGGCCATTACTGTGCGGACTGGCCAAGGCCAGGTACCACCTGCTGACCAATACCCCCGTTTCCGGAAAGCAAGCCGAAGAAATGGGGCTGGTTTCCTTGTCAGTGCCCGACGATGAGCTGGAGCACTGCGCATTGGAAACCGCACGCACCCTGGCCGCCGGCAGCCCCACAGCGGTGCGCTGGACCAAGTACGCACTAAATAACTGGCTGCGTATGGCCGGCCCCTCTTTCGACACATCGCTGGCGCTTGAGTTCCTGGGCTTCCGGCTGGATGACGTCAAGGAAGGACTCAGTTCCTTGAAGGAAAAACGCCCGGCGGATTTCCCCAAGGACTCACCACTGTAGGGACCATCGACGAAACCTGGCGGGTCGCAAGGAGTGACTTGATCGACATGAAACCATCTGCTTAAGTAAACGGGCGCGGCACCGGGGTGCGGATAGATTCACCCGGATCAAATCCGGATGTTCCAGTTATTGACCATTGTCTTAAAACATTTTAAGGAAACGATGCGCCAGAGATTCACAGGCAGCCTTGTGCGGCTGGTAATAACCGGCCTTGTATCCGGCGCTTTGTTCGCGGCGGGCCCGCTGTTACATGCCCGGGACGCCGGCCCCGACCGCCCCGTGGCGAAGCCTCCCCTGCGCCCCATTTTCATTGAGACCGTTGACGAGGATGCGGAGGATCAATTGGAGGCCGCCCGTCTGTTTGATTTACTACAGGGAAAAATCGCATTCGCCGAATACCAGGAGGCTGTGGAACCGGCGCGCAAAATTCTGGAACTTTCAAGCATAGAGTATGGTCCGGACGCGGTTGAATTAGTCGAGCCCCTGGTGAACCTGGGCCAGGCCCTGGAATTCTCCGGCGAAGTAGAACAAGCGACTGCCGCCTACCTGGCCGCCATCGAATTGACAGGAAAGCATTATGGCCCCGTCGACAAGCGCTTGATTCGTCCCAATGCGGGCTTGGGACGCATGGCCCAGGCCGCCGGAGATCACCAGAGTGCGGTGGAGTATTTCAGCCAGGCGCGCTACCTGCTTCGACGCAGTGAAGGGCTGTACAGTTTGCAGCAGATACCCATGCTGGAAGCCACCGCAAGATCGTTAATCGAATTGGGCGATCCGGAAAAAGCTGACCACAAGCAACTTATCGCGCTGCAGTTATACCTCAGGGAGTATGGCGAAGACTCCCCCGAGATGGTGGAACCGCTGATGAAGCTGGGGAACTGGAGCGGCTTCATGTACCTGTCCCTCAGCCCCAGTTCCCAGGCAGCCATGCCCTGCATGATAGACAGGCGGGCGTTAGCCAACGGTGCGACCCCCAATCCCTGTGTATTGCCCGGGCAGCGGGACTTGTATCGCATGGCAATAGACATCATTGAGAAAAACTACGGAGAAAATGATCCGCGGCTGATCGAGCCCTTGCGAGCATTGGCCAACAGCTATTACCTGATGGCCGTGCGCTGGATACGTCGGGTTGATTCCCAAGGCTCGGCCTTCACCGCAGGTACGTCTTCGGTGTATTACGAACCGGTCAGCCAGGAAGGCTATGCGCGCCAGGCACTTGAGCGCGCCCTGCAAATCCTGCGGTCCCAGCCCGATTACGACAAGCGGGAGGAGCGCCAGATACTGGTGGACCTCGGAGACTGGCACCTGGCTTTTCGTAATCGCATTCGAGATGGCCTGGACTACTATCGCGAGGCCTGGCGGCTTATCGCAGCAGGAGAAGGCGGTCCCGAGGAAGCGAACCAGGCGTTCAAGAACCCGGAGCAGCTGGTCGCCCGTGCCCCCGAGATGCCGTCCCATCATTCGATGTCGGTGGACTACCGCACTCCAGCCCGCAAGCCCATGGGACAGGTCACCTTCCAGTTCGATGTAGATGAAGAAGGGCGGGCGCTTAACGTGGATGTCGTAAAAGATAGCCTGGACGATCCGCAGAAGCGGGTACGCAGAGCCCAGCGGGCCCTGGAAAAGACCCGTTTCCGGCCTCGACTGGTGGATGGTGAACCGGTCTATACTTCATATATCACCCAGAACCACGTCTTCAGCTACGCCGACTAGGCGGCCACACAGGGCCATGGAAGGCAGTATTCCCTTGAAACTCGTGCTGCGCTAGCGTATCTAAGTAGCTTTCAGGGACGACCACCTCGAGCAGGCAGGGTTCGTGCAGACAAAGCAAATAATCGGAGATAAAATGCGAAAAAACAAGCTGTTATGGATGATTTCTCTAACAGTCCTCATGCTTTCAGGCTGTCAAACAACCAGTTCAGTCCAAAAAAGCACGCCTCCGAGCGCTATTCCGCCGGCGAGTCCATCGACTCCGTCGGCCAGTCCCTCTTCGCCCTCCCAGAGCCAGCCGCCCTCCGGTTCGTCCAGCCAATCCCAAGACCAGGCGACAGGCGAATCCTCCAGCCAGGCTGATCAAGGCAGCCAGTCGGCCGAGGCTGGGCAGGAAGCCGGTCAAGAGGCCCAACAAAGCGAAGCCAGTGCTGGGGAAGCCGGCGAGGCTTGGCCCGCCGAGAGCGCGGACGATCCGGCAGACCCCTGGGCCGAGCCATCGGTCGCCGAGCAGGCCGCCTCAGAACAGGCAGCATCCGAAGACCCCTGGACCGAACCATCTGAAACCCAACAGGCCGGGGCAGAACCTACGCCCTCTGAAGACCCCTGGGCAGAGGGAAGCGTTGCCCCGGACACAGGCGAGCAAAACGGCGCTGCCGGCCAACAAGGGGCCCAGGCATCTGGACAACCACCAGGTGGTGGAGACCAGGCACAGGGAATCCCGGGTAGCAGCCCCGCTCCTGGCAACGGCCGGGGCGTTCAAGTCGCCATGGGCATACCCGGCGGACTGCCAGGTGATCTGCCTACCGGGCAAACCTCGGAAGAACGCTCGGCGCAGCTGGAAGAGGTTCTGAACGGTTCTATGGTGGTCTTTGACGGTGCGATGCTGGAAGAACAAAAGCGCGCCCAGGCAGCGCGCCAGGGTAACGGATCCCGAGCCGGAAGCGGCAGCGCCCAGATCCCCGGCATGGGCGAGACCGGAAGCGGTGGGGAGGCGCAGCAGCAGACCGGGCAGGAAGGCGACCCGGAAGAAGGCTCCTCACCCTCCTCGGCCAGAGCCCAGGGAAGCACCATACAGGGAGCTCCAGGTAACAAGGCCGGCGTGGTTCCCGAGGGAATTCCCAACGGGGACGACGATGACGTGGTTGCCCGCCAGTTGCGAGAAGCGGCAATGGCGGAAACTGATCCCGGGCTGAGGGAAAAGCTTTGGGAAGAATACAAGCGGTATAAGAATGGAACGGGAAACTAGGTGATCACGCGCACTGATACATTGATCCGCAGCCGATGGACAACAGGGTTCATCCTGCTGCTTGCATCCTTTTTGCTGTCCGCCTGCGTATCTGAAAAGGTCCGCGTGGTGAACAAAACCCAGGCCCTCCAGGCCCAGGAAGAAATTCCCGAGTCCCTGCTGCTTGATGTGGGCATCCGCGTCTTTGACCCGGGCATTCCGGAAGATGAGTCCAGCTGGGAAAAGGAAAACGTTTATCCGGCAGTTCGCCGGGCCGAGTCCCGTTATGTGCCCTACACCCTCAAAGACACCATGCAGCGAACGGCCCAGTGGGGCTCCATCTGGGTGGTTCCCAGGGATTCCAACGCGGTGGATGTCTCGGTAAGTGGCGAGGTGCTGGTCTCCGACGGAGAAACCCTCGCACTGCGTGTCCACGTGGTCGACTCAACCGGACGGCTCTGGCTGGAAAAGGAGTATTCCGGTGCAGCCAGCAAATATTCCTACAACGACGAGCTAAAGCTCGCCCTCGATCCCTTTCAGAATATCTATAACCAGATAGCCAACGACATGGTTGGCGCGCGTCAACGCTTGTCGGACAAGGACATCGAGAGCATACGCACGGTCTCGAGTTTGAAATTCGCCACCGAATTCTCACCTGATGCATTTGAGACCTACCTGGCCAGGGACCGCAAGGGAAACCTTACAGTCAATCGCCTTCCCGCGCCGGACGACCCCATGATGGGTCGCATGTTCCAGATTCGGGATCGGGAGTACATGCTTTTTGATGTGCTGGATGAGCACTATGGGAACTTCCACCAATCCATGGACGGACCCTACGAAAACTGGCGCAAATACAGTTATGAGGAAACCATTGCCCGCCGGGAAGTCGCCGAGTCGGCCACCCGTCGCAAGTTGTTGGGTGCAGCCGCTATTATTGGCGGACTGATCGCATCTCAGAACTCCAACAGTTCGGCCGCCAGCACGGTAAGCACTGCAGCGGTCCTGGGAGGCATTGCCGCGTTCAAAAGCGGCATGGACCGTGCCGCAGAAACCCGGATACATGAAGACGCCCTGAAGGAACTTGCCACGTCCCTGGAAGCAGAAGTCAAGCCCATGGTGGTCGAGGTGGAAGGAAATACCGTGGAACTTACCGGCTCGGCAGAAGCCCAGTACGAGGAGTGGCGACAGATTTTGCAGCAGATTTACGAGGCCGAAACCGGGTTCACCCTGCCGCCGATATCCGACGAGGGTGGCTAGAACAGAATTGCCAGGCCCTGATTTTCCCCCTGCCGCTGACAGCGGGCACTCGAAGGGGTATCCGAATCCCGTTCAGGCTGCATGGCAACAGGTCCTTCGGCTACACTGCACACCAGGTGACTAGTAATGAGAATCCCGGGACCTGGTTCCAGGGATGGTGAAGGTAATCGGTCAGCTGCTGACGATGGCCGTGACACCCTGAATACTGCTGAACCCCGGCGAAACACTGGCGAGATGAATGAGCGATAAAGATAACCGCGCGGACGATGAAAAAATTGAACCTGCAGCGTTCCGATCCCGCTCAGCGGATGACGAACTCCAGGATATTTCAGCGACAACATTTACGCGCGGCTCCATCGACTCCCAAATCCGCCCAAGCGGCCGCGGATCCCATGTCCAGGCAAAGCTTGTCTGGGGGGCATTCGCGGTGCTGGTTGTGGTTGCAGTAGCGGTATTCGGACTCTTGCCGGACGCGGTGGATGTGCCGCCCCAGAATAATCCGCAGGCCGGCGGCCAGGTACAAAACTCTCCCTCCCAACCGCTTGCGAATATCCCTGGCGCGTCACAAGCAGAGGACCCCGCTCCCGCCCCGTGGCAAACCGCCCAGATTCTTCGTCAGAAAGAAGACGCCGAGGCGCTAATCGAGCAATTTGTTCGACTGCAAATGGAATTGGAGGACACCGAGGTCACTCTCTGGGGTGCTGAACAATTTCAGCAGGCAATCAACCTGGCCCAAGAGGGTGACGGACAGTTCAGTCAACGGGACTTTCTCGCTGCTGCGGCCAGTTATGAACAGGGTCTGGCCCTACTCCAGGCGCTCCAGGAAGGGATCGGGGCCATTCTTGACAGCAGCCTGGCCAAGGGAGCCCAGTCCTTGCTGAATTATGACGCGGCAGGTGCCCGTGAGGCATTCGAACTTGCCCTGGTACTGGAACCCAATCATCCCCAGGCACGCTCCGGACTCGCCAGGGCGGAGCATCTTGAGGAGGTTGCTGGATTTGTCCAGCTGGCGTCCCGGAGCGAACGCCAGGGAGAGCTTGAACAAGCCCGAGACTACCTGGTCCAGGCCAGGGCGCTAGATGGCGAAGACCAGGCCGTCGCAACATCCCTGCAACGTATTAGCGGGATGATTCGGGACAGGCAGTTTGACACCCTCATGTCCCGGGGATATTCCAGTCTCGACGCGGGCGATGCGAAAGCCGCCGTCCGGGACTTTGATGAGGCAGCGAGGATTCGCCCCGGCAGCTCCGAGGTCAAGGACGCCCTGGCCCAGGCGGAGAGCATTCGCCGACTGGACAGGATCGCCCAATTGCAGTCCGAGGCGGCCAGGCTGGAAGGCGAAGAGCAATGGTCCAAGGCTGCCGAGCGTTACGACACGGCGCTGAGCCTGGATGATTCGCTTGTGTTCGCCAAAGACGGGGCTCAGCGAGCCCGGGAACGCGCCGCCCTGGACGCAAGAATGCGGGACTATATCCAGCAACCCGAGCGCCTGCAGGCAGATGCGGTCTACCAGGCCGCTGGACAGGTACTTCAAATCGCCAGATCAATAGACCCCCGGACTTCAATTCTTGGGCAGCAGATAACAGCCCTGGAAAAGGCCATGGCGCAATCGAGGCAGACTGTCCAGGTACGGTTTGAGTCAGATAATGAAACCGAGGTAAACCTTGCCAAGGTCGGACCCCTGGGAGTATTCACCGAGAAAGAAATTGCCCTGCGACCCGGGACCTACGTGGCTACCGGAAGTCGAAACGGTTACCGTGACGTACGCAAGACTTTCGTGGTGGGCCCCGGCTCAGAGACCATGAGAATCCAGGTACGCTGCGAGGAAAAAATTTGAACAAGCGGCTGCGTATTAATGACGATTCAGGCTCTCGCGAACTTGCTGCCGAGGATCTTCCGCTTGCTGTGGCAGCCAGCCCTTCGGGCGGCCTGAAAGTTGCGTCCCAGGACGACATCGAACACCCCTTGTTGTTACTGCAATGGAGGGACAATGCGCTGTGGGTGCTGCCCGGCGAGAACGCCTCCCCAGCCAGCGTCAACCAGGCTCCGCTTGATCAACCCCGGCGCCTGGAAGCCGGTGATGTGATTGAGGTCGCCAGCGGGTTACTGAGTGTTCGCATGGACTCGCAGGAAATTCAACTGGACCTGAGACACCAGCAGGATGCTCCGCTGATCAGGCCCGCAACCTTCCGCCCGGGCCGGGCCGCCTCTGCAGGAATAGCCAGCCGTCTCAGTCCCGGCAAACTGGGACTCGCCGCAGCGTTTATTGTCCTGTGCGTCGCAGTATGGTTCCTGCTCACTGCCCGGTCGGTGGAAATCCTCAGCGAGCCACAGGCAGAGAGCACCGTCATCACATCCGGTGGCTTCAACCTGGAACTGGGTGGGCGATTCCTGCTGCGTCCGGGAATCTATACCGTCGAGTTGTTCAGGCCCGGATATCACCTCCTGAGCCAGGACCTGGAAGTGACCACCAAGCAAGACCAGCAATTCCAGCTTAGCCTTGAGAAACTACCTGGACTGCTAAGCGTATACAGCGTCCCGGAAAACGGCGCCATCGTATTACTGGATGGAGTTGAAGTGGGTGAGACCCCGCTCAAGGAACTGGAAGTCGCCGCGGGGCCCTATACCTTGCGTGTTGAGGCACCTCGGTATCAATCAGTTCAGCAAGACCTTGAGATTCAGGGCATGGCTATCGCCCAGTCGCTGGACCTGACCTTGTCACCCGCCTGGGCGGAAGTCACA
>JAOTSW010000276.1 GCA_029864735.1 Chromatiales bacterium | reverse complement strand
ACACGTTATCGAATGGCTCGCGGAGCCCGTCCTCGTTCTGCTCTACCGCCTTGTCCAACCATTCAAACGCCGCATCGGCCTCGCCGACCCAGGCATAGACATGGGCGATTTCTGAGGGCCATTGGGCGCCCCAACGATCGCGCAGCTCGGCGAACAAGGTTTCGAATTCCTCCTGGCGCCCCAGGTCATGCATGGCCAGGGCCATGCCTTTCACCTTGTATTCCTCGTCAGGTTCTTGCTGCATCTCGATCAGTGCGGCCTCGGGCTCTGCCTTGTTAAGCAAGGCAGTGCCAATTCTGTAGTGGGCGCCAAAGTAGGTCGGGCTTAGCGTCAAGACATTGCGAAAGGCGGAAATGGCGTTGTCCCATTGGCGGGCGTAGAGATAGGAAATGCCCAGCACGTTAAGCCCCCGGCTGCCGACCGGATCCCGGGCGACCAGAAATTGCCCCATTTTGATGGCGGTATCCAATTGGCCGAGTGCCTGGGCAACCCTGGCCGCCTGGGTGATGATCGAGTGATTGGTCGGCTCAAGTTCAAAACCCTGTTCCAGGTATCTTGCCGCGGCAGCCAGGTCGTTATCGTAGCCCAGTGAAATGCGAGCCAGCAGGGAGTAGGCGCGGACATAATTTGGATCGATCGCCAGGGCCTGGTTGGCCGCCTGGCGCGCCATGGTATAGCCCTTGTCGATGGGTACTAATCCTGCCGAGGCCTGGCCGGAATAGACCGCGGACAGCTCGGCCCAGGCCGCCACATAGCCGGGATCAATCGAGACCGCCTGCTGCAACAGTTCCGCAGCGCGTGCGAATCCCTCGGCTGATTCCTGCAGGGTGAGATGATGACCCTGCAGATAGAGCGAATAGGCCAGGGGATTGGTTTCTTTTACCTTGGGCGCGTCACCGAGCAGGGCCAGTTTGAGTTGCGTCACCACCTCGCTGGCAATCTCGTCCTGGATGGCGAAGATGTCGTCCAGGGTCCGGTCATAGGTCTCCGACCACAGGTGAAATCCATCCTCTGCGTGAATTAGCTGTGCAGTCACCCGAACCCGACGTCCCGAGGTGCGCACGCTGCCTTCCAGCACATGGGCAACCTTGAGGCGCTGTGCGATCTCGGTGATTTCCAGGTTCTCGCCCTTGAAGGAAAACGACGAGGTTCTCGCCGCCACTTTCAGGTTTGGAATCTTCGAGAGCAGGTTCAGCAGTTCTTCGGATAGCCCGTCGGCGAAATAGTCCTGGTCCTTATCCGGAGACATATCGACAAACGGCAATACGGCGATTGACGGCTGGAGCTCTGCGGAGGCGGCCTGGCCGGCAAGCCGTTCATTCGCTGCATTGGAGGTAGCCTGTTCGACGGCCGATTCAATGGCGGCGCTTTCCCTGTTCGCGGACAGTATGAATTTGTCCACCGCGAAATACCCCACTGCGATGATCAGCACAGTGATGATTACGCGATTAAGTTTTTGCCCGGTTTCATGGGTGATGGTTTTCGATCGGTCGACCTCGTGTTCGCGCTTGAGGCCCTCGGGGGTCATCTCAAATGCCCAGGCGAACACCAGCGAGATGGGAAAACCGATAGCCAGCAGCAGCATGATGACCTGAAAGACCCAGTCAGGCGCCTCGATGTTATTCAGGACGACATCGCAGACCTGCAGCACCAGCCAGGAGACCACCACGTAGGCGATTCCCACGCGAAAGACGTTACGGCGTTTGAGTTCGGCGAAAAGTGTCATCGACCATATGACTCCGGTTTGTCGTGGATAATCATGAGGTAAATCTATAGGGTTGTCGACTGACTCTAAAAAACGCCCGTTCTTTGAAAAGTGGAATATTGGGGACAGGCACCTATTTTTTAATAGGTGCCTGTCCCCAATTAAATGTGCGGTAGGTGTAATCCGGGGTGGATTTCCAGTGGCCAGGAAACAATGATGGGTGCGACACTCGTGGGCTTTGCCAAGCCGTGAGGGCATTAAGGGATTTGCATGAGTAACTTCGTCGCCATCGATTTCGAGACTGCCGCCTTCAGTCGGGCCAGTGCCTGTGCCATCGGCATGGTGCACGTGCAGGACCAGCAAATCGTGGAAGAGAAGATATTGCTGATCCGTCCTCCCAGCAGCGAATTTCGTTTCACCCACATACATGGTCTGACCTGGAACGATGTCAGGAACCAGCGGACCTTCATGCAGCACTGGGACATCATTGAGGATTTCATCCACCGGGGAGATTTCCTGGTGGCACACAATGCCAGCTTCGACAGGGGCGTACTGGGCGGCTGTTGCGAGCACTACGATCTTCCCGATCCCAGGCTGCCGTTTGTGTGCACCGTGCAACTGGCCCGGCGCCAGTGGGACATACGCCCGACCCGACTGCCAGATGTGTGTCACTACCTGGGCATCGAACTGCAGCATCACGATGCCGCCTCTGATTCCCGGGCCTGCGCCAAAATCGTCATCGCCGCCGAGCAGGATGGCTGGCAATACTAGTTAAGGTGACAGTTACCCTATTTAGTTTAGGTGCCTGTGCCCCTTCCTTGCCTGCCCACCGTGTTTCGCGGAGAGGCTGATAAATTAATAAAAACAATATGTTACGACGCTCATGGGCGGGCCAGTACCGGGGGGATTTTGCGGGCTTGGTTATTTTTCGTTTAATGGCCTATATTAAGAGCG
>JAOTSW010000112.1 GCA_029864735.1 Chromatiales bacterium | reverse complement strand
GCCCAACAGGGCGTTGCCGCCGTAACCGGAGCCAATGCTCTTGATTGTCAGTTCATCAGGGAAGTGCATGATCAGGCGGCGTTCAGGGTCCAGGTCGCCAGTGGAATGCAGACCTTTGACAAACGCGTCGCCATTTTCGATACGCGCCAGGGCGGCAGCGCCCATACGCGTCATCAACTTCATGTTGGCAACCACATAGGGGCTGTCGGTGATTTCTACGCCGCAGCGGGCGTGAGGCGAGTCGATGGGACCCATGCAGTAGGGGATTACGTACAGCGTGCGTCCCTTCATGCAGCCGGCGAACAGGGCATCGATCTTTTCGTGCCCTTCGGCAGGCTTCATCCAGTGATTGTTTGGGCCTGCGTCGTCCCGGTCCTTGGTGCAGACGAAGGTGAGATGCTCTACGCGGGCGACGTCCGAGGGGTCCGAGCGGTGCAGGTAGCAATTCGGGAAGGTTTCCTGGTTCAGTACTTTCAGGTCGCCAGTGCCGACCATCATTTCGATCAGCGAGCCATATTCTTCCTCGCTGCCGGTACACCAGTGAATTTTGTCGGGAAGGGTGTGGGCCGCAACCGACTCCACCCAAGCATTCAATTCGGGGTTGCTCGTCATGTGTTGTGTTACCTGCTCTGAAACCGCGGGAACCTCCCGCCGGAGGAGGCGGGCTGAAACGCGCAAGTATACCGGGAGACAGCCGGATTTTCACTTTCCGGGGAGCGGGAATGGGAGGGGGATAAAAAAAGGCCCCGCAAAGCGGGGCCAAAGACTAAGGAGGGAGTCAAACTGGTGTGTAAATTTAGGCTGCCTTCGCGGCGACGGCCTTCTTTACGGCAGGCTTCTTGGCCACTGATTTCTTGGCAGAAGCTTTGCGAACTGCGGCCTTTTTGGCCGGTGCCTTGCGAACGGCCTTCTTGGCTACAGCCTTGCTGGCTGTCGCTTTCTTGGCGCGTTTGGGCTTGGCGGCGGCGGGCTGGAACAGGGAAACCACGCCATCACGGGTCTCTTTAACCAGGCCGATAGTCTCCTTGGCATTCCTGGCGATCCGGTCACGGGTCATGGGGAGCAGGGTGACCTGGTCCTTTACCAGCTTGCGGAACGACGGTGCATTGGCCGCGGTGCTTAGGCGCTTGGCGCCTTCGTCAAAGCTGCCTTCAACGAACTTGAGCTGCAACTTGATGAGCTTTTCCATGTAGCGGAAAGCGATTTCGTTGAGCTTGAGGCCGCGCTGGCCGATTTCATGCACAGTGCCCTTGGCGCCCTTCACTTTACCCGCGACGTCCTTGGTGGCGTTGCGTACTTCGGTGACGGTGCCGCCTGTCAGGTCCTTGGCACGAACAACTACGTTGTCTACAAAATTCTGAATCTGAGCGTCCATCATTATCTCCGTAAATGTGCGACTTGTTGCACTGCAATAACTTGTTGCGATGCAGCATACGACCACTCCACAAGGCTGTCAACCGTGTAAAACCGAAAATATTTAGAGTCAGACTTCGGACAGGTGATAGTCTGGTCGCGAGCCGAAATATATATGATATTCCTGACTTTAGGTAAATGTTTTAACTATCTGTATTTACTAATAATAATATCTTATGAATATTAAGAATCAGACTCTGAACAGAATGGCCATATGGTGCCTGGGCGGGATTCTGACCGGCTGTTTTGGCCCTGCCCAGGCCGAAGATTTGGTGACTGAAGGCCCGATTGCGCTGGAATTGCTCGTCGAGGCCGATGAGGGGAAATGGCGTCTGGTGCTGCTGGATACGATCCGGCAGGCGCCACCGGGGCGCCTTGTCATGGTCAGTGTCCTGTTCAGGGTTCCCCAGGAGCCCGGGCCGGACCCGCAAATGCTGACTCTTGCGGTCCCTGACTGGCTGGATTACCAACTGGGTAGCGCCGTGGGGCCAGGTAGCCAGACCCTGCTTTCCTTTAATAACGGTCTGAGCTTCGGAACGGATCCCGGCCTGGAAAGCTCTGCAGACTATGCCGGGGCCAGGGCCAGTCATATTCGCTGGATTTTCACCCGGCGGATGTCTCCCGGTGCCCAGGCGCAGGTGCGGTACCGGGGCATCAGGCGTCCCGATTCCGAGGCTGATAACGCTGAGGAGCCGACCGAAGACGCCTCTGCTCAACGAGGCAGTGCCAATTAGTCCAGATAAGCTCGCCTAATGGGGTCGCAGATTCACTGGCGCGAGGTCATAATGCGGCAGCGCCACTCTCGGGACGGAAATGGAAACCCTGGACGACATTTTTAGCGGCACCGGAGCCTTGTCCCGGGTCGTGGACGGATATCAGCCTCGCCAGCAGCAACTGGACATGGCCGTGGCAGTGACCCACGCCATCGAAACTGGCGAGCACCTGGTGGTCGAGGCCGGGACTGGAATTGGCAAGACCTTTGCTTACCTGGTTCCCGCCTTGTTGTCGGGGCAAAGGGTGGTCGTTTCCACCGGGACCCGGACCTTGCAGGATCAGCTCTTCCACCGGGACTTGCCTGTTATCAGCCGGGCCATTGGGCGCCCGGTCTCGGTAGCCCTGCTCAAAGGCCGCGCCAACTATCTTTGCCTGTACCGACTGGAACAGGCGATTGCCGAGAACACCCGTCCCGGTGCCGCCCAGCGCAAGGAGATCGAGTTGATCAAGCGCTGGTCCGGGCAGACCCGGAGCGGAGACGTTTCTGAACTTGATCAGGTGAGCGAGCAATCAGCTGTCTGGCCGCGAGTGACCTCCAACGCGGAGAATTGCCTGGGTAGCCGGTGCCCCGATTACGATCGCTGTCACGTAGTGCGTGCCCGCCGGGCTGCCCAGGAAGCCGACGTGGTTATTGTGAATCACCACCTGCTGCTGGCCGATCTGGCCTTGAAGGAAGAAGGTTTCGGGGAATTGCTGCCGGGCGCAGACACGGTGATCGTGGACGAGGCCCACCAGCTGCCGGAGGTGGCCGCCCAGTTTTTCGGTGAATCAGTGAGCAGTCGCCAGCTGCTTTCATTGGCTCATGACGCGATGGTTGAAACCATGGGGACCCTGGGTAATCGCTCGGTACCCGAAAGTGAGATTGCCGGGCTTGAGCGCTCCATTCGTGAGCTTCGCTCGGCACTGGGAACCGAAATGGGTCGGCTTGACTGGGAGCAGGCCGCGGCGACTGAAGATGCCCTGGACGAGGTTGCTGCCAGCCTGGAAGCCCTGGAGCAGGCACTGGCGACGGTGGAGGACAGCGGTCCGGGGCTGTCCCAGTTGTGTCAGCGTGTCCGGGTCTCTTTGGAGCGCTGGGATCGCTTGAGCGCAACGGATTACACGGAGGGCCTGCGCTGGTGGGAGCTCAGCGCCAGGGGATTCATCCTGCGCATGACACCGTTTGATGTATCCCAGACGCTGTCGCGGCACATCGAGAGCTGCCCGAGCAACTGGATATTCACTTCGGCCACCCTGGCGGTGGGCGATAGCTTCAAACATTTTATTCAGCGGGTAGGGTTGGAATCGTCCACCACCCTGAAGGTGGACAGTCCGTTTGATTTTACCCGCCAGGCCATGTTGTATCTGCCAAAAGGCTTGCCGGCACCGAGTAGCTATGACTACACCCGCAAGGTCATGGAGATGGCGCAGCCATTGTTGAAAGCCAGCGGCGGCCGGGCATTCCTGTTGTTCACCAGTCACCGGGCCCTGCGGGAGGCAGTGGACTGGTGGGAGCGCCATGAGCCGATGCCCGAAGCGCCGGTGCTGGTGCAGGGCACTTTGCCCAGGGACCAGCTACTGGATCGGTTCAGGACCCTGGGAAACGCCGTGCTGTTCGGCACCGCCAGTTTCTGGGAAGGCGTGGACGTGCGCGGCGAGGCCCTGAGCGTGGTGGTGATCGAGAAATTACCGTTCGCCTCTCCAGGGGACCCGGTGACCCGTGCCCGTATCCAGGCCATAGAAAGCGCCGGCGGCAACGCTTTTCGCGAGCACCAGCTGCCCCAGGCAGTAATCGCCCTCAAACAGGGCGTCGGTCGCCTGATTCGTGATGTCGAGGACACCGGGGTGGTTATGATTTGTGATCCCCGCGTCACCGGCAAAGGATACGGTAAAGTATTCCTGTCCAGCCTGCCGGATATGCCGCGTACCGGCGAGTTGCAAGAGGTAATCGAATTCCTGTCGAGCCACGATGCGGCAGAGGAGCCCGAATGAGTATCAAGATCCTGGCACTGGATACTGCCACCGAAGCCTGTTCTGCGGCCCTGCTGCTGGGAGATGAGCTGATTGAGCGATACCAGGTGGCACCCAGGGAACACACCCAATTGTTGATGCCCATGGTGGACTCCCTGATGGACGAGGCGGGCCTGGGTATGCATGAGCTGGACGCCATCGCCTTTGGCAGGGGACCCGGGTCGTTCACCGGTCTGAGGATTGCCGCCGGTTTTACACAGGGACTGGCCCTGGGAGCCGAATTGCCCGTGTTGCCGGTATCGGACCTGGCGGCACTCGCGCTGCAGGCCCACCGGCAGTTGGGGTGGGAAGAGTTGCTGGTCTGCCAGGATGCGCGGCTTAAGGAGTTCTTTATCGGGGCCTTCCGGATTGGCGCGGAGGGTCCGGAAGCGCTCATGAGCGAAGCCCTGGTGGGTGCTTCGGAATTGGCAGCAAAGGCGCAAGATTTCCATCATGCGGTGGGATCGGGTTGGTTAACACCAGGCGGCAGGCAGGCAACTCATGAAGAACTGGTCATCAATTCCTCGGTGCATTTGCCTCGGGCGGCGGATATCGCCAGGTTGGGGCAGCTGGCATTTTTACGCGGTGAATCGGTGCCGGCTGAGCAGGCTCTTCCGGTTTACCTTCGTGACCAGGTGGCGAAAAGGCCCGGTCAATGAGCGCCGAACGCCCTGAATTCGCAGGGTTCATAAATCTGTAACACTGCGTTGATTAAATTGGCATCCCCCTTGATGATGGTTTAGCTCGGACACCGGAACAGTACATGAGCTCGAAACGAATTCTCATCGTAGAAGACGAGGCGCCTATCCGGGAGATGGTGGCGTTTGGACTAAAGCGCGCCGGTTTCACAGTGATGGAGGCGGGCAGCGGTGTCGAGGCCCATGCGGTGATTTCCGATTCCCTCCCGGACCTGATCCTGATGGACTGGATGCTGCCGGATTTCAGTGGCGTGGAGTTAACACGTCGGATCAAGCGAGAGGAACTGACCCGGGATATTCCGGTGATCATGCTCACCGCCCGCGCAGAGGAACAAGACAAGGTGACGGGGCTCGATAGCGGAGCAGATGATTACCTCACCAAGCCGTTTTCAACCAGGGAACTGCACGCACGAATCAATGCCGTATTGAGACGCAGCGCGTCAGTTGAGCAAACCGAGTTGTTAAAGGTCAAAGGTCTGCAGGTTGATGTCGTGGGTCACCGCGTGATGGCTGGCGATAATGAAATTCACCTTGGGCCCACCGAATACAAGCTGTTGAGCTTCTTCATGACTCATCGTGACCGTGTCTACAGCCGCAGCCAGTTGCTCGATCAGGTGTGGGGCGCCAATGTGTATGTAGAAGAGCGGACGGTGGATGTACATATACGTCGCCTTCGCAAGGCGCTGGAGGACTTCGAGCTGGATGGTTATATCCAGACAGTCCGGGGCGCCGGCTACCGCTTTTCCGCCCCCGGGGATTAGCTATTGGATAACGCCACCTACAAGGCCCTTGCCCGATTTGTCGCATTAATGACAGTGGCCGTGTTAATCGGTTTTCTGCAGGGGAACATTGAGCTGTATCTGTTGCTGGCCATAGGTGGTTTCTTGCTTTGGCACCTGTGGAACCTGTCCCGGTTCGAGGCATGGATCAAGGCGGGAGCTCGAGAAGATGTGCCCGATCTGCCCGGAGTCTGGGGCGAGCTGGTTTCATTTATCATCCGTCTCAAGCGCCGTAGCCGCAGTCGAAAGCGCCGGTATCGGAACCTGATCAAGGAATATCGAAAGTCCTCCGGCGCCTTTCCGGACGGCACGGTGTTGCTGGATGGCCAAAACCAGATCCTCTGGTTTAACAAGGCGGCAACCAGAATGCTTGGCTTGAGAAAAGCCAGCGATCGCGGCCAGAGCATAGTGAATTTTGTCAGGCGGCCAGAGTTCGTTCGGTTTATAGAGAGCCCGACCGAGGAAGAGCCGCTTGTCATGCCCGCGCCCCGAGAGCCCGGTCATTTTTATTCGCTTCAACGGGTACCTTACGGTCGAAAGCAAAGTCTTTTGCTGGTAAGGGATATCACCCAGGAAGTGATGGTAGAACAAACCCGGCGGGATTTTGTCGCCAATGCGTCCCACGAACTGCGTACGCCGCTTACCGTCCTGTCAGGTTACCTGGATGCCATGGTGGAAGACCCGGAGCTGGCGGAATCCTGGGGTGACCCGGTCAGGGAAATGCACGCCCAGACTGCACGGATGACAGAGATTGTTGCCGGATTGCTCACCCTTTCAAGACTGGAGGCCCAGGAGGAGCAGGAGAATCTGGCAGAGGCGGAATCTGTGGACGTTCCCGCCATGCTCACGGCGATAAGAAAGGAAGCTCTTGCTGTACCTGGATGCCCGGCCACCGTTGAGTTGAATCTGCTTAGCGATGCGTGGCTCCTGGGCTCTGAATCGGATTTGCGTTCCGCCTTCAGCAACCTGGTGGAAAACGCGGTGAAATATACGCCCAGGCAAGGGAGCATTATCCTGACTTGGGAGTCCCGGGCAGACGGTTCTGTTGAGTTCAGAGTTAAAGATACCGGTATTGGCCTGTCCCCCAGCGAAATTCCGCGTGTCACCGAAAGGTTTTATCGGGTCGACAGTGGACGATCCCGGGATGTGGGTGGTACGGGATTGGGCCTGGCTATTGTTAAACACGTATTGCGAGGCCACGATGCCAATTTGATCATAACCAGCCTGCCCGGTGACGGCAGTTGCTTCAGCTGTGTATTCCCGGCCAGTCGTGTTGCAAAACCGGATGAGTCAGGCGCGGTCAGATAAGGCTCTGCAGTTGTCACAAAATTGTCATGAATCTGTCACCTGATTGTTACGAGCCGGATAGATTATATCGGGCACGCAAGGCGTACTAACCTTGAATACAAACTAAAATTTAATATTCTGGAGTTTTCAAATGAGTTCTTTTGGTAAGTTTTCCCTGGTTCCGGCTGCGGCCGTAATGGCGATGGTTGCCGTTCCTGGTGCCCAGGCCGAGATGACCGCCAATATAGGCGGTCGTCTGCATTTGGATCTAGCCGAGTACAGTAGCGATGTCACCGAATTGGGCAGCGGCAGCGAGATACGCCGTGCCTACCTGAACGTGGATGGCCAGTTGGTTGAGGGTTGGGACTACAAGGTGCAGGTCGACTTTGCCGATGGCGACGTGGAAGTAAAGGATGCTTACCTGAAAAATAACTGGCTGACTATTGGTCAGTTCAAGGTTCCCCAGGCTTTGGAAGCAATGACCAGCGACAACTACATCACTTTCATTGAGCGTTCCCAGGTGGTTGATGCTTTTGCGGTTGACCGTCGCATCGGCGCCGGTGCGGGTTTCTCCGGTGACAACTGGACCGGTGACGTCGCGGTTTTCGGCCAGAATGCCCGTGTACAGGATGGCGGCAAGGACGAGGGAATGGGCGTAAGCGGTCGTTTCACATATCTTCCGTGGAAGACCGACAATGGTTTCTTGCACCTGGGTGTCTGGGGTAGCTTTGAAGAGCCGCAGAATACCGTCGAAGAAGTCGTTCGCTACCGGGCCCGTCCCGAGTCTCACGTGACCAGCGTACGCCTGATAGATACCAGTACCATCGACAATGTCAATGACATCATGAAGCTGGGTCTGGAAGGCGCCTGGGTGATGGACAGCATTGCGGTGCAGGGCGAATACATCCAGACGGATGTAAACCGAAAGACCACCGATGTGCTGGATCCCAAGGTGGACGTTGATTTTGATGGTTACTACGTTCAGGCCAGCTACCTGACCGGCGGAAACTCTCGCGCCTACAAGGGTGGCGCTTTTGGGCGTACCAAGGCCAGCGATGCCTGGGAATTTGCCATCCGCTACAGCACCCTGGATCTCGCCGAGCAAGCTGGCGTGATTGGCGGCCGCGGCGGTGAGCAGACCATTATCACCCTGGGCGTCAACTACTACGTCAGCCCTAACTTGCGCTTCATGGCTAACTACGCAGACGTCGAAACCAAGAACTACAACGATGGTTCTCCGGAGGAGAGCCCTTCAGTTCTGCAGTTCCGGGTCTCGTACGACTTCAAGTAGGTCATCACGACGAAGAGAAGAACAGGGGCGGCCGGATATAAACCCGGCCGCTTCTTTTTCCGGACACCGGAAAGACTGCCCAATGACTACTCCGGCGCTGCAAAAAGCGCTACTGTGTAATCACAGGAATTAAAATTGCGCCTAGGCGTTCTCATGGGAATCT
>JAOTSW010000019.1 GCA_029864735.1 Chromatiales bacterium | reverse complement strand
CCCGCATGGGTTCGCTGTAGATAGAATCTCCCTGGGTCATCACCGTGACTTCGACGCCAGCTCGTGCAAGGCCGATAAATATTTCGGCTTCTGGTCTGATGCTGTTCAGACTGTCGCTTTGATTAGTGATGCAGAGAAGTTTCATTAGTCGTTTCACAAATGTCGATTGGTAGTGACTTCAGGCGAGTTACCGACAGGCTATCGCTGTCAGTGATGGTTTCCAAGTGCCGTGGATGGCGCTGGCCTAGTTCACGGGCCTTGCGCGACGAATTATTGCCCTCGCAAGACGCATAGGCGCCTCGGGATCCATGCGCAAGTACATGGATGGCTCAATCAGTTCCAGTTCCATTACTTCGAAGTCACCGTCCGGATTGCGAATCATGTCTGCTCGTCCGTAAAGGGGACGCACGCTCAGTGCGCGTACGGCTTCGCTGGCGCGCTTCACTAGCAGGGCTTCTGGTTCGACCAGGGCGATATCCGCGCCGTGTTCTTCCTGTGAACGAAAGTCACCGGCTTTGGGAGTCTTGCGGATTGTGTGACTGATTTCGCCATCCACGAACATCACGGAGTATTCCCCCTCGCTTTGAATTGCCGTGCGGAAGGGCTGCACCATCGCCTGGCGGTGCTCGAAAACAGGTTGGATTTTTGGCCAGTCCTGTTCCAGGGTTCTCTTGTTCAATACGTGAGCGTGCTCCGCATTAGCGCCTATCGCGGGCTTGATGACCATTTTGTCGCTGCCGTACTCATCGAATAGCGCCAGGATGTCGGCCTGCCTTGGCCCGTCCAGCCAGCGGGTGGGCACCACGCTTACATCGCGTTCATCCAGCCAGTTTAGGTAGGACTTGTGCAGGTTCCAGCGTACCAGTTCAGGCGGATTGAGCAGGGGAGTGCCGGAAGCCTCGATTTCATCCAGCAAGGCCAGGAAGCGGGGTGCGTCGCTGGGGTAGTCCCAGGGCGAGCGAATCACCACTATCCCGTAGCGCGTCCAATCGGTGCCCCGGGACCGCCAGGATATTTTATCCACATCCCATCCCAGTTCCTTGAGCGCAGGAATCGCCAGGTCGTCGTCGCACACGAATCCTTCCATGCTGTCCATGGTGATGAAGGCGCAACGTTGGATCATCAGTTCTACTCGCTTGTCAGTGTGAGGCGGGGTGTTTCGGATCAGTCCCAGCTAAGCCGGAACGGGTCGGGATCGGATTCAAGAATGCGTTGCATGATGATCTGCTCGCGCTTTTCTATGCACTGAAGGAAATCCATGGCGCTGCCCATGGCCTTGAATGCACCGAAACCATCCTCAAGAAAATCATGCAGTGAGCCGAAGCCGGCCATGTGTGCAGGACCGTGTGCCATGCGAATCAGAGCGTAAATAAGCGGGTAGTGAACGAGCTTGTCCAGGTCACGCCCTGCCTCAAGCAACAGCTGTATTTGCCAGCGGCGGTCTTGTTCCCTGTCACTGCGTCGGTAGGCGTCCGCATAGCTGTCACCATCGACCTGGGTGTCGGTGCCGATGAGCCGAACCATCTGTTGATCCAGGTCCTGGCTCAGAACCTCCAGCTGCGCCGCCATCCTCAGAGTGTGCAGGGCGGGCTGGGGAAGCATTCGCTGCATAATGGGATAGGCGCGCTGCAGTTGCATGTCCCTGGGAGTGAAGTCTCCCTCGCCGTAGAGCTGTGTGAGAAAAAATTCGACACCTTTCCGGTACCGTTCGCGGTCCCTCAAATCCTGATAGGTCAGGTCCAGCCGGCGAGTCTGCCAGCGCTGCAGTTCCGCCAGCTTGACCGATTCGCAAGAGCCCGGCGGAAAGGCTTCCCGCAATCGACGGTTGCGCTCGAATAACTGGTAAAGGGACGCGTTGCGTATATCGAAGCTGCTCATTAACTCTTTCGGTCGCTATGTTCCGCCCAGAAGTTAGCACTCCATTGGGTGGTCTGCCTATATCGGATTATCGAAAGCACGGCGTTTCATTTGCCGGGCAAGCCCATACTACGGGGCTTGTCAGCCCGATATCCCCTGTTTACTCTGGGAGCCTGCTGACTTCAATGCCAGATTACCTGGGGGGAATAACTTATGGATGATCTCGAACAGCGTTTTCAAGAGGCGGCTGCTAATAGCAAGAAACTCAGCGAGAGGCCTGATGATGACACGTTGCTGAAGATATATGCGCTATACAAGCAAGGCAGCGAGGGAGATGTTACCGGCGAGCGCCCGGGCTTTTTTGACTTCGTTGGCGCCGCTAAATATGACGCCTGGGATGCTATGCGTGGCAAGGACAAGGCCGCTGCAATGCAGGAATACATTGATCTGATTGAGCGGCTGAGAACTTAGGCCGCTCAGCCCGATTTGTCGGCTTTCCTGGGCTCGGTCTTGCGGGTTGCGGTGGGTTTGGCGGTGGTCTTTGGTTTTGCCTCGGTCTCCAGCTTGCTGATTCGCGCCCTCAGCTCATCAATCGTGCGCTCCATCTCGACCAGCCTGGATTCACCGGGAACGCCCAGTTTTTCCAAGGCCTTTCCGACTCGATCCTGAAAAATATTTTCAAGGTTTTCCCAGTTTTCACCGGCATGCTTGCGCACCGTTTCGCTAACCGAGGCGGCGGCGCTCTTGAGTTCCTCGACTTCTGGTTTAATCGCCACAGGGTGTATGGATCCGCCGCGCTGCAGTCGCGTGCCCTCGGCGATTAGTGCCTCGAACAGCTTGGGGCCTTCTTTCTGGGCCTTTGCCAGGGCACCCAGGCCCGCCAGCCAGATATGGGAGACCGAGTCCGGAATTGTAAATCCCGTCCCCGGAGTCTGTGCTGCTTTCGGGCTGGCTTTGCTTTGCAAACTGGACAAGGTGCCTTTTTTCTTAACAGCCATAATGAGTTCCTTTCTCAAGCCCCTGTACGGGAACGCTGGCGCAGGGCTTTGTTCCTGTGGGATAGTTTGACGCGTCGACAATATGGGGCAATGATCACTCCCCGGTAACCCGGCGAAAGCCCGGGATGATTTAATAGGGCCCAACTGGTTTGAATATTACAGGAGCAGCAGATGTCGAGCCATGACTGGAACGAGTTTCCCTACCCTGATTCAGCATTCGCTTATGCGGGCGATACGCTTCGCCGTGGATGGGCTCGACTGCACCAGGGTGATTGTGAACCTTTTCCTGACAATGCCCGTGTGAAAGCGCTGCTTAAAGCCAGTCCTGATCTGGAGGGGTACCTGCCCGAAAATCTGGTTGGCAACACCAAGGCCATTGCCGAGGCGCTCCAGTCTGCCTGGCGCAACTTTCACAGTGGCCATTTCCAGAAAGCTTACGAGGAAGGCCTGGAACTGGGTCCCCTGGGTGCGGTGGTTGCTGCGAAGGCTGCGGGAATTTACGCCACCTACCTGGAAGATGATGAGGACTTCACCTCGACATTATTCATGGATGCAGCGGAGCGCGCCGAAGAGGCGGCGGAACTGATGCCCCGGGAAGCGAATACTCATTACCAGCGGGCCTATAACCTGGGTCGTTATAGTCAGGCCATTTCCATCGCCAAGGCCCTGAGCCAGGGCCTGGCGGGCAAGGTCAAGGAGAGCCTGGAAACGGTGCTTGAATTGTCGCCGGATCATTCAGAGGCCAACACGGCGCTGGGCATGTTCCATTCCGAGGTGATTTCCAGTGTGGGCAGCGTGGTGGGTGGGCTCACCTACGGCGCCAAGCGCGATGCGGCGATTCGTTATTTCGAAAAATCCCTGGCGTTACATCCGGAATCGGCCATCGCCCATATGGAATACGCCAATGGCCTGCTTCTGTTGTTTGGCGACAAGCGTGAAGACGAGGTGGTTGAATTGTACGAGAAGGCTTCCGAATTTGAGCCCGCGGACGCCATGGAAAAACTCGACATTGAGCAGGCTCGCGCCGAACTGGAGTAGTTCCCGGTCTAACTCGATTTCTTTTTTCGGGGTTTGCGCTTTGCCGTCGTCTTGGCCTTGGCTTCTTTGTTTGCTTCCCAGGGTCCGATCAGGGCCAACATCATCAGTTTTTCAAATTCCTTGTTAAAACCCCTGGTCAGTTCCCAGGGATCGTCCACCAGTTCACTGTCGGCGATGATGCCGAAATGCACGCGGCCGTTGTAGCTGAGAATGCTTACCCCGACGCCGACCTTGCCGGTCTGGGGCACCCAGAACATTTGATCCACCAGTTCGTGACCTGCGAGGTACAGGGGTTCGCGGGGACCAGGCACATTGCTCATTACCGTGGAGGCCTTGCTGCTTAGCATGTCCAGGGCAGCGCTTTGAACCGCCGCGGGCGCCAGGCCCAGGGCCGCCAGCAGTCCCAGGGCAACCAAAGGCTGGTAGGAGCCTTTAAGCTCCTTCATGTTTTTGTGTACAGCGTAGATTCTGTCTATGGGATTGGCGATGCCCACCGGCAGTTCAAGGAAAACCAGTCCAAAATGGTTGCCCAGTTTCAGCGCCTGTTCCGGCGGTCGCATGTTCACCGGCACCGAGGCTCGAATCCCCAGTCCCTCAAGATCGTGCCCTTGCTCGCGCAGGTAGTGCCCCAGGGTCCCGGCAGCGCAGGACAGCAGCACGTCATTGACGGTGCATCCCAATGCCTTGCCCAGGGCCTTGACCTCGGTCAGTGGCAGGGGGTCAGCCCAGGCCACCTGCTTGCGTCCGCCCAGGGGTTTCTTCAGACAGGTGATCGGGTCGTCACTCATCAAGGCGACCTTGGCCAGTTCCGTAGCCAGTCCCAGGCCGTGCATGGCCCAGTCGCTTGCCTGCCCGGGATCCATGGCGAGTTCCAGTCCGCCGGTCCACAATTTCTGGGTCGCACGCATGGAGCCTCGAACCAGGTCCCTGGCCGGCTCGTAAAGGCGAGCCAGGGGTGTGTTTGGTTTTTGCATGGACTTGCGCGAGCGGCCCTTCTCCGGCAGCTCGCCCTGGACGACAGCCAGTTTGTCGGTCATTGAGAGCATCACACGAATCATCGCGATGCCGTCGGCATAGGCATGGTGAATCCTGTTAATCAGCGCAGTTCTGCCGCCGGGGCGCTCAACCAGGTGGTATTCCCACAGGGGCTTGTTGGTAGGTAATGGCGTGCTGGACAGGTCGCTTACCAGGGCGGCCAGTTCCCGTTCCCCTCCCGGTTCGGGCAGGGACAACTCATGAATGTGCCGGTCCAGGTCAAAGAACGGATCTTCTTCCCACCATGCGCCAAGGACGTCGGTGCGTGGAATTGTTCTGAAGCGGGGAAACCTCAGGAAACGCTCAGCCAGCAGTTCCCGCAACACCTGCCTGGTCAGGGTGGTATCAAACGTCATGATGCCCGTGATCATCATCAGATTTTCAGGGGTATCCATCCGCAGCCACGCGGTATCGATGCTGGACATACGTTGACGGACAGGCGGCATTCACGACTCCAAACTAGGGACCTGGAATAACAGTATAGGAGCTTGTGGGGGCCGGATAGTAGGGGACAGGAGGCAGATTGATAAAATCCTGATCTTCTACTATGAATTCTACATGCTAATCTTAGTCTCTTACTTATACGGAATTCCGGGTTCCATGGCCCGGGAAACGAAGGGAGCTGCTTGATGAATTATTTTGTGACCGGCGCCACCGGATTTATCGGTAAATACCTGGTAGCCAATTTGCTTAAACGCAAGGGGACCAAGATTTACGCCCTGGTGCGAAAAGAATCCACCGCCAAGTTCAAAGAGGCGAAGGAGTTTTGGGGGCCCGAGTCCAAGCGGGTAGTCGCTGTTCGGGGGGATCTCGGCAAAGCCAAGCTTGGGGTGTCCGCGGCCAACCTGAAGGCCCTGACCGGTGAAGTGACTCACATGTTCCACCTTGCCGCCATTTATGATTTGTCGGCTAGCGCCGAGTCTCAGGACATGGCCAATATCCTGGGTACTGATCACGCCCTGGATTTTGCCGAGCACGTTGGAGTGCGCTGTTTCCATCATTGCAGTTCCATTGCGGCTGCCGGCTTGTATCGTGGCACCTTCCGCGAGGATATGTTCAAGGAAGCCGAGGGCCTGGATCACCCCTATTTCCGGACTAAACACGAATCCGAAGGCCTGGTTCGCCAGCGCACCGGCCTGACCTGGAGGATTTATCGCCCGGGCATGGTTATCGGTCATTCCGAGACAGGCCAGATAGACAAGGTCGACGGGCCATATTATTTCTTCAAGTTGATTCAGAAGATGCGCAATAACCTGCCGCGCTGGGTGCCTACCATCGGTGTGGAAGGTGGGCGGCTGAACATGGTGCCGGTGGATTACGTGGCCAGTGCCATGGATCACATTGCCCACAAGCGTGGCCTGGACGGGAAGTGCTTCCACCTGGTTGATCCGGAGCCCATGCGCGCCGGCGAAGTGCTGAACGTATTTGCCCGGGCCGGTCATGCTCCGGAAATGTCCATGCGTATCGACGTGCGGATGTTTTCCTTTATCCCCCCGGCGCTGCGCCAGGGCCTGATGATGGTGGCGCCGGTGCGCCGTATCACTCACCAGATTCTCAAAGATCTTCACATCCCCGGGGATGTGCTGAAATTCCTGAACTATCCCACTCGCTTCGACAATCGGAATACTGAGGACGCGTTGCGGGGCACGGGTATCCAAGTCCCTGATTTGCGCGATTATGCCTGGCTACTGTGGGATTATTGGGAGCGCCACCTGGACCCAGACTTGTTTGTTGACCGGTCATTGAAAGGCGCCGTGCAGGGCAAGATTGTCATGGTAACCGGTGCCTCCTCGGGTATCGGTCATGCCGCTGCCCTGAAGCTGGGAGAGGCCGGAGCGAAGGTCATTATCGTCGCCCGTGGCATTGAGAAGCTGGAAGAGACCCGGGCCGAAATCGAGACGGCCGGTGGCGAGGTGCATGTTTACCAGTGTGACCTGTCGGATATGGCTGATTGTGATCGACTGGTGGCCGAGGTGCTGAAGGACCATGGTCAGGTGGATGTGCTGGTCAATAATGCGGGCCGCTCCATCAGGCGATCCATTGCACTGTCATTCGACCGTTTCCATGATTTTGAGCGCACCATGCAGCTGAACTATTTCGGTTCCCTGCGCCTGATTATGGGCTTCCTGCCCATGATGCGTGAGAACCGGTCAGGTCACGTGATTAACATTTCTTCCATTGGTGTGCTGAGTAATGCGCCGAGATTCTCGGCCTATGTGGCATCCAAGTCTGCGCTGGATTCGTTTTCTCGCTGTGCCGCCTCGGAGTTCTGTGACGAGGGGATCGCGTTTACCACCATCAATATGCCCCTGGTACGCACGCCGATGATTGCGCCGACCAAGATGTATGAACAGGTGCCGACAATTTCGCCGGCCGAAGCGGCGGACATGATCGGGGATGCAATTATTCGCAGGCCTTACCGGATTGCCACCAGGCTGGGTATTTTCGCCCAGGTGCTGCATTCCCTCTTCCCGAAGGTTGGCGAGACGGTGATGAATACAGCCTACCGAATGTTCCCGGACTCGGCTGCAGCGACCGGTGACAAAGCGCCCGAAGCCAAGCCATCAAACGAGATGATTGCCTTCGCAACACTGATGCGCGGTATTCACTGGTAGAGGTGCTTGAAGAGGCAGCCCGTCTTGAAGACGGGCTGCCTGTTATTTTCTAGCCCTGTGCGGCCAGCCATTCGTCGTCCGATGCCTCGGTGATTTCCTCGAACAGGAAGGTGCTCAGATAGCGCTCTCCTGTATCGGGCAACATCACCAGGATAGTCGAGCCGGTTTCCGCCCTGGCTGCCACTTTCAAGCCTGCTGCCAGGGTTGCTCCCGATGACAGTCCGCTGAGGATGCCTTCTTTCTGCGCCAGTTCCAGGGAGGTGTCCCGAGCCTCATCGTCGGTAACCAGGACGATTTCATCGAACACATTCCTGTTAAGTACCTTGGGAATGAAGTCCGGGGTCCAGCCCTGGATCTTGTGAGGCGCCCATTCCTTGCCCGACAGCATTGCTGCGCCTTCAGGTTCGGTGACTACGATTTTCACTTCGGGTCTCGCCAGTCGGAGCATTTCGCCCACGCCGGTCATTGTTCCGCCAGTGCCCCAGCCGGTTACCCAGTAATCCAGGCGCTTGCCTGCGAAATCCCTGAGGATTTCAGGACCGGTGGTGTTGCGATGGAAGCTCGGATTGGCGGGGTTCTCAAACTGGCTGGCCAGGAACCAGCCGTGCTTGGCTGCCAGTTCCTCTGCTTTCTTGACCATCCCGGTGCCACGCAAGGCGGCCGGGGTCAGTATGACCTTGGCGCCCATGGCCTTCATGATTCGCCGACGTTCGATGGAGAAGCTCTCCGCCATGACTGACACGAAGGTATAGCCCTTGGCCGCACAGACCATCGCCAGGGCGATGCCGGTGTTACCGGACGTTGCTTCAATGATGGTGTCGCCGGGCTTGATTTGCCCTTTGTCCTCGGCGGTCTGGATGATGGCATAGGCGAGCCGGTCCTTCACCGATGCCATGGGGTTAAATGATTCAACCTTCACGAACATGTTCACGTGAGACGGACCCATGTTGTTAAGTCTGACGACCGGGGTATTGCCTATGGTCTCTAAAATATCGGCGTAAATCATAATCAGGATCTCCTCAAAGGCCGTGCCAGCGACCTTCTAATCCGTGTGTGATGTCCCTATGTGTCTCTACCGATTCATTCATTGAATATCAGCCAGAAATTCCTCACAAATGGCGGGAGTCGCCTGTTGCTGTGTGGGTTTCTCGCATATACCGTCAAGTGCGGCGCGGATGTTTCGCAGGCTGGCGAGACGCAAATTATTATCATTCCACTGACTAAATGTAGCATCTAGCATTCTGAGGCGCCTTACATTTCTGTTGTACAGCGCGCCTTCTGTCTGTCCCAGTTCATTGATGAGGCTCACGGTGGTTTGTTCAATTTCTTCTGTTTGATCAGGGGTCATGTCCACCAGTCCCAGGACCAGGTTTACGCCCCATTCAAAGCGGGTTGCGGAGCCTGTGGCGTCGTCGTAGGCCTTGCGCAGCCAGTCCAGTGCCTGGTCTGTCTTGCCTGCTTTCTGAGCTGCGATTGAGATTTTCTTCATGTAATAAATTGTTGATGATGACTTGCCCAGTTCGGCGGTCAGCAGAGAAATACACTGGTCATACAGGCCGGCCTCGGTCAGCGTGTTGGCGGCTGAATTGATGGCCGACTGGCGTTCATAGCCGGTGGTGTTGGCGTCCACCCAGTGGGCAGCGTCCGAGGTGTGTTTCAGGAGTTCGGCGGACAATTGGGCATCGGGATTATCCATTCTGGCCATTCGCACGAGTGCCCGGGAAATATAGACGCGCTCCGATCCGGAAATGCTGCCGCTTTGTTCCAGGGCGTCCAAGGCTTGCCGCCAGCTACCTTCCAGCTCCTGGCGTTGGTCAGAATCCGGCGTGGTGAGCCCGGCGATGGTTTTACCCGGCAGGTTGATGATCAGGTCCAGGTTGGCCAAGCGTGTAGCCGGATCGGAAACGATTGCGATAAGTTGCTCGACGGCCTGGGCTTTCTCGTTGTCGGACATTTTTCCTGATGCGAGCATCGCCTTCAATTGCTCCACATACAGGCGCGAACGCTCAACCTGCATTCCGTCCGGACAAGCCTGGCTCATGGCGGAGAATGCCTGTGCCGGGTCAAGGTCGAGCAAGGCCCGCTGGTTATCTTGTTCCCAGCTGTAGTACGCCAGCAGCCTGCACTCGTCTTCACCAAGGACGGCCTTGGTGTCTGACAGCAGGCGGTTGAGCAGCTCGGGAACCGGGGTCATTACGGCCAGCGCGGTATCCAGTGCCCGGTTGTATTGATCGGCGTCAATGGTACCGGGGAGGCGTGTGATCTGAGTTCCGTCCGCGGCAAAGATAATCATGGTGGGATAGCCGAACACACCGAACTGATCCCCGAATTGCTGACCCCGGTCGGTATCGCCGTCAAGCCAAACGGGCAGGAACAGGCGGGTGCGATCAATAAAACTGCGCTGGTTAAAAATGGTGCCCTTTACCTGGGCACAGTCGGGGCACCACTCTGCGCTCCAGAACATGAACAGGGGGCGGTTTTCTTCTCGCGCAGTCGCGAAGGCCTTGTCTATATCTCCGTAATACCAATTGATGCCTGCCTGGGAGGTATCGGATGTGGCCTGGATCGTGGACCCGCTGTTTTCGACCCCGGTTCGGTCCTGGCACGCTGCCAGCGCCAGCACTGAGGCGACAACCAGCGCAAAGCAGATATGTGGTTTCATGGGTGTTACCTGTTACATTATTCAGGGTCCGGGGCGCACCCGGACGGGGATAGTTGTCTAGTGTAGCCGTAATGGCCCGCGCGAACAGTGACTGTCGTGTTCGACCCGGTATTTAGAGTCGGGCAGGCCATTAGAAAGTATGGAGCCAGCATGTCATTTATTAGACATCGTTTTACCTCGCCTGGAGCATCTCCGGGATTGTCGCACCTGCATTCCGACCACGACCAGGAAGCTGTGCTGCACTTGTTTGATTACAACCCTGACGAGTTAGACGAGGTTTCCAATCCTGATGAACAACGCTGGAGTGCACCCATTCCTGACGGTCATGTCCGTTGGTTGCACGTACAGGGCAAGCCTCGCCCGGCCTTCCTGCAAAATTTGGCGGGAAGATTCGGTTTACATGTTCTCGCCCTGGAAGACGTGGTCAATGTTGGGCAACGACCTAAATTCGAGGTTTTTGGGGACTGGTATTTCATCGTGATGCAGAGGCCTTTAATGGATGCCTCGGGATTCAGGATGGAGCAGGTCAGTATCTTCCTGGGCGACAATTGCGTCATCAGCCTGCACGAGGGTGACGAGGATTTGATGGAGCCGATCCGCCACCGCCTGCGCCATGGAGGCACCGGTCGAATTCGCAAGCTGGGTCCGGATTATCTTTGCTATGCCCTGTTGGACCTGATTGTGGACCTGGGTTTCCCGATGCTCAGTGACACCAGCGATCGCTTGCTGGAGCTTGAGGAAAAAGTGCTGGGTGATCCCGAGCCAGAGTTGGTGGAGGCCGTGCACGAGATCAAGCGGAACTTGATTGGCGCTCGCCGCGCTCTCATGCCCCAGCGCGAAGTTATCAGTATGTTGATGCGGGAGGACACTCCATTAATGGAAGAACGGACCCGCCTGTTCCTCAGGGATTGCCACGATCACATGGTGTATATCCTGGAGTTGCTGGAAAGCTATCGGGAGATGACCTCTGGCCTGCACGATCTCTACCTGTCAACGCTGAGCCAGAAGATGAACGAGGTGATGAGCGTGCTGACGATCATTGCCACGATTTTTATTCCGTTGTCATTCATCGTTGGGCTGTACGGGATGAACTTCAATACCGAACTGAGCCCCTGGAACATGCCGGAACTGAATACCCGTTATGGCTATCCGGTGCTCTGGTTGGTGCTGATAGGCATTTCAGGGGGTATGTTGTACATCTTCAAGCGTCGGAAGTGGTTCTAGCGCGAGGGTCGTCCACCGGGAATACCCATTGCTCGACCTGCCTGGGGGCCCGGGTCATTGGTTATAGGCATCCACCAACCGGGACCAGTCGGCATCGCTGAATTTAATTTCCGGATTGGCGCTACTGATCTTGCCCAGGGAACGCTTCAGTCGCTGCAGGTTTGCCCGCTTCCATTCTCCGTCCTGTCGAATCCGGCCCCGGTCGAAGTCCAGCAGGAACAGCTCCCCGGATGAATTCACCAGGATGTTGTGAGCATTAAGATCGGCGTGGCAGACGCCTGCGTCGTGAAAACGCCGGATCAGCCTGCCGGTAAGATTCCAGATTTCATCAATGGGCCGATTCGAGTCGAGAAGGGCAGACAAGGGCATGGCGTCAGGAATCCGCGCGGTAAGCAGGTCTGCCCGATAGATGACGCCGTGTCGTGTGTAGCGTGCCGCCACCGGCCGAGGTACGGGAAGTCCCATGTCGTGGAGCGTCACCAACAAGCGAAACTCCCTGAATGAGCGTGTGGAGTTTTCGCCCAGGAACAAAAACTGGTCGCTCAGTACCCGGCCGGGCAGGCCGCCCCGCTGATAATGCCGCAAGGCCCAGGAAAACTGGTCACCACCGACGAACACCACCGTGCCCCGACCACCGGTGGCCAATTCCGGTGGCTTGGGTTGGTTTTGCCAGTAGCCCAACTCGAACTGTTCGGGCTGCATCTGGTCCAGCCCCGAGCCATCGTATAGCATGGCCCCCTGAGCAAAAGCCTGGTGAGTCACCTTCACGCTATGAACCTCGCGCTACCCCATCCCCCGAAGGAAATCTGCCTGCTGCGCCTTTCAGCCATCGGCGATACCTGCCACGTGGTCCCGGTGGTCAGGACCTTGCAGAAGGTATGGCCTGATACGCGCATTGTCTGGGTTATCGGCAAGTTAGAGGCCTCCCTGATGGCCGGTATGGAAGGCGTCGAGTTTATCATTTTCGATAAGTCCCGGGGTTGGGATGCGTATAGGAACCTACGAAGCCAGCTTGCAGGCCGAAAGTTTGAAGTCTTACTGTGCATGCATGCCTCCTTGCGGGCCAACCTGGCCGGAAGAATGATTGATGCGGATATGCGGCTGGGATTTGACCGGGCCCGGGCCAAGGACTTCCAGTGGTTGTTTACCTCCCATCGGATTCCCGCGACGCCCCGGCAACACGTGCTGGACGGTTTTTTTGAATTCATCCGTACCCTGGGAGTAACCGAGAAAGACCTGCGCTGGGACATTCCGGTGCCTGATGAGGACCGTGAGTTTGCCCGCCAGCTAATTCCTGACAGTGACAGGCCGACGCTGATGATCAGTCCCTGCAGCAGCCAGCGGGCGCGGAATTTCCGGAATTGGCTGCCGGAGCATTACGCCCGGGTGGCCGATTTTGCGAGTGATAAATTTGGCGCCAGGGTTATCCTGACCGGCGGCCCTACGGACCTGGAGAAGCAATATGGTGAGGACATCTCGCGGCTGAGCCAGTGTGCGCCGGTAAATATGATCGGCAAGACCAGTCTCAAGCAGCTGCTGGCCCTATTGTCCCGGGCCAGCGTGCTGTTGTGTCCGGATTCGGGTCCGGCCCATATGGCAACCGCCGCGGGCACGCCGGTGGTTGGCCTGTACGCCACCTCAAACCGACACCGGACCGGGCCCTACCTGTCCCAGGACCTGGTGGTAGATGCCTATCCGGAAGCGGTCCGGCGGCAGTTTGGCAAGTCTGCGGATGAGTTGCCCTGGGGGGGCCGGGTACGGGATCCTGCCGCCATGGAACTGATTAGGGTGGAAGCAGTTCAGATGGCCATCGAAAAAGCTCTGGAAACCGCCCGGTCAAGAAGCGCTCAGTAAGCCCTGTCGGCAGAGTTACGTGGTGAATTTGCTACTCGATATCCGTACTTCTCCCGGTTCCGGCAGAGGAGGTGTTAGGCTACCTTCCACACAGGTTTTTGCTTGGTTAAGGAAACATGAACGCATCTAAATGCAAACAACAGCAGGTTAGAAAGCGGGGCCATGATTTGATTCGTGATCCACTTCTGAACAAGGGCACGGCACTGACCCGGGAAGAGCGGAAAGCACTTGGTGTAGAGGGATTGCTTCCCCACCGGGTAATGACTATGGAAGGGCAGGCACGGCGCGTGTACGAAGCCCTGGAGGGCAAGAGCACGCCCCTGGGCAAGTATGTGGACCTGGCTGACCTGCAAGAACGCAACGAGCAGTTGTACTACCGGGTGTTGGCAGATCACCTAGAAGAATTGATGCCTATCGTCTACACACCGACAGTCGGCCTGGCCACCCAGCGTTACAGCCACGTGTACCGTCGCGGACGGGGCATCTGGATTACCCCTGATCACCGGGGCAAGATTGCCCAGGTCATCCGGGATGCAGTTGGTGACCGGGATATCCGCCTGATGGTGGTAACCGATAACGAGGCCATCCTGGGCATCGGTGACCAGGGCGCTGGCGGTATGGCCCTGGCCATCGGCAAGCTGGCCCTGTATTGCGCGGCTGCCGGTATCCACCCCCGGCACACTTTGCCGGTGAGCCTGGATGTAGGAACCAACAACGAGTTGCTGCTGGAAGACGACATGTACGTCGGCTATCCGGGGCGTCGCTTGCGTGGCAAGGAATATGACGACCTGGTACAGGAATTTGTTGAAGCCGTGGTCGAGGTGTTGCCCGGCGCCGTGGTGCAGTGGGAAGACCTGCGCAAGGACAACGCCCTGAAGATCCTGGATCGCTACCGTGACCAGGTGCCGTCATTCAATGACGACATCCAGGGTACCGGTGCGGTGGTGCTGGCGGGAACCATCAGCGCCATGAGAATTTCCGGCAAAGATATGACTGACCAGCGGGTGCTGGTCTACGGCGCTGGCGCAGCCGGCCTGGGTATTGTCAGGCAGGTTCGCGGCGCAATAATCGAGGCGGGTGGAGAGCCCACCCAGGTTGGCGTCATGGACAGCCGCGGATTACTGGTTTCTGACCAGGACTTCCCCGAGGCCTACAAGCGTGACCTGGCGATGCCCCTGGAATTGGCCCGGGAGATGGGGATGGGCAATCCGGAAGATCGCCGGACCCTGCTGGATGTGGTGCGTGCCTTCAAGCCCACCGTGCTGGTAGGCGCTTCTGGTCAGCCCCGTAGTTTCACTGAGGAAGTTGTGAAGGAAATGGCCAGGCACGTGGATCGCCCGGTAATCCTGCCGATTTCCAACCCCACCGACCTGAGCGAGGCTTATCCGGCGGATGTGATGGAATGGACCGATGGCCGGGCGCTGGTCGCCACCGGCAGTCCGTTCCCGCCGGTGCAATATGGCGGCAGAGAATACCAAGTCGGACAATGTAATAACGTCTTTATTTTCCCGGGCGTTGGCATGGGTGCGTTGCTGGCCGGATGCCAGACTGTTAGCAGTGCCATGGTGCGCTCAGCGGCCTACGCCCTGGCCCAGAATGTTTCCCAGGAGGAGCTGGACGCGGGCATGTTGTTCCCCGAGGTTTCAAGGCTCAGAGAGATATCCCGCAAGGTGGCCGAGGGCGTCATGCGCGTCGCCGCCGAAGAGGGTATTGGTGAAAGCATGACGGATGAAGAGCGTCTCCAGCGTCTGGATGACTTCATCTGGGAACCGGTTTACCCGGAATATGTCCCGGCCTGAGTTGGCTGTGACTAGTCGGTGAGCCGCCCGGACTGAAAGTCCTGGATGGCTTGCCGGATTTCATCCGAGGTGTTCATTACGAACGGTCCGTACTGGACCACCGGTTCGCCGATAGGCCGTGCCGCGATCAATAACAGTCGGGTCGGCCCATCGCCCGGAGCCTGCAGGCTAAGCTGCTCCCCATCGCTGAGTATTGCCGTCTGCCTGGAAGACACTTCCCGGCTATCCAGCAGTACCTCTCCCTCGTAGACATAGATCAGCGCGTTGTGAGCGCCGGGCAGGGGCAATTCCACTGACTGCCCGGGATCAAGGGCGATATCCATGTAGATCGGGTCGGTGGCAATGCCTCGCACCGGTCCCTGCACGGTTTGTCCGGCCAGGGAAAGCTTGCCCGCAATCACCTTGATCCAGCCCTGGCCATCCAGGTTCACCCGGGGGATCTGCTCCGCCGCAAATTCCTGGTAGGCGGGCTCGCACATCTTGTCCTTGGCCGGGAGGTTGATCCAGAGCTGAAAGCCTCGCATGCGACCTTCTTCCTGCTGGGGCATTTCCGAATGAATAATGCCCCGGCCGGCGGTCATCCATTGAACGGCTCCGGGCGCCATGCGGCCCTTGTTCCCCATGTGGTCCTCATGCAGCATTTCACCGTTCAGCATATAGGTCACGGTCTCGAATCCCCGGTGGGGATGATTGGGGAAGCCGGCGATGTAGTCACTGGCATCGTTGGATCCGAATTCATCCAATAGCAGGAAAGGATCATGACGACTGCTTGGGGAGGCGCCCAGGGTTCGGGTCAGACGAACACCGGCGCCGTCCGAGGATGCCTTTCCGGCTATGATCTGTTTGACGCTGCGCTTTTTCATGCCCGGGCACTCCCGTCCTGAAATTACTAGCCCCGATTGGACCTGACAGCTGTATGCAGGGCAATCTGCTTTTTTGCTTCGCTCATGCCGGCTTCCCTGGACTGATCGTCTATTGTCAGGCCCCCGGCATAGATAAATTTGATATCCGTGATTCCCAGGAAGTTCAGAATTCCTCTCACATGGTCTGTCTGGGGATCCCCGGCAGAGGCTTTGACCTGGTCACCGCGGGTGGACAGGGCAAAGACCCGACGCCCCCCCAGCATCCCGACCGGCCCTGATTCCTCGTAATAGAAAGTCTCGCCGGCCCGGGAGATATGATCAAACCAGGCCTTGAGGGTGGAGGGGATGCCAAAATTGTACAGGGGTAGTCCGATTACGATGACATCTGCCTGTCGGACTTCATCTAACAGTACGTTCGCGGCATCGACCCGTTGCCGCTGATCTGCCGTGCGCTGTTCGGGCTCCGCCGCCAGGGCATCCATGTACCCGGCGTCCAGGTGGGGCGGTGGGCTGACCGACAGATCACGGTATATGACCCGGGTATCCGGGTGGGTTTCCACCCACTGTCGGGTAAACAGATCTGTTAGCTGGCTGGACACGCCCTGGCTTGAGTAGAGGCTGCTATCCAGTCGGAGCAGGGTCGGCATGTAGAGTCTCCAGGGGTTGCTTGGTAGGCGGCTTGCATCGAAGGGCGACATTCTGAGGGCAGTCGCTTCCTTTCGCCAGTGCCAGGCGTTATACGGACATCACCGGTGGCTTTGCCGCTAGAACATTCCGGTCGTGCCCGGATCTTCGGGTTCGGCTGCCACTCTGCTGGGAATGAAATCGCCGGTGACCATCTGCTCATAAGATTGGCCTGGGCCAACCATGGGATAGACGCCGGCTTCCCGGTCAATGATGACTTCAAGGAAGGCGGGGCCGGGGAAATCGATAAATTCCTTGATGACCCGGGGAACATCGGCCTTCTGGTCCAGCCTGACGGCGAACTCAAAGCCATCGGCCTCGGCCGCCTTGACGAAATCCTTGCGATGCAGTGATTTGTCACTGGCAGACATGCGTCCCTTGAAGAACAGCTTCTGCCACTGACGCACCATGCCGTCACCGTAGTTGTTCATGACCACCACTTTCACCGGCAGGTCATAGGTGGTGACAGTTTCCAATTCGCCAAGGTTCATGCGGATGCTGGCGTCGCCGTCGATATCGATCACCAGTTTGTCGGGGTTCGCGAACTGGGCGCCGATCGCGGCCGGAAGACCGAACCCCATGGTGCCCATGCTGCCGGAGGTCAGCCACAGCCTGGGGTGTCTGAAATCAAAGTACTGTGCCGCCCACATCTGGTGCTGTCCGACACCGGTGGCGATGATGGCTTCTCCCCGGGTGAGCGCGTTGATCTGTTCGATAATGTAATACGGCTGGATAAGTTCGCTGTCCCTGTCGTAATTCAACGCATAGACGTCTTTTAATTCAGCAACGTGTTTGTGCCATGGTGAATAGTCTTTTGCGAAGCCGGACTGCTTGCCGAAATCCAGCAGTGACTGCAAGGCGTCTTTGAGCATGCCCACGTGGTGCCAGTCCACGGCCTTGACCTTGTTGATTTCCGAGATGTCGATATCCAGGTGGGCGATATGCCTGGCCCCGGCAGCGAACTGGCCTGGAACGCCGGCCACCCTGTCATCAAATCGGGCGCCTGCAGCAATCAGGAAGTCGCAGTCGTCCACCGCGTAATTAGCGAAGGCCGTGCCATGCATGCCAAGCATATGCAGGGATAATGGCTTTGTGGTGTCGGTAGCGCCGATACCCATCAGGGTGGTTACAACCGGGATGCCATAAGTCTCCGCAAGGGCGCGCAATTGATCGGAAGCCCCGGCATTGATCACGCCGCCGCCCGCATAGATAAGTGGGCGCTCGCTTTGTTCCAGCATCTCGAAAAACCGGCCGGCATGCTCTTCCGAAAGGCTGTTTTGCCGCAACTTGTGCATGCGCTGGCGGTAACCGGGTACCGCCAGTCTGCCCGAGCCGCGGAAATCTCCATTCCAGTTCTGGATATCCTTGGGAATATCAATGACCACCGGGCCGGGGCGCCCGGTACGGGCGATTTCGAAGGCTGAGCGTACCGTCGACTCCAGCCGCTCCGGGTCAGTGACCAGGAACAGGTGTTTTGCACAGCCGCCCATGATGGAGCTCACCGGCGCTTCCTGAAAGGCGTCTGTACCGATCGCGGCGGTGGGGACCTGCCCGCAAATCACAACGATAGGAATCGAGTCGGCGAAGCAGTCGCGCACGGCGGTTACCGTGTTGGTGGCCCCGGGGCCGGAGGTCACCATGGCCACCCCCACCTTGCCGGTGGAGCGGGCGTAGCCCGCTGCCATGAATGCCGCACCCTGCTCATTGGCGGGAACAATCAGTGGCAAGGGTTCCGTGCCCGGGGCTGATTCGCTGCTATGTTCCTGGTTGTAGCGGAACACGGCGTCATAGGAGGGCAGGATTGCGCCTCCGCTATAACCGAAAATCTGGCCGACGCCCTCATCGACCAGCACCTGGACGATAATCTCGGCCCCGGTCATTGCCCGGCCCGTGAGAGGGTGCGTGTCAGTGGTCTTGGGCTTGTGGTCCGCGTACATGGGGGTACCGTCCGTAGTAAGTTGCGTAGCGCGATGAACTTCGTCTATGTATGGAGCGATGAAGGAGTAGCCTAGATGGGTCCCTTCACGTCAAGACTAGCAACCCCCGAACAGATAAGTCCAACATGGCAATGGATCGGGTCCAGCGTGTATGTGTGGTGGTGCCCGGGCTGGCTCATTGCTATGCTCGGGACAGGCTGAATTTTGCAAGCCGCAGTCCGTTGGAGAGGGAACTCGTGAGACATACAATTTCCATATTGCTTCAAAACGAGGCCGGCGCCCTTGCCCGGGTGGCGGGCTTGTTTTCTTCCCGGGGTTACAACATTGAGACACTTCATGTTGCGCCTACCCAGGATCAGGCGATTTCCCGTTTGACCCTGGTGAGTCGGGGTTCGGACCAGGTGATCCAGCAGATCTGCAGCCAGCTCTTGAAACTGGTGGACGTGGTAGACGTAATGGACATGACCGGTGGCGACCATATCGAGCGGGAAATGTTGCTCCTGAAAGTGGCTTTCGACGGCCCTGTTCCCGCGGCCTTTATCAAACTGGTGGATGAGTTCGGCGCAAAGGTGCTGGATGAGACGCCATCGAATTTCACCCTGGAGGTGACCTCCTCCGGGCCGGCGCTGGATGAAATTGTGGATGAGTTCGGTCGCTTCGGTGAAATATTGTCCATGGTCCGAAGTGGCATTCTCGCCATTAATCGCGGTCCAACCAGCCTCGACTGAGCCTCGACATCTGGTTCTACCTGCCCACTTGCTTCGCGAACACCCGGAATTTCTGAATTTACGGGTTATTTCTCTGTAATTTGTGAGAGATGTTTCACATTACTGAAACGGTGGTTGCTTCAACATAACGGTTAAGCCGTTGCGTCTTCCAGCAGCAAGAGAGAGCCGAAGGAATTATTTCCATGGAATCGACGACAGTCTCCGCAACTAAAAGAGATCCTTATTCAAGCTTGCTTCTTACCCTTATGCCTGGAGCCAAGGGTTTTGGGCTATTTGGCGCAGCCGGACTGCAACGCTGGATTGAATCCGAGAAGAGTATGACCGGCGTTGGTGCCGAGCTAAAGAAAGCGCTCGGCGAAATCGTCAATCAGAGTGCATCCCAACACAAAGCCCTTATGAGTGTAATGGCCGATGGCCAGGTTTCCTATGCCTTCCCCCTGGGCGATGGAGACAAATTACACCTTGGCACCCTGGTGGTGCTGGTTGAGTCATCATCTGGCAGAGAGCCTCGCTCTCTGCCGATGGTGGCCCAACTGTTGAGGCCGGCCATGCATTGCATAAGCCGGGACATGCTTTTGCAAACCGCCCTCGGCAAGGCGCGCCTGGATTTGCGTAAGCAGACAGTTGAACTGGATTTTCTGCGCGACCTGGAAAGCATGTTTGAACAGAACATGGGTGTTACTGCCGGCATTGAAAAAGCGCTGGACAAGATCCTGTCGATTCTTGGATCTGGAAGTATCACCTTGTCGATGCCGGGTTACCGGATTCGCTGCCTGCGTGAGACTTCAGAGGCCAGAAAGATGCCTGACCCGGGTGTGTTACGGCGCATGGAAAAGAATTTGCTGGCCTGGGTAGGTATGCATCGCCGAAGTGTATGTATGTCTGAAGATAGCGCGGAAAACATCTCGGTAGATATCGATCCGCAGATTCCCCTGCTTGCCTGTCCGATGACTTCGTCCAATGGCTCAGTAGAGGGCGTGTTAATGGCGATTGGCCAGCCTCGTGGCGTGCTGGAAAATAGCCAAAAGACACTCGAGTCACTTGCCAGGAAGCTTTCGGCCTTGATCGAGGCTCGAATTGATACCGGTACCCGCGCCATGTGTCAGCCTGCATTCGAAGGTGAGTTGGCCAAACTGTCCGCATCCGGTATTGAGCATTCCCTGATTTTCATGAATCTGGACCGGCTGGCCAGGGTTCGGAGTGAGTTTGGCAAACAGGCCAGCGACGACGTTTTGGGCCATTTCTGTAGCCTGGTGCTGAGTCGCAGTCAGGACGGTCAACTTTTCGGACGCCTGGGCGAAGAAAATTTTTCATTGTTGCTTCCCGGGGTCAGCCCCGATGAGGCCCTGAAAAAGGCCCGCCAGATATGCAATGCCGTGACATCGCTGCACTACCTGAATGGTGAGCAGGGCGTAAGCATGAGCGTAAGCGTGGGTGTTGCCCACAGCGTCGATGCCAGGAGCGCTTCAATTTCTATCCAGGCCGCCGCAGAGACGGCCTGCAGGGCTGCCACGGTGCATGGTGGCAACCAGGTCGAACTCTACCGTGGTGACGAGGTCGCCAGCGGGCGTCCACAGGGTGAAATTTTCCTGGCCAATTACTTAGGTACCGCCCTGGAAGAAGAGCGGTTCAAATTGGTTGCCCAGGCTGTTTATGGGAACAATGATCGCCAGCCCTGCGGTTACTTTGAAGTATTTCTGAGATTGATCGATGAGGCTGGCGTGGAAATGCCGCCTGGCTGCTTCCTGCCGGTTGCCCGCCGCTATGACATGCTGGAGGCTATCGACCGTTGGGTAGTAACCAGCGTAACAAATCAGCTGGGGGCGATTGGATCTCAAAATATCCCCGAGAATCTGGTTGCGGGCATTAATCTTTCTGGCGAGACCATCGCGGACACGGATTTTCCGGGCTTTGTCGAAGAACGGCTCAGGACTAGCGGCATACCTGCCCAGGCACTGTGTTTTGAGATTTCCGAGTCGTCATTGATGGCCGATCCGAAACGCAGCATGCGTTTCATCCAGGCCTTGCGGGACCTGGGATGCAAGGTGGCCCTGGATGATTTCGGTACCGGCCTGAGTTGCCTGCCTTTGCTGGAAAGCTTGCGCGTTGACTATGTGAAAATTGACGGCGAACGGGTGATGGCGATGACCACCAGCAGGATTTCTCATTCAATGGTGGCCGCGGTGAACGAGGCGGCAAAGGTCATGCAGCTAACAACGATTGCCGAGTGTGTTGAAACCGATGAGGCCGATTCGCTGATTCGTGCAATGGGCGTGGACCTGGTGCAGGGATATGCCCTCTCACATCCAGAATCGCTGGAAAGTCTGTTGCAGTCGGTTGCTGGGTCTTCTGACACCATGTCGACCGGGGTTTGTAGCGCCTGACCCGCCAGGCCGTTCCGGCTTGCTGAGAAAATCTTTTCTTGCGGCGCAGCTTTCAGGCCTCGCCGCACTCTGGTATGTATAGATTCCTAAAACCAAAGGGGTGCTATATCCCGTGGCGAGATTTCATCTCGCTGGCGGAAAACATGGGTGCCTCCACAGCGGGTGAATCAACTTTAAACCGTGTATGGTCGGTATCTGCAGGCGGATTCGTGGACGAAGTGAACCAGTAAGTCGGCCGCGCACTGGAGCTGTTAAAAGAAGTGCGCGCCGCGCCGGACACCGCCCTTACCGCGGCTGCAAGTACCGCTTAATCGCCTAAGTTATCGAGGACAGGTTTCATGTCAGGAAATGTTCCATCAGGACAGCACGAATTCTGGTCAACCAGGGTTGGATTCATTATGGCGGCAGTTGGGGCCGCAGTGGGATTGGGCAATATCTGGCGTTTCCCCTATGCCGCAGGCACCGGTGGTGGCAGTGCATTTGTGATGGTTTACATCCTTGCGGTTGTTGCGGTGGCCCTGCCCATGCTGGTGGCCGAGTTGTCTCTGGGGCGGCGTGGTGGGGGAAGTCCTCCGCTGACTTTCGCCAACCTTGCCCGGGAAGCGGGCGCCACTGGTCGCTGGCGGGTGCTGGGGTTCGCAGGCCTGTTTATCGTGTTTATGATCCTGACGTTCTATAGCGTGATTGGTGGCTGGGTGATGGCCTATATTCCTCGCGCACTCTCCGGTGAGTTCACCGGGGCGACAACCGAGCAAGTTGGCGGAATATTTGACGCCCTGCTGGCGGATCCCTGGGAACTGATGGGCTGGCATGCGGTCTTCATGGTCGGGACAGTCTGGATCGTCGCCAGGGGCGTAAAGCGCGGCATCGAAATGGCGGCTGATGTGCTCATGCCCACCCTGTTTGTCTTGCTGGTGTTGATGATGTTTTACGCGGCCTTCGTGGGAGACTTCGCCGGCGCAGCGGATTTTCTGTTTACACCTGATTTCAGCAAGCTGACGCCCCAGGTGGTCATGGCTGCGGTGGGACAGGCCCTGTTCTCAACGGCGGTGGGTGCCGGAACCATGATTACCTACGGAGCCTACCTGAACAAGAGCGCTTCGATCCCTCGCATGGCGGGAATTATTGCCGCTGGTGACACCATGGTTGCGTTGGTTGCCGGCCTGGTTATTTTCCCGCTGGTGTTTGCCAATGGCCAGAGCCCGGGAGAGGGCCCTGGCTTGATATTTGTCACCTTGCCGGTGGCCTTTGCCCATATGCCGGGTGGTGCAATCGTTGCTCCGCTGTTTTTTGTCCTCCTGATGTTTGCCGCGGTAACCTCTTCGATTGCCATGCTTGAGCCCATCGTTTCCTGGGCTGAAGAGCAGCGCGGAATTCGTCGTCCTGTGGCGGCAGTAATTGGCGGTATCGCGGCCTGGCTGGTTGGTCTGTGTACCGTGTTCTCTTTCAACATCTGGAAGGATGTACATCCCCTGAATTTCATGAAGATATTTGAGGGCAAGACATTCTTCGACTTGATTGATTTCGCGGTTTCCAATGTCATGTTGCCGTTGGCCTGCGTGTCGATTCTGGTTTTCTCGGCCTGGGTCATGCCAGCCAAGTCGATGAAGGACGAGATCTCCGGTGGACCTTCATTATTCTTTACCATTTGGCGGTTCATGGCGCGATATGTTGCCCCGATTGCGGTGGTAACCATCCTGATTAACGGCTTTCGCTAGTCGAGGGATTTGTCCATCTTCCGGATGAGGCGCATCGTGGCCACAATCCGAGCGTGTGTTGCTCATGACCAGGGATGACCGGCGAATGTATGAGAATCCCCAGCTTTGGGAGTTGACCCTGGATCAGTGGCCCGCCGCTGCATGGGATCTGCTGGAACGGGCTGTCAATGACTTTGATGAGCCATTTCGTACTCCGGCGGTAGCCAGCACGGGTCTGGAAGGGCCGGACATCCGATCGGTGATATTGCGCGAGGCTTTGCCAAAGCAGCGCCGGGTGCTGTTTTATACCGATGCCCGATCCCCCAAGGTTGGCCAGATGGCCGCGCAAAATAGTGTCACCTGGATGTTTTACGATCCCCACCGCCGCCTCCAGGTCCGGGCACGGGGCATAGCAAGTCTGCATGGAGACGATCTGCTGGCTGAGCGCTGCTGGGAGGGTTGTTCAGAGGCCAACAGGCGCAATTATCGCGGGCTGCAGGTGCCGGGCAGTGCGATGGAAAAGCAGGGGCGGGACGCCGCGACCTGCAAGACGAATGGCCGGGAGAATTTTCTGGTGGTCGC
>JAOTSW010000111.1 GCA_029864735.1 Chromatiales bacterium | reverse complement strand
TGCGGGCGTGGGAGGTGCCGGAGCCGGAGCGGGTTGCGCCGCGGGCCTGGGAGTTGCCGGAGCCGGAGCAGGTTGCGCTGCGGGCCTGGGAGCTGCCGGAGCCGGAGCAGGTTGTGCCGCGGGCCTGGGAGCTGCCGGAGCCGGAGCAGGTTGTGCCGCGGGCGTGGGAGCTGCCGGAGCCGGAGCGGGCTGCGCTACAGGTTGACCGGATGCTGCGTTATCGCCTGATGTATGCGTATCAGCCTCTGCCTTATTTTCTTCCTGACGCCTGCGCCTGGGACCACGTTCCCGGGGTTGCCTGGTTTCTTGCTGAGGCTGGTCACCGGTCTGAGCGGTCTGAGCCGCAGCTGGCGGGTTTTGCTGCTGGCCAGGCTGTGCCTGCTCGCCACCTGAAGCATCCTGTTGGGCATTTTCCTGCCCCTGGGCCTGTCCGCCCTGGCCGCCACGACCGGAGCGCCTGCGCCTGCGCCGTCCGCCTCGGCGTGATCGGCCTGACGGGCCTTGCTGACCGTCGGCACGAGTGTCGGCCTGGCTATCCTTGTCAACAACCGGTTCACTCTTGGTCTCGGCAGATTGCTCGACGGTCTGATTGGGACGCTTTCCGCGTTTCCGCCTGTTAGCCTCGTCACCACGTTGTTTTGGTTGGTCGCTACCCTGCGCTTTGCGGGACCTGTCGCGATTGCGTCCCGAGCGGCCTTCGCTTTCGCCTCTGCGGGGACGGCGAGAATCTGAACGTCCCTTGGCAGCCGACCTGGAAGAAGGCGCCGGTTTTTGCTGCGGTTTTTCCTTGGGTTTCAACCAGGCAAGCAGCCTTGCGATAAGGCCCGGGCCCTTTTCGACTTTTACGACGGGTTTTGGAGCCGGAGTCTGGGGGACCATTCCGGATACTACCGCCTTAACCGGCTCTGGTTTGGGCGCTGCGTAGTCGGCTTCCTTAGCCAGGTCTTCTTCTGGCATCGGAATTTGGTAGCTCACGCCCAAATTTTCGGGGAGATCCGTCGCGTCATCCCGGACGCGGCGGATGCTGTAATTAGGTGTTTCGTAACTCGGATTGGCAACGAGGATCAACTCAACGCCGTGAGACTTTTCTTGTTGAACAACCCAATCACGCTTTTCATTTAGCAGATAGGTGGCGACTTCCACGGGTAACTGGGCGATAACCTTGGCAGTCCGCTCCTTGCGCGCATCCTCGCCAATCAGTCGCAACAAGGCCAGGGAAAGTGACTCCACGTCGCGTATAGTGCCGGAGCCATTACAGCGGGGGCACACCTGGTGAGTGGATTCGCCAAGAGACGGACGCAGCCTTTGGCGTGACATCTCCAGGAGGCCAAATCGGGAAATGCGCCCGATCTGTACCCTGGCACGGTCGGCCTTGACGGCTTCGCGCAGCCGATTTTCCACCTCGCGCTGGTTCTTCTGGGGACCCATATCAATAAAATCGATAACGATCAGGCCGCCGTTGTCGCGAATCCTTAACTGGCGCGCAATTTCGTCTGCGGCCTCCAGGTTCGTGTTGAACGCGGTGGCTTCAATGTCACCGCCCTTGGTGGCTCGTGCCGAGTTGATATCGATAGATACCATGGCTTCGGTATGGTCGATAACGATGCTGCCGCCGGAGGGAAGGCTAACGGTTCGGGAGAATGCTGATTCGATCTGGCTTTCCACCTGGAAGCGGGTGAACAGCGGTGTTGGGTCGTCGTATAACTTCAATTTCCGCAGATTCTGGGGCATCACGCGCTCCATGAATTCTGTGGCTTCCTTGAATGTCTCGGGGTCGTCAATCAGGATTTCGCCCACATCGTTGCTCAGATGGTCACGCAGGGCACGCAATATGGCGTTACTTTCCTGGTAAATCAGAACCGGGGAGGGGAGATTGACCGCCGCAACCTTGATTGCATTCCAGATGGTTAGCAGGTAATCCATGTCCCACTGCAATTCTTCTGCAGAACGGCCCACGCCGGCTGTGCGCACGATGGCGCCCATTCCTTCGGGAATCTCCATTTCATTGAACGAGTCCCGGACGACATCTCTGTCGTTGCCGGTTATGCGCCGTGAAACGCCCCCCGCACGAGGGTTGTTCGGCATCAGCACCAGGAATCGACCCGCCAGGCTGACAAAGGTGGTCAGGGCCGCGCCTTTGTTCCCGCGTTCCTCTTTCTCCACCTGGACGACGATGTCCTGTCCTTCCCGAAGCACTTCCTTGATATTTATCCGACCGCTGGAGGAGGGATTAGTAACAAAGTATTCGCTGGAGATCTCTTTTAGGGGCAAGAACCCGTGGCGGTCCGCACCATATTCTACAAACGCGGCTTCAAGGCTGGGTTCCAGCCGAGTGATCTTGCCTTTGTATATATTGGCCTTTTTCTGTTCCCGGCCAGGGCTTTCTATATCAAGGTCATACAGCTTTTGGCCGTCGACCATTGCAACTCGCAGCTCTTCCTGCTGAGTCGCATTTATTAGCATTCTCTTCATCGGTCCCAACTCGCAAAGTCATGCGCGGGGCCGAGTGTCCCGGTTCAGGCAAGGTCGTCTAGAGGGTGGAAGTTCGAATAGTTATTTTAGGGCTCTTCGTTCAACCTACCGCGGCGTCAAGCGCCAGCGATTCTCGTAAAATCCTGCCCGAGCATATTCGCGGCAGACGCTCCAGTTTCTCTGCCCTCCGCCTGGTTCAGGCGGGGCAAATCAGCACGTCTCCGAGACATCTTCAGCCCAGCGGGGGCTATGTGCCCAGGTAAAAACATCCCCAAGCCCGGCGGGCTTGGTTCTAAAACTCGAATGACCCGTTACGCTTTTCCAATCAGACGCATACGGGTCGCCAGTGCGGTACTATAGCAACCGTTTTGAACACTATCAATGGAAGATCAATAGGATGGCGCAGGCTGCGGTGAGCACAGGCGTGAGGCTGGTGACTGTTGGGGACGAGTTTGCCGGGCAAAGGGTGGACAATTTCCTGATGCGGGAGCTCAAAGGGGTGCCCAGGACCCTTATTTACCGGATTATTCGCAAGGGTGAGGTCAGGGTGAATCGATCCAGAGTCCAGCCCAGCCAAAAGCTGTGTGCCGGTGACCTGGTCAGGATCCCTCCGGTACGGGCCGCCACGCCAGGCGCTCCGCCCAGCGAATCACGCGCGAAAAGGGTGCTTGAGCACGTCTTGTTCGAAGACGATCGCCTGATGGTGATTGACAAGCCCTCGGGAATGGCCAGCCATGGCGGTAGCGGGATAAACCATGGTGTGATTGAGTTAATGAGGGCTGCCAGGCCGGATTTGCAATACCTGGAACTGGTCCATCGACTGGATCGCGATACCAGCGGCTGCATGATGCTGGCCAAGCGACGCAGCGCCCTGAGGGCTCTCCACGAGCAGTTGCGAGAAGGCAAGGTGGAAAAGCATTACCTTGCCCTGGTTCGGGGGCACTGGGACTATGGCACCCGCAAGGTTGAGTATCCCCTGGCGATCCATACGCGCCAGGGAGGAGAGCGGCACGTAACGGTGGATGAATCGGGAAAGTATGCCCTGAGTATTTTTCGCCCGGTGGAGACCTCCAGGGTTGCATCCCTCGTGGAAGTAAAGATTGGCACGGGCCGCACCCACCAGATTCGTGTTCATGCCGCCGCCATGGATCACCCGATTGCCGGGGATCCCAGGTACGGGGACAAGGACTGGAACAAGGAATTGGCGAAAATGGGTCTGAAGCGGCTGTTCCTGCACGCTACAGCCCTAACGTTCACTCACCCCAAGTCGGGTGAGTCAGTGCTGGTGAGTGCGCCGTTGCCGGAAGATTTATCCAGCGCCATGGAAAAAATCATGGCCTCCGGGCGCTAGGGGCAAAGAGGGCGCTCAGGGATTTGGCAAGCCCAGGCTCCTGAGGCTGTTGCTTACCCAGATCAATGGCAAGCCGGTCAGGGCCGTGGGGTCCTGGCTTTTTATAGCGGTGAACAGGCTTATTCCCAGCGCTTCTGCCTTGAATGCTCCCGCGCAGTCCAGGGGTTGTTCTGCCTCTATGTAGCGTTGAATTTCCGCGAGTTCCAGGTTGCGGAAGCTGACCTGGGTTACATCCAGGTGATCGAGCCTGGCTCCGCCCGGTCCGATTATGGTCACGGCGGTATAGAAGTTGACGGTTTTGCCGCTGCAGCGCTGTAGCTGGGCGATTGCCCTTTCAGTGGTGCCGGGTTTACGCAGGCGTTCCCCGTCCAGGTCAGCTACCTGGTCAGAGCCGATAACAATGGCCTGCTGGTGGTCTTTCCAGACATCCCGGGCCTTGGCATAAGCCAGGCGGGCGGCCAGTTCCTGATTGTTTTCATCGCCACCCGCGCTTTCGTCTGCATTGGACGGAATAGCGTCAAATGGCAGCTTCAGCCTCTCAAGCAGGGCTATCCGGTAGGCCGACGTTGAAGCCAGGATCAGCTTGGGGAATGAGTTGGGCATGCGGAAATTCCGGGGTTTGGGCTTCAGGGGCGCACAGTTTGCCTAAGTTTTGGCCGTCTGTCAGGGTTTCTTGCCCTAGAGAAAATATCTCATAACACTTTGACTGGCCAAGTTTATCCGAGTAAAATTGGCCGATTATGTCGCGATCACTCACAGGACACGTGAATCTTCGGGAACTGGCCCGGCAAGAAGCTTCAATAGAGGCGCAGTTGCCGTTGTCGGATTTTGAGCGTGTAGTTGCTTTGTCGACGCCTGGTGATTACAAGGCCGGCGAATCCGAAGAGAGCGTCATTCGAGTAAGTTTACGGTTCTCCGAGAATCACGACCTGGTGTTTCTCGGGGGTGACCTGGAGGGTTCGGTGAAACTGACCTGCCAGCGTTGCCTGGAGGTCATGGAATATTCCCTGGCGGGTCCCGTTAAACTTGCCGTGAGTGAGACGGAACGAGAAGTCGAAGGGCTTCCAAAAGGCTTTGAGTTGATCTGTTTGCTAGATGCAGATGATGTTGGACTCAAGCTTGATGAGGTTCATTTGCTGCCGATGGTGGAGGATGAACTTTTGTTGCGAATACCGTTGGTTCCCATGCATGTCGAGGGAGCTGAATGTTCGGGGCGAGCCAGGATCGGAGAGGTTTCCAATGAGGCAGATCCGAAAGAAAACATTACCAGACCATTTTCTGCGTTGGCCGATTTGATGGCGAGTAAGGGAAAGGGACATTAAAACGAATTACGCATTTATCGAATTCAGTATCAGGAGATAGCAATGGCCGTTCAAAAGAATCGAAAGAGCACGTCTCGCAGGGACATGCGTCGTTCGCACGATTCCTTGTCCAAGCCCACCTTGTCCGTGGAGCCTACCACTGGTGAAACCCACAGGCGCCACCATGTAAGCGCTGACGGTTACTACCGTGGCAAGAAAGTGATTGAGACTCAGCAGGTTCAGGACGACGAGTAGGTCATCCCTGCGACGACCCTGGAAAACGTCCGGGGTCATCGGGAAAGAGCTTCATTGAACTCCCCGGCTGCTAATTCCACTTCTCGCAAAATGACGATCGCCGTGGACGCCATGAGTGGCGACTACGGCGTTCGCGTTTGTGTGCCTGCTGCCTTGGCAATGGCTCGCGAGAATCCTGCTCTGACATTCATTCTGGTCGGTGACGCATCAGTGCTGGAGCCGATGGTTCCGGCCGATTTGTCCGGGCAGGTCCGGATTCAGCATAGTTCAGAGATCGTCTCCATGGACGAGAAGCCTGTCGATGCCCTTCGCAAGAAGAAAGACTCGTCAATGCGGGTCGCCATCGATCTGGTCAAGAAGGGTGACGCTGATGCCTGCGTGAGCGCGGGAAATACCGGCGCTCTCATGGCTACCGCCAAGTTTGTTCTCAAGACCCTGCCGGGTATCGACCGACCAGCCATCATGTCTGCGGTGCCGTCGATCGGCGGGCATACCCACATGCTGGACCTGGGAGCCAACTCAGAGTGTTCTGCGGAACAGTTATTCCAGTTCGGTGTCATGGGTTCCGTAGTTGCCGCGGACTTTCACGGTATGGAATCCCCCAGGATAGGTCTGCTGAACATTGGTTCGGAAGAGCTAAAGGGGAATGAAACTGTCCGTGAGGCCCATGCCCTGCTTAAAGCGAGTTCTTTGAACTACGTGGGCTTTGTTGAGGGTAACGATATCTTCAGGGGCACCGTCGATGTGGTGGTTACTGACGGATTCACCGGGAATATCTCATTAAAGACCATGGAAGGTGCCGCCCAGATGATTTCCTACAGTATGCGCGAGGAGTTCACCCGTGGATGGCTGCGCAAACTGCAGGCTCTGGCGGCCTTGCCGGCTTTGCGGGCCATGCGGGCGAGGATGGACCCCCGCCGATATAACGGTGCCAGTCTTTTGGGTTTGAATGGTATCGTGGTAAAAAGTCATGGAAGCGCTGATGAGCTAGCGTTTCAAAACGCATTACGCACCGCTGTGGTCGAGGTCGAAAAAGACGTGCCGCAGCAGATTCGCCGCACGTTACAAGAAGATTAAAACTATGTATTCGCGGATTGTTGGTACCGGACGCTATTTGCCGGAAAAGATTCTTACAAATGCCGAACTCGAAACCATGGTGGAAACCACCAGTGAATGGATTCTGAGTCGCACCGGCATTGAGCGGCGACATATCGCGGCTGACCATGAAAGTACCAGCACCATGGCGACCGAGGCTGCACGCAAGGCGATGGAAGCGGCCGGTGTTGGGCCCGACGAGATCGACTTTGTGATTGTTGGCACTACCACCCCGGACAGGATTTTCCCGAATGTAGGTTGCCTGGTGGCCAATGCATTGGGACTTGGCGAAGCACCTGCCATGTCGGTGGAGGCTGCATGCAGCGGTTTTATCTATGCGCTGAGTATTGCCGACAAGTACATCCGGTGTGGCGAAGCAAAGTGCGCACTGGTCATTGGCGCGGAAACCCTGTCGCGGATTGTTGACTGGGAAGATCGCCAGACCTGCGTGCTGTTTGGTGACGGCGCTGGCGCCGTTATCCTAAAGGCCTCCGATGAGGAGGGTGTGATTTCGACGCATCTGAATGCCAACGGAGCTTACAAGGACTTGCTTTACAGTACCGGTGGCGTGTCCTGCCCCCGGGATTCGGATGAGCTCGGTGAGGCTCGCATCAAGATGCGCGGCAACGAAGTCTTCAAGGTGGCAGTTACCAAGTTGGGTGAGATCGTCCAACAGACATTGGCTGCCAATAACCTTGAGAAGTCCGACATCGACTGGTTGATACCGCACCAGGCAAATAACCGCATCATCACGGCAACGGCAAAGAAGCTGGGTATGCCCATGGATCGGGTGATATTGACCGTTCAGGATCACGGCAATACCTCAGCTGCATCGGTGCCGCTGGCACTGGATGTGGCGGTGAGAAGTGGCAAGCTCAAGCACGGCGACTTGCTGTTGCTGGAGGCATTTGGTGGTGGATTTACGTGGGGATCTGCGCTGATTCGTTACTAGCGCAATTGGGCTCCCGGCAGACGGCCCCGGAAAGGCGCGGAAGAGCTGGGACAGCTTATCTCTTGATCCTTTGACGCCAGACCTCGGCGGGATTCCAGCCAGTGTTTAGCGGTTCGCCTTGAGCGGGACTGGATTCCTTGTCCTGCTTCTGGGCCAGTTGAGCCGGGCTCCACTGATCCAGTTTTTCATTCTGGCTAGTCACTGCCTCGATACTGTCATCAGCAGCTTGGATGTGGCGCAGGTTCATCGTATTCCCTCGATTCCAACGGCCACTGTATTCCCCGGATTCTGGTGAAACTGTGACCGACTTCACAAATGTCTTTTTCGGTAAATTCAGCAATTAACTTAAAGTCTTTGTAAAACAGGGCCTAGCAATATACACCAAAAGTGAAATGTAATGCAAAAAACCGTCGCAAATCAGAGACAGTGGGCGCATTTGTACGGGTTTTCCGTAAAAATAGACCCGGCGCAGGCCGCCGACATGAACCGTGAAGCAATCTTGCAGTCTGAGTCGGCAGCGAAACACGATTATTCCGGGAACAGCACAGTACGGAGAGAATAATGCCCAAGGCATTTACACTGGTGATCGGTAACCGAAACTATTCATCCTGGTCATTGCGAGCCTGGTTGCCTCTTCGCAAATCGGGTGCGGACTTCGATGTGGTGCGTATTCCCATGGATACTGATGAATTCCAGCGCCGCATTGGAGAGTATTCTCCGACCCGGCGGGTACCCGTGCTCAAGGCAGGCGATTTGACCATCTGGGACTCACTTGCGATCTCTGAATACCTCGCGGAACAGTTCAGCGAGGCCAGTTTATGGCCGGATGATCCGTCTCACCGGGCGATTGCCAGGAGCATTTGTGCGGAAATGCATTCTGGCCTGATGGCCATGCGGGATGAGTTTCCGATGAATTGCCGGGGGCGGAATCGCAAGGTCCAGGGCTCACCCCAGGCCATGCGGGACCTGGCCCGG
>JAOTSW010000018.1 GCA_029864735.1 Chromatiales bacterium | reverse complement strand
CAGCGGCCTGGGCCTGTCGCCAGAAATAACCGCAGGCGCCGTGATTTCAGGCGCCTACTTCGGTGACAAGATGTCGCCGCTTTCAGATACCACCAACCTGGCCCCTGCGGTGGCGGGCACAGATATTTTCACCCACATTCGCCACATGGCATGGACGACCGCGCCGTCGTTCCTCATTGCACTCGTGCTGTTTACGGTCGTGGGCCTGGGTGCCCAGGGTTCCGGTGACCCGGCACTGGTAATCCAGACCATGAATGTGCTGGAAGAGTCGTTTAATATCACGCTGATCGCATTGCTGCCCCTGCTGCTGGTCATGTTCATGGCATTCCGGAAGTTTCCGGCCATGCCCACCATTTTGATCGGTGCGCTGGTTGGCGGCATCATGGCAATCATCCTCCAGCCGGAGGTGGTAAAAACCCTGGTGGCTGACTCGGGTGTGACCGGCCCGCTGGCTTACCTGAAAGGCGTCTGGAAAGCTCTTGCCGATGGCTATGTCTCCACCACGGGTGACGCGCGCGTGGATTCCCTGCTTAGCCGTGGCGGCATGAGCAGCATGCTGAACACCATCTGGTTGATTATCTGCGCCCTGGCCTTTGGTGCGGTACTGGAACACGCTGGCATCCTGATCCGATTGATCGGATCGGTCCTGCATGCCGCCAAGTCCACCGGGTCCCTGGTGATGTCTGTCGTATTTACCTGCATAGGCCTGAACATCATCGCCTCGGACCAATACATGGCGATTGTCCTGCCTGGCAAGATGTACCGCGCCGAATTCAAGAAACGCGGCCTGGCCCCGGAGAACCTTTCACGGACAATCGAGGACGCGGGCACCATGACATCGGCGCTGGTCCCGTGGAACACCTGTGGTGCGTTCATGGCAGGCACCCTGGGGGTGCCAACCTTTGCCTACCTGCCCTTCGCCTTCTTCAACCTGATTAACCCGCTGATGGCAATTTTGTACGGCTTCCGGAACATCAAGATCACCCGCATTGAAGAGCAAGTCCCGGCGGAATAAGTTAATAGCTTCGAGCGCACACTGCGCAAAGAGCCGTGGACGCTGCCGGGCAGCAGGCTCCTAGTCCAGGAATCCGCGGGCGGCCAGGTCATCCTGGTACGTCCGCAAGACCTTTTCAAGCCGCTCCACCAGTACGTCTATGTCCTCTCGCGTGGCAATCAGTGGTGGCGTCATCATGAGCCAGTCTCCGAACTCGCCGAAAGAAGTACGTCGGGCGTAGATAAGCAGGCCTTCTTTCATACCCAGTCGCTTAATCTCTTCCTGCACATCCAGACTGGTAGACATCCTGGCCTTGGTCGCCTGGTCTGAAACCAGTTCGATGGCATTGAGTTGCCCGATTCCCCTGACATCCCCCAGGATGCTTATTGAAGGTTGTAGAGAAACCAGACGTTTTCGAAGGTATTCGCCCTGCTCCAGGGCGCGACTCATCAGGTCTTGTTCCTTGAGTTCTTGCAGTACGGCCAGTCCCACGGCACAAGCCAGGGGGCTCGCCTTATAGGTGTGACCAAGGTGGAAGCCCCCTGCCGCCACCACTGCATCGACCATGGCATCCGGGGCCAGGAATCCACCCAGGGGGTAATACCCGCCGCCTATGCCCTTGGCGAAGGTCACCAGGTCAGGTCGCCCCCGGGGCCACCAGTGAGAGGCCAGGAAACGCCCGGTACGGCCGGCGCCACTGATCACCTCGTCATAGATCAGCAATACGCCGTATTGATCGCAAATTTCCCTTACCCGGGTGTAGTAAAAATCCGGAGCGTACTGGGCACCCCCGGTAAGACCCATCACTGGTTCCATGACATAGGCCAGCACGGTTTCCGGCCCCGCTTCCAGAATTGCCTCCTCAAGGCACTCCGCACAGCGCCTGGCGTAACTATCCCGGTTATAACCCGCCGGTTGTCGATAGCTAAGGGGGGCGGGAATCTGAATCGAGGGGTGCAACATGGGCGCCATGGGCGAGTTCGCCGAGTCCCCGTTCAGGCCCATCGCACCCAGGCTGCTGCCATGGTAGGAGGGATTTCGACTGATCAGCTTGTAGCGTGAGGATTGTCCCCGGGAGATGGCGAACAGCCGGGAAAATTCCAGACATTTTTCCATCGCCTCGGAACCACTGGAGACAAAAAATGCCCGGTCAAACCCTTCACCGGCCTCCGCTGTCAGCAGGTTGGCCAGTTCAGTATTCGCTTCGCTTTCAAATCCGGTGGGATAGGAGTAACAGATCTTTTCGGCTTGCCTGCGCATGGCTTCGAGTACACGCGGGTTGGAATGGCCCAGGTTGACCACTACCGGCCCCGAGGTGCAGTCCATGTAGCGATTGCCCTGCTCGTCCCAGACATACATGCCTTCGCCACGAGCTATTCGGGGAATCTGGGGGCTGCCCTTGGGCATCCAGAAGTGTTGCAGTCCACCGCCCTTTGAATGCTCACCAATTACGCGTTCTGACATGCTTGTTCTCGTATTGTCCGAATGACTACCACGCCCGTTGAATGGGCTTGTATAACACGCCCCACATGAACCCGGAAACCACTATTCCCCCGGCTGTGCCTGATGATCTACCACCACGGTGGTCCCGTTCACAAACTCCGGAATGACAGCCAGTACCTGCTCCCTGGTGATGGACTCGATGCGTCGAGCGATCTCTTTATCGCTTAACAGCCTGCCATGCTGAATCCACTGCCTCGCCAGGAAGCTTGTGCGCTCCGGGTTACTCTGATTCTCGGTCAGGTAGCGACCAAGAAAATGCTGCCGTGCTTCCCGGACCTCCGCCTCAGTGGGTGGGTCGGAAACCAGTCCCTGCAACTGCTCCTGCAACAGAGCGGCCATGGCCTCTCGCTTCAGGGGATCCACGCCCATGGCCAGGCTGATCCAGCCCCGTTCGGAATCCGAGTGATAATGACTCTCGATGTAATAGATCAGCCCACGTTTTGATATAGCCTCTTTACCCAGCCTGCCTTCGTAGCCGTGACTGAGTATGTACAGCAGCGCCCGCCATGGCGCAGATTCAGCAGTGGACAGTCCCGGGGCCCTCACGCCGTAGCCAAGCTGAGCCTGGGCCACCGGATGGGGCATGCCGGAGAAGACCTGCTTGTAAGGGACCCCTTGGGGTGCCGAACTTGTGGACCCAGCGGGAACCAGCTTGCCGAATCGCTGCTCCAGGGCCGGGATCAACACTTCCGGCTCCAGGTCTCCGCTGACCACGATGGCCAGGGGAGTTGCCTGTTTATTACCGGCGAGTTGGGGGCCGCCTATATGAACCTTAAGAAGGGCCTCCAACCGGCCTGCAGGGTCCTGGATTGACTCGGCCTCATAGCCAGGGGAAGCGTGAAGCTTATCCAGTTGACGGGCCAGGCCATCCAGCCCCTGGCCAAGCTCGGAGGACAGGAAACTCATCGCAAGAGAACTGTATCCGGGTTCAGGAAAGCCCGTGCTCAACATCTCGGGAGCCTCCCAGGCTTCCCCCGCCAGGAGCAGCTGGACATGCAACGTCGACGAAGCCATGGCCTGTTGCCAGATTACGGGCAAGCCCCCAGAGAGCTGGGTGATGGTCGCAACCGATGCAGTCGCGGTGGATGATTCTTGCCGGGGTTTCCGGTGAACTCCAAATTGCTGTGGCCGTTCTGCAGACGACTCTCCGGGAACGCGGAGCTCGCCGGGCAATGACCAGCCGATAGTCCGTTGGTGGGGCTGGAGATAGCGATTGGCCACTCTTTGTACCTCCCCGGGAGTTACCGCTTCGATGGCGTCGCCCAGATCCAGTAACACCCCAAGGGCACCCAGGCCGTCGAAATAGGCCAACTGATGTGCTGCATCCTCGGTGGTCTGCAAATCGAAGGCCAATTCTCGCTTCAGGTCGCCAATAGCCCGTGACAACACCTGGTCAGATACCGGTGTGGACCTGAGGCTGGCTATTCGCTGCTCCATGCCCTCCTCCAGGCTGACCGGGCTATCGTCCGGACCAATGCTTCCTGCCAGGGAAAACAGGTAAGTCTGGGCGGAAACCGGGTACCAGCTGCGCAGGTCGTCGGTAAGTCCCGACAACAAAGTGCCTCGCCGTACCTGGGCCATTCCGTTGTCCTGGAGAAAATTAATGCCGCCACTGCCGGCCAGCAGTTCTCTCATGATCAAAAACGCCGGGAAGTCCATATTTCGAGCCGAGGGCGCCTGGTAGGCAATTTCGAAGAGGCTGCCGGGGCCCGGTCCGGTCAGGTCGATGCGCCTGAGTCCCTGCTGGGGTGCCTCCACGGTGCGGGGCAGCGGACTCGGCTGGCTCGCCTGAAAATCACCAAATAACTCCCTCACTTTGGACAGCACCTGCTCGCTGTCCATATCACCCACAATGGCCAGTACCGCGTTGCCGGGATGGTAATGCTGGCGATAGAAGGCCTTGATGTCCGCCAGTTCCACTCGCTGGATGTCGCTCTCCAGGCCGATCACATTATTGCGGTAGGGGTGGCCCTGGAAGGCGGTAAAAACCAGCTGATCATGCAGTAGCGACGCCGGATCGTTGCTGTAACCATGCATTTCAGCCAGTACAGCGCCTCGCTCGGCCTCCAATTTGCTGCCTGGAATCTTCAGGCGGTTCATTCGATCCACTTCAATTCGCAGCGCGGTATCCAGCTCTGACACCGGAACCGTCTCAAAATACGTGGTCTGGTCTATCCATGTATACCCGTGCCATTCCCCACCCGCCGCATAAATGCGGCTTACCACATCAGTGTCTGGAAAGTTGTCGGTGGCCCGAAACGCCATATGCTCAAGGAAATGGGCAAGGCCTGTCTGGCCATATTGCTCATCCCGCCCACCGGTCCGATACAGCATTTGCACACTGACGGCAGGAAACCCCGAATCCTCCAACAGGATGACCGTAAGGCCGTTATCCAGTCTTTCTACCCTTGCCTGGTGCAGGTCCAGGGCACCCAGCCCCAGGCTCGGAAGCAGCAGTGCCGCAAGCCAGGAGATTGCCATGAGCACCTTGGACTGCGGGGTGCGGACCCTTGTCCCGCCCGGCAAACACGTTTCATGTGACAAGACGATAATCTCCCTAAATTCCTGTTGCGTCTGGAGTGACCTGGACAGACTTACCACAAATCAAATCTGCCTAGTCTGGAAAGTGAGCGTCCTATCCCGACGAAAATCAAAAACCTGACGCCCCCGAGCCACCATCCCCGATTCTATCGCCGCTGGAAAGCCCGGGCCGACCCAAAAAGTTGCGCATCCGCCCCCGGGTTTGAACCCCGCCCGACTTTGCAAACCGGTCATACCCCTCCCCAGGGGCTATTTAATGAAAAATATTTACCGGGTTCAGACCCGCCCGGCAAGCAAGACCAGGATGTCTGCACCAGAATAAGGACACCACCGCTCATGGCTCACAAAGCCCACATATAGTGAGCCAGACGAGATTGCCTAATGGACTTGGTACAGATTCGTCTACCGAAAACCGCCAACATACTGTCCCCCAAGGGATTTTCTCCTTCGTAAAACCGTTCTTGATGTAGGTAACTGTACGGGTTTCGATTTTTTATGCACAAGGTTAACTAGTGCTCAGGCGCAACAAGAAAGCCGGAAAATCCGTCACCAGGATGTGAAAATTAAAGATCGTCAGGTTTTAATCCCTGACGGTGCGGGGCCAAGATGGGCACCGGTTAAATGCGCCGCTTTCGGAACCCAAATCATCAGGAAGCGTAGGCACATGCATTCGACCCTGTCCCAAACCGCGAAAGCGGAAAAATCAATGAGCGCCACGATCCAAAAGATCGATGAGCATGTCGTGGAAATCATCTCAGACTCCGGTGAAGGCGCTCAAACCGCCGGCCAGATGTTTGGCACCGTATCCGCCAAGATGGGGAACGGAGTCTGGACGGTAGAAATCATACCGGCGGAGATTGAACCCCCTGCACGAAGTACGGCCGGCGCCAGTGGCAACCGAATTCGTATTGGCGCTGAAAATATTACCAACGCCGGTGACGAAGCCGACCTGGTGGTGTCCTTTAACGACCAGGTCCTGCTGGGCCGCGAGGCGGCCGGCGAATTCAAGCCTGGCGCGACCATCCTGCTCGAGAGCAAGTGGCGCGAGGAAAGAGAACCGGAAATCGTATCTGTTTATATTGAGGCCCACGACAGGCTGGTAGCCAAGGGCTACCGTGTTGTTGAAATCAATATGGAAGAGGAATGCCGAAAGGTTGTGGACAACCCGCAACGTGGCAAGAACATCTTCGTAGTCGGCATCCTTTCCTGCCTCTACTCCCGCGACCTGGACATCGTTCGCCAGGAGATCAGCAAGAAGTTCAAGAAAAAGGGTGAAAAAGTCATCCAATCCAATCTTGATTTGCTGGACGCCGGGTACCAATGGGCCGAAGCCAACCTGGAAATACGCTACGTGATTCCCGCTCCGGGCGTCTCACAGGCCCAGGTGGTCATGAACGGCAATACCGCGGTCGCCCTGGGCACCGTGGCATCGGGCATGGACGTGTGCGCCATGTACCCGATTACCCCTGCCACCTCGGCCTCTCACTACCTGAGCGAGATTTTTGAGGATGTAGGCGGTGTCGTACACCAGGCCGAGGATGAGATTGCTGCCTGTGCCTTCGCACTGGGCGCCTCCTACGCCGGCAAGTGTGCGATAACCATTACCTCTGGCCCTGGCATGGCTCTGAAAACTGAGCTGATGGGCTTGTCTGTCATGGCCGAGATTCCACTGGTCATGGTTAATGTGCAACGCGGCGGTCCCAGTACCGGCCTGCCGACCAAGGTTGAACAAGGCGACCTCCTCTCCGCCATTTTTGGCGTACCCGGCGATGCACCCAAGATCGTCATGGCGCCGGCGACCATTGAGGACTGCTTCTACTCGGTCATTACCGCGCGGAAGATTGCCGAAACCTTCCGTTCGCTGGTGGTGATTCTCAGTGACGCGAACCTGGCCACCGGTCAGCAGGCGTTCCTGAGGCCGGAATTCCGCGAGGAATGGCTGGCTCCGCCTATCGATCAAAGTCCGCTTCCGGTCGGTCACAAGCCTTATGCCTGGGATGAAAAAACCGGCATGTCCAGCCGGGCGATCCCGGGTCAGTTGAACGGTCTGTATACCCTCACCGGCCTGGCCCATACAGGATCAGGCGCCGTGGCCTACGAGTCGGGCGTTAACCAGGAAAGTTCGCGTTATCGCAGTCTGAAGCTTGCTGCATTCCAGAAGACTCTGAAGACCCCGGAAGTGGTGGGGGATCCAGAGGGCGATCTGCTGATTGTCGGTTGGGGCAGCACCAAGGGCGCGATCGAAGAAGCGGTGATGAGGGCGCGCAAGGATGGTTTGAAAGTGTCGTCCATGCACCTGACCTTCCTGCAACCCATGGCTTCCGGAATTCGGGAAATCATGCAGAAATTCAAGAAGGTCATGACCGTGGAGATTAACTACTCCGACGATCTGGCGGATGAAATCATCGATGAGGATAACCGCCGTTATGCCAACCTCGCCTTTTTGCTACGCGCACGATATCTGATCGACGTGGACTGCTGGTCCAACGTTCACGGGCAACCAATGAAGCCCGGTGCTATAGAAAAAATGATCCGTTCGCGCCTGAAATAGCGGCAGTCAAGGGGCTACCTAAATGTTTGGTTTGAAATCAGAAAGTGTTTTAAAGCTCGACCAGGAATATCACGAGCTTGATGAGTACCAGGGCAAGGAATCTCGCTGGTGTCCGGGATGTGGGGATAACGGCATCCTGGCCGCGACCCAGAGGCTATGCCGCGACGAACAACTGGCTCCGGAGAAAACCGTATTTGTCTCCGGCATCGGTTGTGCCGCCCGCTTCCCTCACTACATGGGTACTTACGGGTTCCACGGCCTGCACGGTCGTGCGCTACCGGTAGCCCAGGGCGTCAAAATCCGACGTCCCGACCTGGATGTGTTTGTAAATATGGGTGACGGTGACTGCTGCAGTATCGGCACGGCTCACTGGATTCACGCGATCCGCACCAATATGAAGATGGTTGTCATGCTGCATGACAACAACATCTACGGCCTGACCAAAAACCAGGCCTCACCGACCACGCCACAGGGCCGGATTACCTCCACCACGCCTTACGGCAATTTGCTGAAAGCGATGAACCCCCTGACCGTGACCCTGGGTGTCACCAACGTATCATTTGTTGCCCAGGTCGTTGAGTGGATTCCTGACCTGCTCTACAAGGTTCTTCGCGAAGCGTATAACCACAAGGGCCTCGCTTTTGTGCGCATCTTGCAGCGCTGCCCGCACTTTATGCCGACCGCCTGGGATCAACTTCTGTCGAACCCTGACAAGATTGCAGTCATGGACTCTCCCGACGGGGTGCAACTGAGTGATGCCACCGCGAAAATTTACAAGACTCGCGTTGCTCATGACAGCAGTGATCTGAATGCGGCTCGCCAGGTCGCCTCGCTTGAGGACGAGGTGCCGGTAGGCATTTTGTACCGCAATGAGATGGTGCCAACCTATGACGAACTGCGCCGCCCCCAGAGGTTGCCAGAGCCCGAGTTGACCGAAGAAATCCTGAACCGTTCGTTTGACCGTTTCGGCATTTTTCCAAGTACCTCAAGCAAAGCCGGGGACTAACTAGATCATGGCCAAGGATTCCGTACAAACAGTATCAGTGGACGCACCGGTAGCTCCTGTGACTGCGGGGACTGGTACCGGTTTGCCCAGGCAGGTGGCGATAACGCCTGATGAGAACTTGCGACCTGCCCGGGTACTGCGTGCGCTGCTGCAATTTCACCTTCACGGGGACAGGGAAACTGCCTCGAAAAATCTCCGTGTATGGCCAGCCCTGCTGCATCCATTTCGGGATATGCGAAGCATTCGCCACGAATACCCTCTGCTGATACCTGGCCCGGGTGGTCGGGTTGATGCCCAGCCACTGACCACACGGATTGACGACATCATTAATGAATCCGGGCTGGAAGGTGATCCCAGGGAGCGTCTCCGTCGTCATGCTTACCAGTTCGAAGCCGCATTGAAAGACGCCCTGGCAGGCGACTCCATTGCGGACCTGCAGGAACTGTCGGGAAGAGTACGTGATCAGATGCTGGCCAAATCCAAAATGGAAGACGCTCGCAAAACTGTATTGAATTCCGATCTTGATATGATCGTCGCTTCGCTTCCCGAACTAACCTATGTGGCCGGTTGCTCTACTGAGATTCCTTCACGGCTTTACCGAAGTGTTGAGCGCCAGTACTGGCACCAGCATTGCGAACAATTCAAGAAAGAACTCGAGCAACTCGTGCACCGACTCGGGGGAATACTCCGGGCAGACGCCGAAAACAAACCCGAGGCCAGGTCAGCCGATCATCTTCGCAACACTCTTGGTTCCTCGGGGCGCCAGGACCTGGACTTCGATCGCATGTCGGCGTTACTGGAGAGGACGCCCAAGGCGGAGTCCCTGCCGGCCGAACGCTATGCGCGAATCGCTGAGGCGCTGGATACGCTGCGGGCAATGTTCCCGATCTATGGACTTGGCAGCACCCTGCAAGCCCCGTTTGACATGGAGGCTCACCCGAACAGCGTTGCCGATGCCGTGCTCCAGGTTAATCAGCGCGAAACGCACATGGTGAGCTTTTTCCGGGCAATTCGCGTCGCCGAACTGGAACTCGAAAATCAGTATGACACAGGGATTCATCATGAATTCTTCAGTGACTTTGGTTTCACCCACCTGAGCGAGGAAGAACGTTCCCTGTGCCCGCCCGTGGTATTGAATTTGTCACAGGATGAAGTGGAATTGTCCGACGCAGGCGAGCTGATAGAGTTGCTGGACAGCGATGCGGCCATCAAGGTCGTGCTGCAATTAAATTCCCTGGACGCAGGTGAGCACAGTGATTCACCTGCTTGGCCTGCCCGATTGGCCGCCTTGGCAATGTCCCTGGGTTCGGCTTTTGTATTCCAGGGCACCTCGGCTAACCCGGCTGGCTTGCGCAAGGCATTTGCTGCCGGTGCGGCCTACCAGGGCCCCGCCTTGTTCAGTGTTTACACCAGCGTCGGCGGCGGAAACTCGGTATTGCCTGCCTATCTGGATGCCGCCTCGGCCCTCGAATCCCGCGCCTTGCCGACCTTCGAGTTTAATCCGTCCAACGGGCCGGACCTGGCTCAACGAATGAGCCTTGAAGGCAATCCGCGAGACGACCGGACCTGGGTGAGCGACATTTTCACCTTCATGAACCCGTCTGCCGAGGAAAGCGCGCTGGAACTGACCTATTCCCATGCGGACTTCCTGATGGCCGACACACGGTGGCAGGAAGATTTCTGGGTGTTGGAACATGGAATGATTGATGAGGCCATGCTTCCGCTGGACGAATTCCTCGGGCTGGAAACCGAAAGCCGTCGCAACCGCGTGCCCTACATTCTCGCCATTGATGATAAAGATGAAATCCGCAAGGTAATTATCAGTTACCGCGTACTACGCCAGGTAGAAGCCGTGGCAAACCGCTGGCGTGGCTTGCAGGAAGCCGGTGGCATCAAGAACTCTCACGCAGAGTCTTTGATGGCTGCCGAACAGGCAAGACTTGAGGAACAGTTACAAACTCGAATGGCACAACTACAGGCCGAAACCGAGACGCAACTGGATACCAATCTTGGTGATTTGACTCGTGAAATCGTCGGCAGGATTGCAGGCCAGCTCATTAGCGGTGCCAGCGCACCGGCCGGCTTTGCCCCCTCGCCCTCTCCGGCGCGTCCTGCAGCGGCTCCGGCCCAAGTGGACGCCCCGGTAGAAGATGCCCTCGAGGCTGTTGAAGAGGCAGAGGATGACGATGAGCCCATCAGTCTGGATGAGCCCTACATCGACACGCCCTTGTGCACCAGTTGTGATGACTGCACCAAGATGTCACCCCACATTTTCGCCTATGACGGTGACAAGCAGGCCTACATCAAGGATGCCAACGCCGGCAGCTTCCAGGAAATGGTTCTGGCGGCTGAAAAATGCCCGGTTGCGATCATCCATCCGGGTAAGCCCAAGAACCCGAACGAAGACAATCTGGATGAATGGATAGCACGTGCGAAGCCATTCAACTAAGAGGACTAAACGGAGAAAAGCGTGAACGAAGCGCTCCAGGCAATTGGCTTTATGGCGGCGCTCACCGGGATCCTGGCGGTTGTGCTCGCACTCGCCAACAAGCGCCTAAAGGTGTTCGAGGATCCCCGGATTGACGCCGTCGCGGACCTGCTTCCGGGAAATAACTGCGGAGCCTGTGGTGAACCCGGCTGCCGGGCTTTCGCTGAAAAAGCGGTGGCCGGACTGGTTAGCCCCGGAGACTGCACCCCATCCTCTGTCGATATCCGTGAACAAATCGCCAACTACCTGGGTGTGGATGTTGGCGGCGGTGAGAAGCGTGTTGCCCGCCTGCACTGCGCCGGTGGCAGCAACGTTGCGATTCAACTGGGCGAATACCAGGGCCACCAGTCCTGTCGCTCGGCCGCGGCCGTGGGTGGCGGAACAAAGGGTTGCCGCTACGGTTGTCTTGGCCTGGCCGACTGCGAAGTGGTGTGCATGTTTCACGCCATCAAGATGAGCCCTACCGGGTTACCTGTGGTGGACTTTGACGCCTGCACCGCCTGTGGCGATTGCGTGGATATCTGCCCCAAAAACCTGTTCGAGATCGTCCCCGCCTCCCACAAGCTGATTGTCCAGTGCAAGTCAGAACTGGAAGGCGATGAATTGCTCGATCTTTGTAAAGTTGCCTGCACGGCCTGTGGGAAGTGCGTCGCCGACGCCGCCCAGGGCCTGTTGACGATGAAAAACAACCTCCCGGTCATGAACCCGGATTTACTGCATCTGCAAGCCCCGGAAGCAACAAGTCGCTGTGCCTCGGGGGCCATAGTTTGGCTGGAACGGGAGCAGTTTCCCGTGGACCCGGAAGAGCAAGTCGGATCACCCCAGCACCTGAATCTGGAGAGAGACCATGTGGTTTCGTAAAGCAAAGCAAACCCTAGATCCGTGCCAGTACCCCGGTACGCCGGCGGCGCTGGACGGACAGGCTGCCGCCCTTGCGGTGGAGTCCATGGCCGCTGACAACGTGCTGTTGCAGGCAAGCGAAGGCTTGCAGGAACTGACCGGCCCGCTTTCACGGCTGGTACCCCGGGCAAAGGCCCGGGTAGAAGAGATTCAGGAACTGCGCCACCTGCCTGCCGAACTGACCGGAATGTGTGCCACCGGCTTACGCACGAGCGCCTTCGTGGATGACATGTCCTGCATGTCGGATAGCCTGGCCGGCATGGCGGGAAAACGGCTCGCCCCGGTTATTCACCTGGTGAGTCGTTGCAAACAGCGCCACGCCTGGTCACTGCATGGCAGCCACGATGACTATCTCTCCGCGTCACAGACCGGTGCGGTGCAGTTATTTGCACGCAACGTTCAGGAAGTGGCCGACCTTGCCCTCATCGCTCGTCGCGTGGCCGAAGAAGCCCTGACCCCGGTGATCTGTGCCCAGGATTTCCACTCAACCAGCCAGTCCGTGCAGAGCCTTCGCCTGCCCGAATCAAACCTGATCGATGACTTCCTAGGCGATCCCAATGACAGCGTCGATGCCCCTAACAAGGCCCAGGAAGTGTTGTTTGGCGCCACCCGCAGACGCGTACCCAGGATGCTGGACCTTGATCGCCCGGCAGGGGTTGGCGGCGTGCAGGGACATGAAAGTTACTTCCGTGCTATCGCCGCACAGCGTTCGTTTTTCGCGGAGCCTGTTGCCGAGATGGTCAATGCTGCCATGGAGCGGTTTTCTCAGCTGACACACCGGCACTATCAACCGGTAAGCAGCTACCGGATGGAGGATGCGGAATTCGTTGTTTTGGCCATGGGGGCCGTGGTCGATCAATTGTGTGCCTGTGTGGACCACTTGAGAGAAAGCGAAGGGATACGGGTCGGCGTACTTAACCTGACCCTGTGGCGGCCTTTCCCCGGCCGGGAATTGTCATTGCTGTTGCAGGGCAAGCGGGCGGTCACGGTACTTGAATCCACCGACACTCCCCTTGCCGAAGACCTGCCCATGCTGGCCGAAGTGCGTAGCGCCATGGCCAAGGCTATCGAAAACGGGGCGAGAAAAGCTGACTCCCCAGCCCACGCCGGTTATGCGGTATATGGCAGGAACAACCCTTCTGCCAGCGTATTCTCGGCAATCTACGGCGTCGGCACCGCTATGCCCAGCATCGCCGAACTGGCTGCCGTGGTGAAAAACATGCTACCCGATGGCAGTGCCCGCGCCCGGACCTACGTTGGCGTGGACTTCTCCCAGGTCAGCCGCAGGTATCCCCATCTACAGGTGCTGCAACAAAGTCTCGCTGCCTCGTACCCCGATCTGAACCAGATATCGCTTCCCCCTGTCGCCATTAGCGCGCCGAAATTTCAAGGGTCACTGGTTCGCCTGCACGCTCTCGCCGGAGAAGGCGCTATTGCCGCGGGCAACCTGTTCGCCCGCGCCTTATCCAGCGGACTGGGCATGAGTGTCCGAACCACCTCGCAAGGCGGCGTTGAATCAGGACTGCAGCGCGCCAACCTGGATATCCTGTACGACACAGAACGGGTGAAGGGGAATTACCAGGCCGCCGATGTGCTACTCGTGGCCGGGGCAAGCTTGCTGCAAGACATCCCTGCCGAGGCGATACGCGAAGGTGGCATGCTGGTTGTCTCGGCAACCCAGGATCCAGATCAACTCTGGCGCGCTCTTCCCCGCCGGGTTGTCGATCTGATCAAAAACAGGAAGCTGGACGTGCAGGTACTGGATGCCAGGGCAATCGCCGCAAGCACGGACCAGGGCTCCGGTCATCTTGATCAACTTTCAATCTGGGCGCTGTTGGGTGCCGCACTCAAACATGCACATCCTGAAGAATCCTCGCGACGTGCCGTAGCCCAGGCCCTGGAAGACTTGCTCAAGCGCTTGCTGGCAGACGATCAACTGACCGCCGCTGATATCCTGGCCTCCGTTGTACGCGGTGGAGACGAGTCCCGTAAGCTGGACTGGCAGGAGTGGAAAGACGAGACTCGCGCACCGGAAACCGAACGCAAAGCACCCTGGACGGCTGAGTCCCGGTCGAGTGTGGTGGAAGACCTCTTTGACCCCACTCGTTTCTGGCATTCAGTTGGGTTCCTGTTCGATTCAGGCGACCAGGATCACGCACTGATCGATCCGTTCCTGGCCACGGGTGTCATGCCCGCACGCAGCAGCGCCCACCGCGACATGAGCTCCTACCGGATCAGCCTGCCCCGCTGGCTGGCAGAGAACTGCACGGCTTGCGGCCTGTGCTGGTCCCATTGCCCGGATTCCGCCTTGCCTCCAACCCTGCAAAGCGTGGAGAGCCTCGTAGAGACCGGCGTTCGTCTATGCAAGGCCGATGGCCAGGCAATGACCCAGCTTACCCGGATCGCCGGGCACCTAGCGACCCAGGTCTACAAGCTGGTTTCAAAAGATGAGCTGAAGCAGTACACAAAGGCCGGACCGCTGCTGGCCGAAGCATTCCAGCAACTGACCCGCAAGATGGGGCTAGAGGGCGAGGCCCTCAATGCAATCGCCGCAGATTTCGATCACTTGCACCAGCGTCTGGAACGCCTGCCTATTGCCCGTAGCGAGCGCTACTTTGACAGCGCCGACAAGGGTGAGGGTAAATTGCTCTCCCTGGCTGTGAACCCGGTTAATTGCAAGGCTTGTGGACTGTGCGTAGCGGTTTGCCCTGACGGCGCTATGACCTGGGAGAAACAAACTCCGGAGCGCATCCAGCGCGGCTCGGAGAATGTTGCCCTGCAATTGCAAATGCCGGAGGTATCTCCAGCACAAATTGAACAATTTATTCGTGAAGACGACCTGGACAGCGAAATGTCGCGCTTGCTCAACCGCAGCAGCTACATGTCCATGGTGGGGGGCGATAGTGCCCTGCCCGGCCATCCTGGCAAGACTGCCGTTCACCTGGTCACCGCTGCCGTGGATTCGGTAATGCAGGGGCGCTACCAGGCCCACGAAAACTACCTGAAGGATTTACTGGAACGGGTGACGACCGGAATCCAGGATCAGCTCTCCGGAGTACTGAAGATCAGCGATTTCGATTCCTTCGCAAACCGCCTGCGGGCACTGGACAAGGCCAGGCTTGACGGCGAAGACATTGCCAATGCCCTGGGTAAGGACAGCCTGGGCGAGGGCCTGGACAAGGGTCGAATGGAGCGCCTGAATTCACTCATGTTCGATCTGGAAGAACAGCTAGCCAGTTTCCAGGCGGGGCGTGCGAAGATGGTTCTCGCCCTGCAGCAGGGTGGTGTCACCCTCTGGAGTGGCTGCTATCCAGACAACCCCCACGCGAACCCCTGGCTCAGTCATGACCGGGGTGAAGCCCCCGCACTGGCCGAGGGATTATTCCACGGCATGTCACGCCGCCTGACCAGGGAACTGGCCATCTGCCGCCTGGCCGAAATTGAGATCAAAGGTGATTTTGACCGGGCACGACATGAAGGACTGGAAACCAGCCTGGACTGGAGCGATCTGGATAAAGTCGAACAATCCTTAATGGCTCCGGTAGTCATGATCGCCGAGGCCGAAGGTGCTCATTGGGATGACATCAGTCGAATCCTTGCCAGCGACTTGCCGATAACCATGGTCCTGCTGGATAGCCACGGAATTACCCTGGACGCAGGTGAAGCTGCTCGCCGTGGGGTCAGGTATGCGATCCAGGCCGTGGACCAGGGAAGTTCGTTTGTACTGCAGGCATCTACCGGAAACCCGGGGCATCTGATTCGTGGCGTGGTGAACAGTCTTAAGAGTGATAGACCATCACTATTGCGAATCTATACGCCCGATACCATGGCGAACGGCTTGTCCGGGGAGCAAGTAGCCGAGGACGCCAGTCTGGCCTTACGCAGTCGCGCTGTACCCCTGTTCAGCTACGATCCTGCAAATAGTGACTCTCCCCTGTCCATAGAGGGCAATCCTGAACCGGATGCCGACTGGGCCGGAAACACTTTCGAGGTTCGCGACGGCAGTGGTGTCACTGAAACCGTGAAGGTGGTATTGACCGTGGCCGATTGGGCGGTACATCAGCTCCGTTTCAAGAAGCACTTCACACTGCTTCGCAAGGGTCAGCTCAGCGATGACATGCGCCCCCTGAGTGCTTACCTGAAGATGGATGAGAAATCTCGTTCCGGACTGGCAGCCTATATCTGCCTGCAGGACTCGGGAAAGAGAAAAATTTATGCCAAAGTTTCGTCGGCGATGGTGCATGCCTGTGAACAGGCCCTGTCCCAGTGGCAAGTGCTAAAAGCCCGTGCAACGAGTTCCGGCTCGGCGCCTTGCGCGGACCAGCAGACTGCCGTTGTTGTGCCCGGACAGGCCCCACAGGCGGCACCAGAGCCGCTTTTACAGGACCAGGAAATACTGGTTGAGCGACTTCTGGCCCTGTGCGGTTATTCCAGTGACCCGGCTTACTTCAAGCAGAGCCTCAGGGAATTCCTTGGAAATTCTGCGAAGAAAAGCGAAGACGGTGCTGACAATGTTCAGCACTGATAGGGCCCCAAGCCCCTGGAGAGCGTCCTCAAGATGAGCGAAGTCAAGACATTTCGCCACGGCATTCATCCTCCCGAGCACAAGGAACTGACTGCCAGCAGGCCGATCGAACGGATTAAGTTCCCGGACCAGGTGGTGCTGCCACTGAGTCAGCACATTGGCGCCCCGTCGCGGCCGGTGGTGAAAGCCGGTGACAAGGTATTTCGCGGTCAAGTTATCGCCGAGGCCGGTGGCTTCGTATCCGTGCCCTTGCATTCCTCGGTAACCGGCACCGTGGTGGGCATCGAGAAGCGTCATCATCCAAATGGTTCACTGGCAGAGTGCATCGTTATAGAAGTCGACCACACTTCCGCTCAGACACTGTATGACGGACATGAGTTGGACTGGGAGAACATGGATACCGCCCAGCTGCTGGAAGCGGTACGCCAGGGCGGGTTTGTGGGACTGGGCGGCGCGGCCTTCCCTACTCACGTGAAGCTGGCCGTCCCGGAAGGCAAGCGGGCCCAATGGTTACTTCTCAACGGTTGCGAGTGCGAACCCTACCTGACCAGCGATCACCGAATCATGCTGGAATGGGCGGACTCAATCATCCTGGGCGTCAAGATCATGTCCCGCATACTGGGTACCGAGAAAGCGTTCATCGCCGTTGAAAACAACAAGTGGGATGCAATCAAACTATTGCGTGATCGCATACCCGCGGATATGCCCTGCGAACTTGTGCCCCTGGAAACCAAGTATCCCCAGGGCGCGGAAAAAATGCTGATCACTGCGGTGCTGAAACAGGAAGTTCCCAGTGGCAAGCTTCCCATTGACGTCCACGTGGTGGTTCAAAATGTTGGAACCGCAGCGGGTATCGGTGATTACTTCGCTTTCGGCCAACCCCTGATTGAGCGAGTGGTCACGGTCACCGGACCGGGAATCGTCCGGCCTACCACCCTGCTGGCGCCCACCGGCATGAGCCTGGCCAAGATCATCGAGTACTGCGGTGGCCTGACCGACGATGCGAGGGAGATTCTTTTTGGCGGTCCTATGATGGGAACTCCCCAGCAATTCATGGACGTGCCAATTCTCAAGGGAACCTCGGGAATTGTTGTGCTAACCGAGGGCCAATTACAGGAACGTCGGGAATACCCCTGCATCCGCTGCTCTGCCTGCCTGGACGCCTGCCCCGTCTACCTGAATCCCAGCGCCCTGGGTGCCCTTGCGCGCTCTGCGAAATATGACGACATGCTGAATTATCACATCATGGATTGCATGGAATGCGGCTCATGCTCTTATGTTTGCCCATCGAATATTCCATTGGTACAACGCTTCCGGGTGGCCAAGGGTTTGCTGCGTGAAAAACAGGCAAGGGAGAAAGTGACGTGAGTAATTCTGAACCCCGCCTGGTTATCGCAACCCCACCCTTCGCCAAGCGTCCGGTAAACACGCCGGGGGTAATGCGCCACGTAATTTATGCGCTGGTGCCAGCCATGATCGCGGCGGTCATCAACTTTGGCATCAGTGCCCTGCTGTTGATCCTGGTTTGCGCACTGACCTGCATGCTCGCGGAGTGGCTGACCACAGGCCGTGGCCCCTTGTCACAAAGTCCGGCAGGTGACGGAAGCGCCGCCTTGACCGGCATTCTGCTGGCCATGACCCTGCCACCGGGGCTGCCTCTTTGGATGGCGGCACTGGGTTCGCTGGTAGCGATATTCTTTGGCAAGTTACTGTTCGGCGGCCTGGGACAAAACATATTCAACCCCTCCTTAACCGGCCGGGCTTTCCTCCAGGCAACATTTCCGGTAGCCATAACAACCTGGGTGCCCAACATGGGCATCGCGGATTTTATGACCCTGCGTGGTGATACGTTCGCCTTGCCGTTTCTTCGCCCGGTGTATGACGGACTGACAACCGCCACTCCCCTGGCCCGCATGAAATTCGAGGGTCTGCCGACGGAATGGACAGACATGCTGTTTGGAACGGTGGCCGGGTCGCTGGGTGAAACCTCGGCAGTGCTCCTGTTGCTTGGCGGCGTGTACCTGGCCTGGCGCGGATTCCTGAACTGGCGTGTCCCAACGGGAATCTTCCTGACCGTGGCAATTTTCGCAAGCGCCCTGCACTTCTCCAATCCCGAGGTCTATCCCGACGCCGTACACCATCTCCTGGCCGGCGGCCTGGTACTCGGTGCAGTGTTCATGGCAACTGACCCGGTAAGTTCACCCCTTACCCCACTTGGCAGTTGGATCTTCGCGGCAGGTATCGGTGTGCTGGTAATTCTTATCAGGCAGTTCGGTGGTCTGCCCGAAGGCGTGATGTACGCGATCTTGCTGATGAATGCGGCCACGCCGTTGATTGACAACCTGACACAGCCGGGCATTTACGGCGCAGTCAAGCCGGCCAAGGGGGAGAAGTAAATCATGACTGAACTACAGTCCATCGCCTCCCCTGCCCAGCCCGAAGCCCCGCCGGAGGTTAGCAGCACCCGGATGATCATGACCATGGCAGGCATCGGAATTATCTCCGGCATCCTGCTGGTGTTCACCTACATGGGAACACTTCCCACCATAGAAAAAAACAAGGCCGAGGCCCTGGAGCGGGCGATCTTTGACGTGGTCCCCGGCGCCACCAGCAAGCTGACCTTCACACCGGAGGACGGCCGACTCAGGTTGGTGGATCCTTCTGAAAAACCCACGGAGAATTATTACGCTGCCTACGACGATGAGGGCAAACTCGTAGGTATCGCCGTGGAAGCGGCGGGCCAGGGTTTCGCCGACATAATCAAGGTCCTGTACGGATACGACCCGGTCTGCCAGTGCATCATCGGTTTCAAGGTGCTGGCCACCAAGGAAACCCCCGGACTGGGCGACAAAATTGAGACTGATCCGGCCTTTGTGGCTAATTTCGAGGCGCTGGATGTGAGCCTGTCGGCTGATGGCAGCACCCTTGCCAACCCGGTGGTGTTCGCCAAGCCAGGGCAAAAGACAAACCCCTGGGAGGTCGAGGGCATCACCGGCGCCACCATCACAAGTAAGGCAATCCAAAACCTTATTAACGTAAGTGCCATGCACGCCATGGCGATCTTGCAAAACAATATTCAGGTACTACGCGATGGCAACACCAGCAGCCAGCATACAAACCAAGATTAAATCGGAAAGCGCCGAGAACTTCATCAAGGGACTCTGGCGCGAGAACCCGGTATTCGTGGCACTGCTTGGGATGTGCCCGGTCCTGGCAGTAACCAATTCGGCGATCAATGCCCTGGCGATCGGCGCAGCCTCTACTTTCGTTATGGTGCTGTCCAGCACGATTGTTTCCCTGGCCCAGAAATTGATCCCAAAGCAGGTCCGAATCGCCTCCTACATCCTGATCATCGCCACCTTCGTGACGGTCACCGAATACGTGCTGCAGGCCCTGAGTTACGAAGTCCACAAGGCATTGGGCGCATTTATCGCCCTGATCGTCGTGAACTGCATGATCCTGGGGCGTGCCGAGGCCTTTGCCTCACGCAATAACCTGCGCCAGTCGGTGATGGATGCATTTGGTATGGGCGTGGGCTTCACGATTGCCTGCCTGTCACTGGGTACCGTCCGTGAAATACTGGGTAACGGCACCCTGTTCGGTTTCCAGGTGTTCGGGCCCGAGTTCGAACCGTGGATCGTCATGATCCTGCCCCCAGGCGCGTTCTTCGTTCTGGGAATGTGGTTGTTACTGTTCAACTGGGTCAAGCATCGCAAGGAGGCCGCAGAATGACTACCGCCTCGTCCATGTCGATCTTTCTCAACGCGGCACTGATCAACAACTTCGTGCTGGCAATGTTCCTTGGGATTTGCCCATTTCTCGGCGTTTCAGCCAAGCTTGATACTGCCCTTCGCATGGGTGGCGCTGTCAGCTTTGTGATGCTGGTCAGTTCCATTTGTGCCTACGGCATCAACAAGGCCCTGATCATTATCGGCGCGCCCTACCTGCAACTGATCGCCTACATCGTGGTGATTGCCTCGTCCGTACAACTGGTCGAGATGATCATCAAGAAATTCAGCCCGGCCCTGTTCCGGGCGCTGGGTATTTTCCTGCCCCTGATTACCACCAATTGCGCCATCCTGGGCGTGGCGCTGTTCCAGACCGCCAAGCAATATGACTTTGTGCAATCGCTGTCCTATGCCGCAGGCGCCGGGGTGGGCTTCACCATCGCCCTGGTCCTGATGGCCGGCATGCGCGAGCGCCTGGAACTGTCCAGCGTTTCATCGGTGGTCCAGGGCGCGGCCGTCACCCTGATCCTGGCTGGTATACTGTCCATGGCCTTCATGGGCTTTGCAGGAATGGCAAGTTGAGCATACTGATACAACTTGGTGTAACCATAGGCAGCATCCTGGTGATGCTGGCACTGTGGCTTGCAGTACAGGCCCTGGTGCGGAGGGATTTACCCAAGTCCCAGGTCGAGCAGGACGTGCTGGCCTGCCGTGGTTGCGCAAGCCATTCCTGTGGCGGATGCAGCCTGAAGCCTGAATAGGCGAAAAGACGCCCCATGGGCGTTAACCCCGGGACGAAACCGGGAGATCTCCTGATTCCCGGTACCCGCGGTCAATCTTGGGTACAATCAATCGACCAAAAAATATCGCAACCCGCTGCGCGTGACCAAGGGAAAGTTACCCATGGAAAGTTATCAGTCTGATGTGATCGTTATCGGTGGCGGCCTGGCTGGAATTACCGCCGCCTACGAACTTCTGAGCCGCGGACGGCGGGTACTCTTGCTGGAGCGGGACATCGAGGAAAACTTCGGTGGCCTGGCCAAGGAAAGCTTCGGTGGCATGTGGTTTGCCGGCACCGACATGCAGCGCAAGAACAAGATCCAGGACTCCCCGGAACTTGGATACGCCGACTGGCTCGCATTCGGCGAACTGTCGCCTTCCGACCATTGGCCCAGGGCATGGGCAGAGGCCTATGTCTATCGTGGCGTGAGCGAGGTTTACGATTGGCTCAGGGCACGTGGCGTGCAGTTCATGCCCGCCCCCTTGTGGGTGGAACGCGGCCTTCACGTACCAGGGAACTCGGTGCCCCGCTGGCACGTGGTCTGGGGTACCGGCTACGAGCTCTCCACGGTCATGGTGAACGCACTGCTGGCCCACCCCAATGTGGATCTCCTGACTCGCCAGTTTTCTCACAAGGTCGAGAGTCTGCTCACCAGCAATGGGGCTGTCACAGGCGTGACCGGGCAACTGGAAACCGATGGCAGCGCCTTCCAGGCGCAAGGTGAAGCAGTAATCATTGCCTCGGGTGGCATCAACGGGGATATCGACCGGGTACGCAGGCACTGGCACGAGGATTGGGGCCGCCCCCCTGAACGCCTGCTCAACGGTTCACACAAGTTTGCCGACGGCACATTGCACGATGCCGCTGCCGCCCAGGGCGCAAATATCACCCACCTGGACTGGCAGTGGAACTACGCCGCGGGCATACCTCACTGGAAGCCCCGAAAGCCGCACCACGGGCTTTCCCTGGTGCCTCCCAAATCCGCCCTGTGGCTGAACTGGCGGGGCGAACGTATCGGACCCATGCCGCTGGTCACCGGTTTCGACACCCATGACCTGGTGGCCCAGATTTGCAAGCAGGACCGGGCTTACTCATGGCAATTGTTGAACAAGAAAATTGCCCTGAAAGAACTGGCCATTTCCGGCGGCGAATTCAACCCCTCATGGCGAGAGAAGAATCGCCTGCATGTGTTGCGTGATATCGCATTTGGAAATCGTTGGCTCTACGAACAACTTGAGACCAACAGTCCGGATTTCGTCGTGGCCGATAGCCTGCCGGAGTTAGTGGATGGCATGAATGCCCTGCAGGGTGACGAAGCGGTAAGCCTGGATGCGATCAATTCGGCCGTGGCCCGCTATGACGCCACCCTGGACCGGCACCCGAAACTGCATAACGACGAGCAGATTCGGCGTATCGAATTTACCCGAAGATATATTCCCGATCGGCTGAGAACCTGCAAGGCGCAGAAGATTCTTGATCCCAGGGCCGGGCCGTTGATTGCAATACGGGAACACATCATCAGTCGCAAGAGCATGGGGGGTATCCAGACCAACCTGGACAGCCAGGTGCTCAGCCCAGCTGGCGAATGCATACCCGGACTGTACGCGGTGGGTGAAACCGCCGGCTTCGGGGGCGGCGGAATGAATGGTAAGCGCGGGCTGGAGGGAACCTTCCTCGGTGGCTGCGTGTTCAGTGGAAGAATTGCCGGACAAAAGGCGTAACAAGTTATGAAGTTCCAAAACGCGGTGAATATCGAGGACCTGCGAAAGATCGCCCGCAAGCGTCTGCCCAAGTTTGTATTTTCCTATGTGGACGGCGGATCCGAAGACGAGAGGACTCTCTCGGGAAATCTTGATGCCCTGGCGCGCTGGCGCTTCAAGCCGCGCACACTGATAGACGTATCCGCCCGGGATACAGCCGCTACGGTCATGGGCGCGCCCGCCCGGATGCCGGTGATCGTCGGCCCTACGGGCCTGAACGGCCTGTCATGGCGAAATGGCGACCTGGAAATGGCCCAGGCCTCAGCCATCATGGGCGTGCCCTTCGCCGCCTCCACGGTGTGCATGAGCCTGCTCGAGGACGTGCGTGAGCAGGCCGGCGGCGAACTGATGTTCCAGGCCTATGTGTTCAATGAAAGGCGCATCACGGACGCCTTGATCCAGCGAGCCCAGGACGCCGGTTTCGGCACACTGATCATCACCAGTGATTTCCCGGTGGCCGGCAAGCGCGAGCGGGACTTCCGCAGCGGCATGCTGCCGAAGCAGCAATTCCCGCTGTCCACCAAGCTCAACATTCTCATGCATCCACGCTGGGTAGCCAGCGTGGCGACCAACAAGCCGCGATTTGTGAACGTGGAAAGAGAGCTGGGCCCCGGGCATGACGTGAACAACTTCGTCGGCCATGGCATGTTCGACCCGTCCTTGTGCTGGGATGACCTGAAGCGCTTCAGGGATCGCTGGCCAGGCAATCTGCTGCTCAAAGGGGTGTTGCGTGCCGACGATGCCCAGCGGGCCGTGAGCATTGGCGTGGACGGCGTGGTGCTGTCCAATCATGGGGGCAGGCAACTGGATAGCGCGATTAGCGGCCTGGACGCACTGCCTGAGGTGGCCGCTGCGATTGCTGGCAAGGCCTCGATTATCGTGGATGGCGGCGTACGACGCGGTTCCGATATTGCCAAGGCCATCGCCCTGGGCGCCCAGGCAGTGATCCTGGGCCGGGCTCCGGTCTACGGACTGGCCGCGGGTGGTCGCGAAGGCGCGCTCAAGGCCCTGGAAATTCTCCAGGAAGAACTGGACACCACCCTCGCCCTTACTGGCTGCAGATCCATTGGCGATCTATCACCCGACCTGCTGGTCAAGGTTGAATAAGGGACACCCTCGGGCCAGATAGCGGACACGGCAAGCCGCCGGCACCATGCTTTCGGTATGTTTTCTTGTAAGGATGCGGGA
>JAOTSW010000110.1 GCA_029864735.1 Chromatiales bacterium | reverse complement strand
ATTGCAGTGCAGGGTGGAGGGCGAGCGAATTCTTGAGGCCCGATTCCTTGCCTGGGGATGCCCCCACAGCATTGCCGGGGCGTCCTGGCTGGCGGAAAAGCTGGCCGGTATGGGTCTGGCCGAGGCGGCCAAGATCAACGGTCTTATGGTATCTGCTGCATTGGACGTGCCAGCGGACAAGCTGGGAAGTATACTGATTCTAGAAGATGCTCTTGGCGCCTGCCTTGAAAATGCCCGAGAGCGTCACTATTTAACTGGGTAACTGAAGTAACGAGGATTCTCTGGTGATGTCCATTTCCCTGACAGATTCCGCCGCCAAACGGGTGAGCGACTACCTGGCCAAGCAGGACGATACTGTTGGCCTGCGTCTGGGTGTGCGCAAGACCGGCTGCTCGGGTTTCGCCTATCATGTTGAATATGCGAAAGAAATTAAGGATTCCGACATAACTTTCGAGGATCATGGGATCACTCTCGTGGTCGATCACGATGCACTTCCCATGCTGCAGGGTATGCAGGTGGACTTCGTGAAACAGGGCCTGAATGAGGTCTTCAAGTTCCGGAATCCCAACGTCAAGGAAGAGTGCGGCTGCGGTGAAAGTTTCACCGTCTAGGCCCTCACGGCCTCGTTTTTAAGGGCTGCGCACAGTACAATTCCCCGATTAAGTTGCGTGTACCGGGTTCCGGGAGGCGGATTCCGCCGCTGGGTCCTGGGCACGCGTCCGTTTTTTATATCTGTAAGATTTTTAAGGAAACATTGAAATGGCGATCGAACGCACCCTGTCTATCATCAAACCCGATGGCGTCGAAAAGAACCTGATTGGTGAAATTTACAAGCGCTTTGAAGGCGCTGGTCTGCGCATCGTCGCCGCCCGCATGATGCACCTGACCCGTGAGCAGGCCGAGGGTTTCTACGCTGTGCACAAAGAGCGCCCCTTCTTCAATGACCTGGTCAGTTACATGACGTCGGGTCCGGTCATGGTTTCCGCCCTGGAAGGCGAGAACGCCGTGGTCGCTCACCGCGACCTGATGGGCGCCACCAACCCCAAGGATGCTGAGGCCGGAACTATTCGCGCCGATTTCGCCGAGTCCATCGAAGAAAATATCGTGCACGGTTCCGACAGTGCCGAGAACGCCGCTATCGAAATCGCGTTCTTTTTCACCGACGGCCAGATCTGCCCCCGTACCCGCTAGGGATAAGGAGCAGGTAATCACCGTGTCATCAGGCAAGATCAATCTGCTGGGCCTTCCCCGAGAGCAAATGGAAGAACTGTTTGCCGAATGGGGGGAGAAGCCCTTCCGTGCCCGACAGGTGATGAAGTGGATCTATGCCCGGGGTCAAAATGACTTCGAAGCGATGACCGACCTGGCAATAAATCTGAGGGAGCGCCTCGGCCAGGTGGCCGAGGTGCGCCCGCCAGAGATTCTCAGCAGGCATGATTCGATAGATGGCACCGTGAAGTGGGCCCTTCGAGCCGGTGCGGAGCAGGCCATCGAGATGGTGTTTATCCCGGAAGATTCCCGGGGAACCCTGTGTATCTCAAGCCAGGTGGGTTGCGCGCTGGACTGCTCCTTTTGCTCCACCGGAGCCCAGGGCTTTAACCGCAACCTGAGCAGCGCCGAGATTGCCGGCCAGATCTGGCTGGCCCGTAAGGAACTGGGTGCGGGCGCCAGCACCGCCGACCGGGTAATTTCCAACGTGGTGCTGATGGGCATGGGCGAGCCCCTGGCCAACTACCGCGCCGTGGTGCCGGCTATCAAGGTCATGCTGGATGACTACGGATTCGAGTTGTCCCGCCGCCGGGTAACCCTGAGCACATCAGGGCTGGTCCCCCAGATCAATAAACTTGCCGAAGACTGTAACGTGGCCCTGGCAGTGTCCCTGCACGCGGCCAACGATACGCTTCGCGATGAACTGGTTCCGATTAACCGGCGCCATCCGATCAAGGAATTGCTGGATGCCTGCTGGTCATATGCCCGACAGTATTCCAATCGCCAGATCACATTTGAATACACGATGCTTGAGGGTGTGAACGACACCGTGGAGCATGCTACCCAGTTGGCGAGATTGCTGAAAAACCGGCCGGCCAAGGTTAACCTGATACCGTTTAATCCATTTCCCGGGACGCGTTACACCCGGTCACCCCAGGCGACAATCGATCGCTTTCGGCAGGTATTGTTAGATCACGGTATTATTACCATCACCCGGCGAACCCGTGGTGACGATATTGACGCGGCATGCGGTCAACTGGCTGGTAAAGTTAATGACAGGATCCGCGTGCGTTTGGGTAGCAAGATGATTAGCGTATCGGTGCAAAACCAATGACAAGAACATGGCTAGTGTTGGCAGTCTCGGTGGCGTTCTCGGCGTGTGTGTCCAATGCACCCGAGTCCAGCAAGAGTAGCGATCAGATGGCCAGTGAAGCGGCCCAGTACAACCTGGAACTGGGTGTCGGCTACTTGAGAAAGGGCGAATTGCAGATGGCCCTGGATAAGCTCAAGAAGGCGGTCGAGCAAGACCCGTCACTGGCCGATGCGCATATGGCGCTGGGATTCCTTTACGAGCAGATTGAACAGCCCGGCGATGCTGAAAAGCACATGCGCAGGGCCGCGAAGCTGGCTCCGGATGATCCCCAGGTATTGAATGCCTTCGCGGTGATGCAGTGCCAGCACGGCTCTACCGATGAGGCGCTGAAGACTTTTTCCAGGGCTGCCAGCATTCCCTTGAACCGCAGTCCTGAGGCCGCCTATACCAATGCCGGTGTATGTGCACGGGATGGCGGCATGCTGGATGAGGCCGATCAGTACTTCCGCAAGGCGCTGACGAAGAACCCCAGGTATGACGAGGCGCTGCTGCAACTGGCGTCACTGAATTTCGAGCGCCAGGAGTATTTTCCTGCGCGGGCTTTTATCGAGCGTTTCCTGCAGGGTAACAAGGCCACAGCGGAAGCCTTGATGCTGGGTGTGAGAATAGAAAGGGCCATGGCGAATACCTCGGTCGGTAATGACTATGCCGCTCGCCTGCTGCGAGAATTCCCGGATTCACCAGAAGCTCGTCAGTTGCTGGAGCAGCGGCGTAATGGGAACTGAATCGGATAATCCAAACGAATTAGAACAGGCCCCTGAAACGGAGCTGGGAGCGCGACTGACCCGCGCTCGCACCGAACAGGAACTCAGCCTGGAAAAAGCAGCCGCCTCCCTGAAGGTGGACGTGGCCGTATTGACTAATCTTGAAACCGAAAACTTTGGTGCCCTGGGGGCGCCGGTATTCGTCCGCGGTCACCTGCGCAAATATGCACGGATGCTGAATTTACCCGAGCAGGAATTGCTTGAAGCCTATGAATTAAAAGCCGGCGACGACCAGGCTGACCTGTCTCATCCGATCTTGCGTGAAACCGTGGCCATGTCGCGCTATCGGAGAAAGTTCAGTTTCGGTTTGATATTCCTGGTGATAATACTGGTCGCCGTGCAGGGCGCCGCCGTCTGGTGGTGGTTCCAGATTCGCGAAATGGATGTGTTGCACGATACCGAGATGGCAAAGAGAAGCCAGTCCCAGGGTGTGGCCCTGGAAGGCGGGACTGTCTCCCTGGCGTTGCCCGGTGCGGAGCCGGTAACCGAATCCGGCGAGGCTGCCACTCCTGTCCAGCCGCAGTCGGAGAGCAAGGATCAGGTCGAGTCGGCCGAGCAGGCCGTCAAGCGAGAACCCGAACCTGCGCCGGTGCAGGTCGAGGAATCTGGTCCGCTTGTGATTCCAGAGGCTACTTTGTTGGAAGAACCCGTGGGCCAGCAGGTGCTGCTAGTGCTGAGATTCGAGGAAGATTCCTGGGCGGAAATCCATGACGGTAATCGCAAGCGAGTCCTGTACGGATTATTCCGGGCGGGAACCCGCCGGGAATTAAATGTCCCTGCTCCAGTGTCGATATACCTGGGTCACGTGCAGGGTGTGAGCATCAGTGTGGACGGGGAGGACTATACCGTCCCGGCCAGGGAGCGAACTGGAAACACGGCGAGATTTGTCGTCGATCCTTCCCGCTAGGCGTCCTGAAAAAGGAGCAGTATTTGTGAGTAAGGGCATACAGCCTATACGCGGTATGAACGACATCCTTCCGGAGCATACCGGTCGGTGGCAACACCTGGAGTCCGTCATCCGGGAGGTGTTGGGTTCTTACGGTTACCAGGAGATTCGCCTCCCCATCGTGGAGCGCACTGAGTTGTTCAAGCGCTCCATCGGTGAAGTGACCGATATTGTCGAGAAGGAGATGTATACCTTCGAGGACCGGGGTGGGGAGAGCCTTACCCTTAGGCCCGAAGCCACGGCAGGCATGGTCCGGGCCGGCATCAGTAACGGCCTGTTGTACAACCAGCGCCAGCGACTCTGGTGTACTGGCCCGATGTTCCGCTACGAAAGGCCCCAGAAGGGTCGCTACAGGCAGTTTTATCAAGTGGACGTGGAAGCCCTTGGGTTCCCCGGCCCCGATGTGGACGCGGAGATGATCCTGCTCTCTGCGCGCCTGTGGAAGCGACTGGGCCTCAAGCACATTACACTGGAATTGAATTCCCTGGGAACATCGGAATCCCGGGCCATTTATCGCGAGCTGCTGGTCAGTTATTTCCGCGATCATCATGACCGGCTGGACGAGGACAGCAAGCGACGCCTGGAAGGGAATCCGCTGCGCATACTGGATTCGAAAAATCCGGATATGCGAGAGCTGATTGACGGCGCTCCCTTGCTAAGCGACCACCTGGACGAAGAATCCCAGACCCACTTTCAACGCCTGAAACAGGTGCTGGATCAGGCAGGCATCCAGTACACGGTAAATCCCAGGTTGGTGCGCGGGCTGGATTATTACAGTCGCACGGTATTTGAATGGGTGACCGATCAGCTGGGCTCCCAGGGCGCGGTGTGCTCCGGGGGGCGCTACGACGGCCTGGTAGAGCAACTGGGTGGTCCCGCCACCCCAGCCATTGGCTGGGCTATCGGCGTTGAGCGGTTGCTGGCCCTGATGGAGAGTCAGGACTATCCTTTCCCGGTCGAAGCGCCCCACGCCTACCTGGTCGTGGTGGGAGATGAGGCTGAGCAGGCGGGCTTGGCTCTGGCTGAATCCTTGCGTGACCAGTTACCCGGATTCCGGCTGGAAACCAATTGCGGCGGGGGTAGTTTCAAGTCCCAGATGAAACGAGCCGATCGCAGCGGGGCCGGGGTAGCATTGATTATTGGAGAGAACGAGGTTGATCGTTGCGTCGCGGGACTTAAGCCCCTGCGGGGAGGCGGCGACCAGCAAGAAGTGACTTGGGGTGACTTAGCTGGCAAACTGCGCGGTTTCATTGAACCGGGCGCTGGCAGCTGAGGCCAGGGGCGTTATCGCCGACAGGAGTATTACGTGGACGATTTACTGTCTGAAAAAGAACAAATTGAAGAAATCCGCAAATGGTGGAAAGAAAATGGCGCATGGGTCGTGGGTGGCCTGGTGCTGGGCCTTTCCTTGCTTGTGGGCTGGAATAGCTGGCAGAGCCATGTGAGGACCACGGCGGAGCAGGCCTCCAGCCTGTTCGAGCAGGTGCGGGTGCAGGCTATGGTTGGGAACGCTGACGCCGCCAGTGAGCTCACTGGAAAGCTGCGCAATGAGTTCGCATCAACCCCCTACGCCGAAGAGGCATCGCTGGTCCTGGCCAAGTTACTGGTGGAGCAGGGAAGTCTTGAGCCGGCCGCTGAGGCGCTGCAATTTGTTGTCGCCAGCAAAGAGGATTCCCAGATGGCCCTGGTAGCGCGCATGCGCCTGGCCCAGGTCCGACTCCAGCAGGGTGATTTCGACGCAGCGGTGGACATTCTGCAGGTTGAGGACGCGGGTGCGTTTTCTGCCCGCTACAGCGAATTGCGCGGTGATATTGCCGTGGCTCGTGGTGACTGGGCGACGGCCAGGAGCGAGTACGAGACCGCGCTTTCAGATCTGGGAGCCGGGCTGGTAAACCGCGAGCTGGTTGAAATCAAGTTGAATGATCTTCCCCAGGTCGACCTGAGCGAGGCTGAAGCCGAATCATGATCCGACACCTGGGCATATTGGTCCTGACGCTGGCATTGGGTGCCTGCTCCCTGTTTGGTGGAGACGAGGATCCCAATCCCCCCGCACCGCTTCCTGAATTCAAGGCTTCCTTGAAAGTGAAGAAGGTCTGGAGCGCCAGTGTCGGAGACGATGCCGAGAGTCTGCGCCTGGGTCTTACCCTGGCCTCGGATGGCACCAATATATTTGCCGCCGGTCCGGAAGGCCGGGTCAGCGCCTACGATGCCCAGAAGGGCCGTCGTGTGTGGCGCATTGAAATGGATGCTGGCTTGTCTGCGGGTCCGGCCTATGGGTCCGGCCTGGTGGTTGTGGTTTCCAGGGACGGTGAAGTTATTGCCCTGGACGCGACGGACGGCAGCCTGAAATGGAAGTCCAAGCTCAATGCCGAAGTGCTGGCCAGCCCCGCCATCACCCGGGATATGGTTTTGTTGCGTGCCGTGGATGGCTCCCTGCGAGCCTTGCAAGCCAGGAACGGTATTCCAGCCTGGATGACGGAGCAGGAAGTGCCTCGCCTGAGTGTGCGGGGAACCTCCGCCCCGGTGATATCAGGTTCCCTGGTCTTGGCCGGCTTTGATAACGGCAAGTTCCTGGCCCTGGATATCGCCGAAGGTGATGCCGCCTGGGATGCATTCCTGACCCAGCCTTCGGGACGCACCGAGCTGGATCGCATGACTGATATTGACGGCGCGTTTGGGGTGATCGGCAACGATGTGTACGTGTCCGGTGTGAACGGCAGAACCGTCGCGCTGGCCGTGGAATCCGGGCAGGTGATGTGGAGCCGGGAAGTGGCCAGCTATTCAGGCCTGGGACTGGACTGGAATTCCGTCTACATCACGGACCAGTTATCCGAAGTGGTTGCGCTGGAGCGTACCCGCGGCGTCTCGATATGGCGCCAGGACAAGTTAAAGCGCCGGGTACTCACGGCGCCGGTGCCTTACGGAAAATCCGTGGTCGTGGCGGATTTTGAGGGTTACGTGCATTGGTTGTCCGCAGCCGATGGAGACTTTCTTGCGCGCGCCGACACCGGTGCCGCTGTCTACAGCCCACCGTTGGTTGTGGGCGATATGATTTACGTTCTGAACGAGGAATCGTCGCTAACAGCGTACCGAGCCAAGTTCGAAACTGAATAACTTTCGGTGATGCCGGGTGCGCATCCACCGCTGTTAAAACGCTGACTGATATCCGGACCTCCTTATGTTGCCTGTAATTGCCCTGGTCGGCAGACCCAATGTGGGTAAGTCAACGCTGTTCAACCTGTTGACGCGTTCACGGGATGCTTTGGTTGCGGATTTGCCGGGATTGACCCGTGACAGGAAGTACGGATTCGGCAAAGTGGGTCCCCGTCCTTACGTGGTGGTGGACACTGGCGGCCTAACCGGCGACCCATCCGGTATCGACGGTGAAATGGCCAAGCAAAGCCTGATGGCCCTGGAAGAAGCCGATCACGTGTTGTTCATGGTGGACGGCCGGGAAGGCTTGACCAGCGTGGATGAACTGGTCACCAAGGTGGTTCGTCGCAGCGGCAAGCCTTGCACCCTGGTCATCAACAAGTCCGAGGGTCGTGATTACACCATCGCGGGATCAGAGTTTTTCCGCCTGGGGATGGGCGAGCCCGTGGCCATCTCCGCCGCTCACGGCGACCGTGTCGCAGCCCTGATGGACTACGTGCTGGAGATGGTTCCCGAGGATGATGGTTCTCAGCAGCCCGATGACGCGCCGGGAATCAGGGTTGCGGTAGTGGGTCGTCCGAATGTGGGCAAGTCCACCTTGATCAACCGCTTGATTGGTGAAGAACGCCTGGTGGCTTTTGACAAGCCAGGCACGACTCGCGACAGCATTTACGTGCCATTCGAACGGGATGGCCAGGAATACACCCTCATTGATACCGCTGGTATTCGCCGCCGCTCGCGAGTAGATCGCGGGGTTGAGAAGTTCGGCGTGGTGAAAACCCTGCAGTCCATTGACGTGGCCCACGTGGTGGTCTGCCTGGTGGACGCCCACGAGGGCCTGACTGACCAGGATGTTTCCCTGATGGGCCTGGTACTGAATCGGGGTCGTTCGCTGGTGATTGCGATAAACAAGTGGGACGGGATTTCCGAAGACCAGCGAAACGAGATCAAGCGTGGAATTGAGTTGAAGCTGGGTTTTGCCGACTTTGCAGAAAGACATTTTATTTCTGCCCTGCATGGCAGTGGCGTGGGCCTGATCATGGCCTCGGTGCTGAGCGCCTATAAATCGGCGATGACCGATGCCTCCACGCCCGAACTGACCCGGGTTCTCGAGCAGGCTGTCATCGAGCATCAGCCTCCGCTGGTGAACGGGCGCCGGATCAAGCTGCGCTATGCCCACCAGGGTGGGCGCAATCCGCCAGTGGTGGTGATTCACGGCAACCAGACC
>JAOTSW010000109.1 GCA_029864735.1 Chromatiales bacterium | reverse complement strand
TCCTCAACCTGGCACCGAACCGGAAAGCGCCCCGATTGAGCAGCCCGTTGAGGTAGAGGGAAACCATCTGGAAACCAGCGTGGTTGCCGAGGACTACGCAGACCAGGGACTGGTAAACATGGCCCCCCTGACGGTGGACCCCCAGAATGTATACCTGGTGTATGACATGATGCGTAGCGTGATCCAGCGCGGCACGGGCGTGCGGGCTTACCGGGAATTGAAACGCCAGGACATTGCCGGCAAGACCGGCACAACCAACGACAGGCGCGATGCCTGGTTCAGCGGATTCAATGCGGACCTGGTCGCCACCGCCTGGGTAGGGTTTGATCAGCAACGATCACTGGGTCGCCGCGAGGAAGGTGGCCGCACAGCACTGCCCCTGTGGATTTATTTCATGCGAGAAGCACTGGCTGGAACCCGGGAGCATCCCCTTGAGCCGCCAGCCGGCTTGGTTACCGTGCGCATCGACCCTCAGACAGGCAAGCTGGCCGCCGCCGGGGATCGCAACGCCATATTCGAAACATTCCGTGAGAACATGTTGCCTGGCAAGAACACCAGCATCGACGAGAATTCCGGGGATGAAAACCCCTTTAACCTGTCTGACGATGACAAGAACAAGGACGACCCACTATTCTAGCGACTCCGGGCGGGGCAGAGAGGGCGCGATGGCAAAGCGATCCACGCTAAGAAACGATCAGATGCGCCAGGCCGTGGCCCTGGAAGCGGCCAGGATCATGGCCCAGCAATCCCTGGCCGATTTTTACCTGGCAAAACGCAAGGCCGCAGAGCGCCTTGGCGCTCCGGAAAAAGCCCTGCCAAGCAATCGGGAAATAGAGGAGGCATTGGTTGAATACCAGCGCCTGTTCGGCGGGGATGAACACCGGAGTGCAATTTCAAGGCTGCGGCAGGCCGCTTTCCAGGCCATGAAAATGCTTGCCCAGTTCAATCCCCAGCTGGTGGGCCCGGTTCTGACCGGAACGGCCCACTCCCATTCAGAGGTGCAACTGCACCTGTTTACCGACACTCCTGAACAAATAGCCCTGGCGCTGCTTCAACACGACATTCCCTACCATAGCGGGGAGCGACAGATGCGCTACGCCGGGGACAGGACCAACAACTACCCGTGCTTTGTGTTCGTGGCGGGCGAGGTGGGTTTTGAAATTGTTGCTTTTCCTACAGACGCGGTGCGTGAGGCTCCCCTGAGCCCGGTGGATGGCAAGCCCATGCGCAGGGCCCGGACCGCTGAGGTCCAGGCCCTGACACAGGTCTGATCCTTAATCCCTTTCTGATACGGGAACGTAATCGCGCAAAGGGGCGCCGGTGTACAACTGGCGCGGACGACCGATACGACCCTGGGGATCGGCGATCATTTCCAGCCAGTGAGCAACCCAGCCCACGGTGCGGGCAACGGCAAACATCACCGTGAACATGGACACGGGAATGCCCAGGGCCCGGTAAATAATGCCGGAGTAGAAGTCCACGTTCGGATACAGGTTCTTCTCAATGAAGTACTCATCCTTCAATGCAACTTCTTCCAGGGCCAGGGCCAATTCGAACAGAGGACCATTGGCGTCACCGCCGGTGGCCTTTAGAACCTTGTGACACATATCGCGGATCAGCGTGGCACGGGGATCAAAATTCTTGTAAACGCGATGCCCGAAACCCATCAGGCGGAAGGGATCATTCTTGTCCTTGGCCCGGGCCACGAACTTCGGAATATTCTCAACCGAACCGATTTCGTTCAGCATCTTCAGAACAGCTTCGTTTGCACCGCCGTGAGCCGGCCCCCACAGAGCGGAAACGCCAGCGGCAATGGCTGCATAAGGGTTGGCGCCGGAACTTCCGGCCAGGCGTACTGTGGAGGTACTGCAATTCTGCTCATGGTCTGCATGCAGGATGAACAGCAGGTCAATTGCCTCGGCAGCAATCGGGTTAATCTCGTAAGGCTCGCAGGGAACCGAGAAGAACATATTCAGCAGGTTGCTGCAGTAATCCAGGTCATTGCGCGGGTAAATGAACGGCTGTCCCATGGAGTGCTTGTAAGCGGCTGCCGCGACCGTCGGGATCTTGGCGATAACGCGGTGGGCAAAGATCTCGCGATGCACCGGATCATCGATCTTCATGGAATCATGATAGAAGGCCGACATGGAGCTGATCACGCCCGAAACCATGGCCATCGGGTGCGCGTTGTAATGGAACCCGTTAAAGAAGCGCAACAGGGTCTCATTAATCATCGTGTGATGAGTGATCGAGCCGCTAAACTCGCTCAACTGGGTCTTGGACGGCAATTCACCGTACAGCAGCAAATACGCCACTTCGATGAAATTAGACTTGCCGGCAAGTTGTTCGATCGGATAGCCACGATACAACAAGACGCCTTTCTCGCCATCAATATAAGTAATCTGGCTTTCGCAGCTACCGGTAGAAACAAATCCCGGATCGAAGGTGAATACGCCGTGATTTCGATAAAGAGTGCCGATGTCCACCACATCCGGACCCATGGCCCCCTGGCGAACTGGCAATTCAACGGAGTCACCCGTGCTGTTATTTGTGAGAGAAAATGTCTTGTCGGTCATACTCGGCTTCCTGTCATACAAATTTCAGGGCTCCACCCGGACGGGATAGTACCCGCCCAAACGGTCTCATCCAGTTTAAGTCGCGCCTGGTTGTCATCAGTCATTCGGGCCCGCAATGCAGGCCAGCCGTGCAATGGGGAACCCGCACACGCCCGGCTCAGACACTAGACTAGCACCCTCAGAGAGACAATCAGTATTAGCCACGCTCTGATGAGCTGTCAGCACGAGCCCACGGATACGGCACGGCCTTGATAAAAGCACAAAAAAAGGCGCCCGTAGAAGGGCGCCTTTTCCTGAACAATCAGGTTTTTGGTCGGCGGTACTACTTGCCGGCCATTCCGTATTTGCGACGGAATTTGTCCACTCGTCCACCGGCATCCAGAATTTTCTGTTTGCCAGTATAGAAGGGATGGCACTGAGAACACACTTCCACGTGCAACTCTTCTCCAAGAGTGGAGCGAGTGGTGAAGTCATTGCCACAGCTGCAAATAACCTTGATTTCTTGGTATTCCGGGTGGATATCCGCTTTCATGACGTTTCCCGTCCAGCCTCAGCCTATAAAAGGGCGCGAAGTGTAACGTTTACACGCACATCTGACAAGCCCGGATTACAGCTCAATCAAACATCAAGAACTTGCGCTTAGTATCTTCATATTTAACTTTAACTTAGCGAAGCAATAACAGACCTGTATCTCACTTTATTAATTATCCACAAAACCTGTGGATAACTCTGTGAATTAATACTGGGAAAATGCATTTCGAAGCCGGTTTTTCGATGTTCCTGAACCATTGGACATTAATTAACCACCAAATATTCCGCTTATTTTTCAGGTAGTTATAGCGGCACTTGCTTGCCAGCCCGGCGGTCTTCAGGGGTTATCGCCTGGTCCCGGGGTTTTCGGCCCACTCTGTTAGTAAATCCCCCCGGGAGTCTGGTGAATCCTGTAAAAACAGCACCTTGTGAGCGCACGGACAGGCCTCTGCAACAAGCTCTCATAGGGGCGATTTTCACTCTCCGCGGGCCAGTTTTGAAACAGGCAAACCGCGCCTCCTCTCATCCCTGCGCGACATCATCCAGGAACAACAACTGCAAATCGTTCAGGAAACGGAATCCCAGGTCGCTTGGGCGCCAACCGTCAGATCCCCATGTCTCCATCAGTCCCCGCTGTCTTGCACGCTGGAGGCGGGGCAAAATCGTCTCTGGAGCCAGGCCGGTGCGGCGGGAGTACAAATCAAGGGAGAACCCTTCGCGCAGTCGCAAGGCGTTGAGCATGAATTCAAAAACCAGTTCCTGGCCCCGGGGCTCTCTGCGCTCCACAGAGCGTTGATCCTCGGCAAGCTTCTGCTGGTACTTGTCCGGATTGCGCCACCGGGCGCTGCGCACGACCCCGCTGTCCAGGGTGAGCTTCTCATGGGCGCCGGCCCCTATCCCCAGGTAGTCACCAAACCGCCAATAATTCAGATTGTGGAGACATTCGTCGCCAGGCCGCGACCAGGCGGATACCTCGTATTGGACAAATCCGGCAGCGGTAAGAATCTCTCCGCCCCTGTCCTGGATGTCGCAGAGTATCTCCTCGCCGGGCAGCTCCGGAGGATTGGCGTCAAATACAGTATTGGGCTCAATAGTCAGCTGATACCAGGACAGATGCTCCGGCTCCAGGGCCAGGGCCTGCTCCAGGTCATTGGCTGCCATGGCCGGAAGCTGTCCCGGCAGACCATGCATGATATCCAGGTTGATATTGCCAAAGCCCGCCTGCCGCGCCTGCTCCACCGTCCGGGGAATATCGTCTCCGGTGTGAATCCGGCCAAGCCGGCTCAGCATGTCAGGATCGAAAGTCTGGGCGCCCACCGACAAGCGGTTGACCCCTGCCTCCAGCAAGGCGTCGAAATCGATCCCTTCGCGGGTCCCGGGATTGGCTTCCAGGGTGATTTCCGCCTCCGGACTCAGGGGATACTCTTCCCGGAACACCGTCAACAGCTGGGCAATAAAGGACGCGGGAAACAGGCTGGGAGTACCCCCGCCAAAGAATACTGTTTCCACCTGGCGCCCATCCAGCGCTGCAATACCCAGCCGAAAATCCCTGATCAGGGCCTGGGTATAGGCTTGCGCCGGCAGGCTTCCTTTCAGGGCCCGGGAGTTAAAGTCGCAATAGGGGCACTTTCGTATGCACCAGGGCAAGTGAACATATAAGGCCAGCGGAATCGGGTCGCTCATGTCTGCCGCTACGCTCTAGCCCCGACCCAGCAATACGGTCAGCTTCTCTACCAGGCAGCTCATGGCCTGGGCACGATGGCTGATACGGTTCTTCTCTTCTTTCGCCAGCTGGGCCGCTGTCCGTCCATCTGGCAGCAGGAACACCGGGTCATACCCGAACCCGCCCTCGCCACTTGGCTGTTGGGCAATCCGGCCTTCCCAGGCACCCTGGCAAATCAGGGGCACCGGGTCCTCTGCATGACTCACCCAGACTGCCAGGCAGTGAAATCGGGCTACCCTGTCCGGCTCATCCACGTCTTTCAGTTGCTCCAGCAAGTGCATAAGATTGTCCCGATCGCTGGCCAGCTCTCCGGCGAAGCGCGAGGAATAGATACCCGGCGCCCCGCCCAACACATCCACCGCAAGACCTGAATCATCGGCAATGGCCGGCAGGCCCGTGTGGGCCGAGGCGTGGCGCGCCTTGATCAGGGCGTTCTCGACAAAACTCAGGCCAGTTTCCTCGGCGGGCTCAATATCAAACTCGCTCTGGGGGACCACTTCCACGGGTAGCCCGGCCAGCAGGGCGCGCATTTCCCTGAGTTTTCCCGGATTACCGGTAGCAAGCACGACTCGGATTTTTTCGCCTGTCATCTGTTAGCCCGCCAACGCTGCCAGCTGGGCTTCAACAATCTTGTCGGCCCCCGTGGAGGCCAGGTCCAGCAAGCGATCAAGCTCATCCCGGCGGAACGCATGTCCCTCGGCGGTACCCTGGACCTCGATAAAGCCGCCAGCATCATTCATGACCACGTTCATGTCAGTTTCTGCCTCGGAATCCTCGGGGTAATCCAGGTCCAGCACTGCCTCACCCTTGTACATGCCCACCGACACCGCTGCCACGTGTCCGTGGATCGGATTGCGCTTCAGGCGACCTTTCTTGATCAACATATTCATGGCGTCAACCAGGGCCACATAGCCACCGGAGATGGATGCGGTTCGAGTCCCACCGTCTGCCTGCAAGACGTCACAGTCTATGGTGACGGTACGCTCGCCCAGTGCCCGCATGTCCATCACCGCCCGCAAGGAACGGCCGATGAGACGCTGAATTTCCAGGGTGCGGCCACCCTGCTTGCCACGAGCAGCCTCCCGGGCATTTCGAGTATGGGTGGAACGCGGCAGCATGCCGTATTCGGCGGTCACCCAGCCCTGGCCCGTACCCCGAAGGAAGCCCGGGACACGCTCTTCCACCGAGGCGGTAACCAGCACCTGCGTGTCACCAAAGCAGGTCAGCACGGACCCTTCGGCATGACGGGTAAAATTGCGCTGAAACCGAATGTCGCGCATTTGATCGGGGGCTCTGCCACTTGGACGCATGGAAACTCCTGTGATGGGTAAACTGTGTCGCCCGGCGCTGTTGGCGGACGATAAAAAAATTCGGCTTGAGCCGGCAGGCGACGTGGCTCAGGAATCCTGGCAACTCACCGCGGCGACCGTCGTATTATCGGCGTGGGGCAGATTCGCTTCCACTGCGGCCAGTGCCCGGTCTTCGAGGGCTTTTTCCAGCTGGTCTATCGCAACACCGGACAAGCTGGCGATGTCCGCCTCCGACAACCCGGACCAGAAACCGTCGGAACACACCAGTAACAAGTCGCCGGCTTTCACCGCCTTGCGACGGGTAACGCTCATTTCCGGCAATGAGTCGTCGCCACCCAGGCAGCATTCCACAAAATTTCGCATCGGGTGGCTAAGCACTTCCTTCTCGGAAATCACGCCTTCCCTGAGTAACAATTCCACGTGGCTGTGATCCCGGGTGCGTTCGATAATCTCACCGCCACGCAGGTGATAAATGCGGCTATCACCCACATGGGCCCAGTAAGCCACGCCTTCCTGAAACAGTACGATGGCGCAGGTGGCCCGGGGTCTGGCGTCGACCTGGAGGTCCTTGCCCAGATCGACAAGACGGCGATGGGCCTTGCCAACCGCCCGGTGCAGAAACCCTATCGGATCGAATATCGGCTGGGCAGTCCCGTTGAAAGACTCTACGATGGATTTCAACGCTTCCTGTGCGGCAATTGCCCCGTCCGCATGCCCGCCCATACCGTCCATTACAACCATCAGGCAGGAATTCTGGCCGACCATAACAGACACACGATCCTGGTTTTCTTCTCGCGTACCGACCAGGCTGATTTCCGCGCTTTCGAACTTCAAGAGGTGTTCCTCGTCTGGCCTAAACAGTTACACTGTGCGCCCGGGGCATCAGGGCCGAAAGCGCGCATTATACCTGCTCAAGGACCCTTGCCCCACAGACTTTACAAACTGACGTCGAAAGCGCCCAAGGCACCTTACTATGACCCAGAGCATGACCGCATTCTCGCGTTGCGAACTCGAAACTGATCTAGGCAGCCTGGCCTGCGAAATTCGCAGCGTTAATAATCGCTTCCTGGACCTGCAACTGAGACTGCCTGAAGAATTGCGCGCTCACGAGGCCACATTGCGTCAGCAAGTATCCAATCGCCTCACCCGGGGCAAGGTCGACTGCAGCATTCGCTTCCGGCCCAATGCCGGCGCCGCGGGGTTGCCGACAATCAACCAGGACATGCTCGCAGGCCTGGTGGAACTGGCTGAACACGTCAGCAGCAAGATGTCCGAACCGGCCCCAATCAGCCCGCTTGAATTGCTGCGCTGGCCGGGAGTCACCGCAGAGACCAAGCTTGACCTGGAGCCCCTGGCCGGTCACGCCACAGCCTTGCTGGACCAGGGGCTGGACCAGTTGATCCAGGGGCGGCTTTCCGAAGGCGGCCGCCTCCGGGACATGTTGCTGGAACGCTGCGACGGCGTCGCCGAGAAAGTCGCCCAGGTGAAAACCACCCTGCCCGAGGTTCACGAGCACATTCGCAAGCGTATCGTCGAAAAACTGGAGAAGCTGACCCAGGATATCGACCAGGAACGACTGGAGCAGGAACTGGTGATACTGGCCCAGAAAATGGACGTGGCCGAGGAGCTGGACCGGCTGGAAAGTCACCTCACAGAGATGCGCCAGGTGCTGGACAGCAAGGAGCCTATCGGTCGCCGACTGGACTTCCTGATCCAGGAATTCAACCGGGAAGCCAACACCCTGTCCTCCAAGTCCCAGGACATCCGTACCACCCAGGCAGCCGTGGACATCAAGGTGCTGGTGGAACAAATGCGTGAGCAAGCCCAAAATATCGAGTAAATTCCCGAAAAATTAGGCATATTCCTATTTAGTAATTTCTTATCAATTACTTGGGCCTTCAATTTTCCGGCCCCATCTTCCAGAATCATCATAAATCCACTATGGTTAGGTAGCTTTTTGGGTAGCTTGCGCGTTTAGCTGCTCCACCCACAGGTACGGCCACCCATGCCCAGACATAAACGTAATTCCCTTACCGACCTTGAGATTAGCAGCCTGGTCTCGGCCGGTGGCCCCAGGGCCGTCACCGACGGCGCCGGCCTGACCCTGACCATCAGCGCCGGGGGCTACGCCGCCTGGGTCCTGCGCTATCGGCTGGATGGCAAACGCCGGGAATACACCATCGGCCCCCAGGCTGATTACCCTCTCGAACGAGCCCGCAAGGTGGCCGAAGAGCTTCGCGAACGGGTAGCCGGGGGCGAGGATATTTCCACCACCAGGCGGCAACAGAGGATTCTAAATAGGAGTACCGCAACAACCGGCTCTTTT
>JAOTSW010000275.1 GCA_029864735.1 Chromatiales bacterium | reverse complement strand
AGCAAGGCCATGGAAGAGGCCCTGGCCCACAAGGGCCCCTCACTCATCGACGCCGTGGTCCCACCCCTGACCCTGGGCTAAGTGATTAAGGGGACAGGTGCCTTAACTCTAGGTGTAGGGTGCACTGTGTGCACCGGTTGGTTCCGTTCATAGATTGTGGAATACGATGACAGTTACCGTAATGACCACAGCAATAAGGATGTTGGTTTGCTGAAAGCGATGATCAACAAAGTTGTTGATGTCCACGATGACAATGAGCTTAAAGGCTTGCTCGTTGCCACCGCTTACGGCTTTTTCATCCTGTTTTCCTATTACATCTTGCGTGCCGTGCGGGATGAGATCTCCTCCGCCGATCGGGGCAATCTGCAATACCTGTGGACTGCGGTATTCCTCGTCATGCTGCTGGCCGTGCCGGCATATTCCTGGCTGGCTTCAAGATATTCCCGGGGGGTCTTCGTACCCCTGGCCAACCGGTTTTTCATAGCCTGTCTGTTGGCATTTTATGCCTGCCTGATTTTCCTTCCGCTAGAAGCCCGGCCCTGGATTGACCGGGTGTTCTATGTCTGGACCAGCGTATTTGCGTTGTTTGTCGTAACGGTATTCTGGGGCTTCCTGTCTGATTGTTTTGATAACAGCCAGGGAAAGCGGCTATTCAGTTTTATCGCCGTCGGCAGTTCCCTGGGTGGCATGGCCGGTTCCGCCATGACCGCTGGGCTGGCTGAGACCCTACCGGTTTTCTCTCTTCTGTTGCTGGCCTGTGTCCCACTTGAAATTGCCTCCTGGTGTGCCCGGGCCTTGCACCGTCGTTTTCAAACCGGTTCTGTGGCGATCGCAGGGGAGGCAGACAAGAAAATATCCGGCACGGCGTGGAGTGGCATGCAGGCCGTCTTCGCCTCGCCTTACCTGTTGGGTATTGCAGCCTTCATCGCATTGATGACCTTCGTATCCACCATGCTCTATTTTCAGCAAGCCAACCTGGTGGCCGAGGCCTTTGCGGACCGCGGCGAGAGGACGGTTTTTTATGCGCGGGTGGACTTGTTGGTCAATGCGCTGACCATCCTGTTCCAGGTCTACCTGACGGCACGGATTATTGCCTGGTTGGGTGTGGGCTTGACCCTGGCGATCGTGCCGGTCGGGATGGCCCTTGGGTTTGTGGCGCTGGGGACGTACCCCACATTGGCTGTACTGGTGGTCGTGCAGGTCATTTATCGGGCGGGGCGTTATGGCCTGACCAAGCCCGCCCGTGAAATTTTATGGACGGTGCTGGGGCGGGAAGCGAAGTACAAGACCAAGCCATTTCTCGATGCCGCTGTTTACCGCGGCGGTGACCTGCTCAGTGGCTGGATTTATACCGGGCTGGTGGCCCTGGGTCTGTCCATCGGCGCAATCGCGCTCACTGCCGTTCCGGTGGTTGGCGTTTGGACCGTCCTGGCCCTTAAACTGGGTTCACAGCAGGAGAGCCTGGCAATTATGGAGGATAGACTGTCATGACTATTTCAAGACGAACATTCCTTGAACTTGGTGCCGGCGCCGGATTAGTCGTCGCCTCCGGTGGCTGGCGTGGCCTGCGGGCGGAAACTCAAACCCGGATCATGACCACCATTCCATCCACCGGCGAGAAACTGCCCGCGGTCGGAATAGGAACACGCGAGTACCGCTCGAGTTCCGATGCTGCCGAGATGCAGCGCTTCAGGCAAACCCTGGAAATGTTTCATTCATCCGGTGGCAGGGTGATTGACACCTCACCCAACTACGGCAATGCGGAAACCGTCATCGGCGAACTGCTTCGGGACATCGGCATTCGCGATGACGTTTTCATGGCTACCAAGGTTGATCGTGAAGACCCGCAGCAAGGTATCGAACGCATGAACCGGTCATTCGAATTGCTGGGTAGGGATCAGATCGACCTGATGCAGGTACACAATCTTCGTGGCACAGAAGAAGAGCTGGAGACCATGAAGGCCTGGAAAGAGCAGGGCCGGTTCCGCTACCTGGGTGTGACCACCCACGACGCCAGGCAGTACGAAGAGATGGAAGACGTGATGCGCAGGCATCCCCTGGATTTCATACAGCTGAACTATTCACTGGCGGATCGTGGCGCCGAGAAAAGTATCTTGCCCCTGGCCCGTGACCGGGGCATCGCGGTGCTGGTGAATCTGCCGTTTGCCCGTGGCCGCCTGTTCAAGGTGGTGGCGAAAAGGCCGCTTCCGGACTGGGCCGCCGATATGGATGCCCACAGTTGGGGGCAGGTTTTCCTGAAGTACATCGTGTCGTATCCCGCCTCACTCATTCCCATCCCCGGCACCACCAAACCCCATCACGCCGAAGACAATATGGGTGCGACGGTTGGGCGTTTACCGGATGCCAATCTCAGGCGCGAGATCGAAACGTATATGACCGCCCTGCTGTGACGGAATAGGGTGACAGTTACCCTAATTAAGGGGACAGGTAACTTATCTCTAGGTGTAGGGAGCACTGTGTGCACCGGGTGGTTCCGTTCATCGGTTGTTTCGGTGCGTGGAACGCACCCTACTGTCCCCGATTAGTCAGGGTTTCTTTCGCGGCGCGGCCTTCTTCTTTTTCTTCTTGGCCACGGCTTTCTTTTTCCGCGGCGCCGGCTTGGGGTTCGGCGCCGGCTTGGGCTTGGCGACCTGTTCTTCGGCGAAGTCCATGGCCAGGTTGAAGGCGCT
>JAOTSW010000274.1 GCA_029864735.1 Chromatiales bacterium | reverse complement strand
CGCCTGGACCTTGCTGAGCAGCTCTTCCCGGTAGCCGAATCCGGCGCTGGCCAACTCGTAAAAGTACCGCGAGTTGGCTTGCTGCTCTTCGGGCAACATACCGCCTTCGCCAGAACAGATGCCGGTACCGGCCAGCTCCGCGCCCGTGGCCAGGGCAATTTTCGCCTCCTCGGAGAGCGCACCAAAACTCATATCAGATACGAACAGGGGAATGTTCAATACCAGGGGCCTGGCAGCCTCCGGGCCGATCACCAGCCTGGTGCCAACGGATTGCTCTTCCATCAATGGCTTGGTCGCCATCTGCGCCGCCATGATTTGCAGGTCATCCCAGTGGGGCAGCAAGTGACGCGGCACGCCCATGGAAGTCATCCGGCCGTGATGTCCCAGCTTTGACAATCCGTCCCTGGCCAGCTCATGTATATACGCGACGGTCGGTTCTTCAACCGTGGCCACGGCTTTTGGCAGCGCGTCCTTCCCGGCCTTCACTCCCGGGCCTTCCTTGCCTACCTGCTCGTCGCTAAACTGCTTGTGGGTGCCGTCGCAAAACGGTGGGTTCGCCGTGTGCTTGCATGCACACAAATACGCCGTGCCGTCTTCCTCGGCGGTAAAGGCCCTGGGTTTGAAATCGGTCCCGGCATGAGAACCATCACAAAACGGTTGGGATTTAGAACGACCGCAAACACAAAAGTAGTACTCCTTCGCCTTGCTCAGCTCTACTTTCTTCGGTCGATTATCCGCAACGATTGGCTTTGTCATAGTGTCTCCCTGACTGTCTTTGTAGGTGCAACCGGACCGGTCCCGGTTTCCCCCATACTACCCTGTCCTCGGCGGCTATCGGCCGCGAGCGTCCAGGTAATGCATCCACAGGAGCCTGGCCGCTATTGAACGGTATGGCGCCCAGTCATTGGCCATCTGCTCCTGCTGCTCCTTCGAGGGCAGCGCCTTCAAGCCTTTAACGTCTTGCAGTGCCGCCGCCAAAGCCAGGTCTCCCCGGGGCCATACATCCGGACGCCGCAGTGCCATGAGGTAATAGATATCCACGCTCCACGGACCCAGTCCCGGCACCGCCAGCAAGGCCTTTCGGCCCGGATCATCAGCACCGCGAGCAATCCCGGAAAGGTCCAGGCGACCGTCGAGAATGCGTTCTGCCAGGCCATGGCAGTAAGCGGCTTTTTGCCGGGTCAGCCCCAGATTACGCAGACCACTGACCTGCTGGGCGTAGATGGCGTCGGGCGTCATTGCCCCAAGCTGACGGCTGATCCGCCTGTACAGGGTTCGCGCCGCTTCCAGGGACACCTGCTGTTCCAGGATAATTTTGATCAGCGATGCAAAACCCGGCTGCCTGCCCCACATGGGAGGCTCGCCCAGCCGCGACAGGATCTGGCCCAGCTCAGCATCCATCCTGGCCAGCCGCCGCGCCCCTGCGGCCAGCGATGCCCGGGTCAGCGCCCTGGATTGACCCACCGGCATTTGCACCGTTAACTCCACGCCTGGATTAACCTTCCCGTCCCGTGCCCACCGGGCGAAGCTGCTCGTCCAGGGAGCGGGTCTTTTCAGTGGTCACGTCTCCGGTGTGGCGGGTGGACTTTCGTTCAATGAGCATCACCCGGCATTCCTGCTCGGCCACAGGATTGTGACGAACACCCTTGGGAACGATGAACATCTCTCCTTCATCCAGCTCAATGGATCGATCCTCCAGTTCAATACGAAGGTGTCCGTCAAGCACCAGGAACAACTCGTCCTCGTTGTCATGGCTGTGCCAGGCCAGTGTGCCGTGCAGTCTCGCGACCTTGATGAACACATCATCGACTTCACCAATCACCCTGGGCGACCAAAACTCATCCAGAGATTGAGCAATTTTTCCTGGTGATATGACGCTGGACATATTCACTCCTGCCCCGTGACCCTGGGCTCTGTTAAAACCGTGTCCGAAGCTTGAACCCACAGATCACCGTCCCGGGATGCCTCAGCTGCGAATCCCGAACCATCCAAGACTCCAAATCACGAAAGAGTATGCGGCGGCTGTAGCCCCACAGGCCACGACGAGGCTTAACCAGAACGACACCCCGACGCGCAGGAGTGCAGGCAGGACGAGAAACAGGGTCAGAGAAGGAAGCACCAGCCAAAACACGCTATGGGACAGTTCGGCGATGCGCTGGGTGTTCCCGGTGTCTATGTACAGCCAGATAAAGGCCAGGACCGATATCAACGGCAGGGAGGCAATCACGGCAGCCCAGAAGGTACTGCGTTTCCCGATTTCCGCCACCGCCACCACGACCAGGGCAGTAATGAGAGTTTTAGTGATGAACTGCCACATGCAATACAGACGTCCAGGTTCTGGGGCCCCAGGAGCGGAAGACATCCTGACCGGCCAGGGCGGGCACGAATTGAATTCCCCGCTCCCCGATCACGGACTAGTCCCTATGAATTGCCAGTTTACGCATTTCTCATCCGGACCCACAAGCGCCGGTACGGACCCGTCGCCGAACACCTGCCCCGGGATGCCTAGACGTAAATGCTGACCAGGAACTGGCCACCGGCATTGTCGATTCGGCTACTCACCGCCAGACCCGGATGCAGTCGAGACATCCGATCTACCAGCCAGTCAGCAACCGCCTGGGCATCATCGTTGCTGGCGCAGCGGGCCATGGTCTCGCGCCCCCCCTTGCGCTCAAGACGCTCGGCGGTGGGG
>JAOTSW010000108.1 GCA_029864735.1 Chromatiales bacterium | reverse complement strand
AGTCGCTTCTTTGACGGCCTGGCCCGGTTTTCGCCGGACCTGATTTCCTGGAATGGATCGGGGTTTGATCTACCGGTATTGCACTATCGCGCCATGAAGCACGGCATCGATGCGTCGCGATACTGGGAGATGGGAGACTCGGACCAGAGTTTTAAGTGGAATAACTATTTGAGCCGGTTTCACTGGCGGCACATTGACCTGATGGATGTGCTGTCCGGGTTCCAGGGACGTTCAAGAGCGCCCCTGGATGAGATAGCGGTGATGATGGGGTTCCCCGGGAAACTCGGGATGAGTGGTTCCAAGGTCTGGGATTGCTATCTGCAAGGCGAGCTTGGTCGTATCCGAGACTACTGCGAGACCGATGTGCTGAACACCTATCTGATTTACCTGGGATTTGAACGCATGCGCGGCCATCTTAATGAAACCGAATACCAGGCGGAGTGCGAGATAGTGAAAAATTCCCTGGTGGAGGATGGTCGACCACACCTGCAGGAATTTCTCGCGGCCTGGAAACGATAAAGTGGGCAGAACCCTGCGCAACAAGCCCCCGGTTCAAGGGAAGATCGACTCGCTGCGCGCAGACGCGCGTGGTCGGATGGAGATTGACGAGCAGGAGTACCTGGTAGCCGATACGCTGCCGGGAGAGATGATTACTGCCTTACCGTTCAGGAAAAATCGAGGCAAGATTGAAGCGCGCCTGCTCAGCGTCGAGCAGGCGTCCGCCGAACGGGTCGAGCCGCGTTGCGATGCGTTTGGAATTTGCGGTGGTTGTCGCTTGCAGCATATGGCGCCGGAGGCCCAGGTTGCCTGGAAGCAATCATTGTTGTTGGCGGACCTGGCCGAGAAAGGGGTTTCTTACGATCGCCTGCTTGCTCCGATTAACTCCAGTCCCTATGGCTATCGCCGCAGGGCGCGACTGGGGGTCAAGGACGTGCCTGGCAAGGGACGTGTCCTGGTGGGGTTCAGGGAACGGGGAAAGCCGTATATTTCCGATTGCCGTCGCTGCGAAATCCTGAGTCCGCCCACCGGCGATTTGTTCGAGGTGCTCAGTGACCTGGTGGGCAGCATGGATATAAAGGCTGCGCTACCCCAGGTGGAAGTGGCTACCGGGGAGAACGCCACGGCAATGATTTTTCGAGTCCTGGAAACTCCCTCCAGTGGCGATCTAATGGCTCTTGAGAAGTTTTCCATCAGCCAAAACGTGCAGGTGTTTTTGCAGACCGGTGGTCCGGATACGGTGACTCCGCTCAAGCCGGGTCAGCCCGAGCTGATGTATACCCTGCCTGATTTTGACCTGGAGATGGTCTTTCAGCCCATGGACTTTGTGCAGGTGAATGCCGAGGTAAATCGCCTCATGATTGCCCAGGCAATCGACTTGCTTGAATGCCAGCAGGACAGCAAGGTCCTGGATTTGTTCTGTGGATTGGGAAACTTCAGCCTTTCGCTAGGGCGTAGGGCCGGCCAGGTTGTCGGGGTGGATTCCGATCCGGGATTGCTCGAGCGGGCCGGTAATAACGCCTCGCGCAATGGCCTGGAAAACGTGAGTTTCGAGCAGGGTGATCTGTATCAGGAAACGGTGACCGGGAACTGGCTGGAGAAGAAGTTCGATCGGGTCCTGCTGGATCCGCCCAGGGCGGGCGCCGCCCAGGTGCTCGAACATTTGCCGTCCCTGGGGGCAAAGCGCCTGGTGTATGTTTCTTGCGGACCGGATACCTTCGTTCGCGATGCCGCCGTGCTGACGGGGCAGTTGGGTTTTCGTCTGGAAGCGGTTGGTGTGATGGATATGTTTCCCCACACCTTGCACGTTGAAACCATGGGGCTGTTTGTAACAGATTAGCAATGGGCATCGAGATTGAACGCAAATTCCTGGTTGCCAATGATGACTGGAAACAGCGGGTCACTCACAGCGCCCAAATGAGCCAGGGTTATCTCGGTAATACTGGCAAGGTCTCGGTCCGGATTCGGGTTGCGGGTGAACAGGCCTGGATTAATATCAAGAGTGCCAACCCCGGAATGACCCGGATCGAATTCGAGTATTCGGTGCCGGTGGCACAGGGCAGGGAAATGTTGCGCCTCAGCCAGCAGGCTCCCGTGGAAAAAACACGCTACTGGGTGAAGGAGGGGCGGCACACATGGGAAGTGGACGTGTTTGACGGTGCAAACCTCGGGCTGGTCACAGCAGAATTGGAATTGCAGAGCGAAAAGGAAGAATTCAACGCGCCCAGCTGGCTCGGGCGAGAAGTAACCAGCGAGATTTGCTATTACAATAATCAGCTTGCCAGGCGTCCATTCAGCCTGTGGGAGCAAGACCAAGATTCGGAGCGCGATGAGTGAGCGGGCAACGGGAAAATAGCGCCAGCATACTGGTGGATCTGTCTCGCCAGCTCTTGATCCTGCGTCAGCAGGGCCAGGCCGATATCAGTTTCCCTGTGTCCACGGCAATTCAGGGCGCCGGCGAGCAAGCAGACAGCTTAAAGACCCCCAGGGGCAGCCATTACATTCGCGCCTGCATTGGTGACGGGATGCCCTCCGGTTCAGTATTTGTCGGGCGCCGTCCCACCGGCGAGATCTATTCCGATGCCCTGGCAGCGGAATATCCTGATCGTGACTGGATACTCAGCCGTATATTATGGCTTTGTGGGCGCGAGACAGGGCGAAACAGACTGGGCCGGGTAGATAGCATGCGTCGCTATATTTATATTCATGGCACACCGGATAGCGAGCCCATGGGTGTGCCGGCTTCCCATGGCTGCATACGTATGCGAAACCAGGATGTGATTTCACTATTTGCCATGGTCGCACCGGGCACGCGGGTAGAAATTTCAGAGGGTGGATCATGACTCTGGGTCCGTTAATGGTGGATGTGGCAGGTACCAGCCTCACTTCTGCCGATCGAGAAATTCTCGCCCATCCGCTGGTGGGCGGAGTGATCCTGTTTAGCAGGAATTACGCGAATCCCGGGCAAGTGCGCGAACTGGTCAGTCAGATACACCAGGTCCGAAGTCCGGCCTTGCTGGTGGCGGTTGACCATGAGGGGGGCAGGGTGCAGCGCTTCAAAGAGGGCTTTACTCACTTGCCGCCGGTACATGTGATCGGACGCCAGTATGATATGGACCACAAGCGTGGCAATGAACTGGCAGAGGCTAGTGGCTGGCTCATGGCGGCGGAATTGCGTGCCATCGGTGTGGATATCAGCTTTGCCCCGGTGTTGGACCTGGACTGGGGTGTTTCGGGAGTTATCGGTGACCGTGCGTTTCATCGCGATCCGGAAGTGGTAGGAGAACTGACCCGATCCTATGCTCGCGGGATGCGCAAGGCCGGGATGGAGGCCACCGTGAAGCACTTTCCCGGACATGGCGCGGTGGTGGCGGACTCCCATTACAAGCTGCCTATAGATCGACGCCGCTTCGAGGATGTGAGGGAGGACATGCGGCCATTTGAGCGGCTGGTGAACTGGGGTGTTTGCTCGGTGATGATGGCCCATGTCGTGTACTCCGATGTGGACGAATGGCCGGCCAGCCTGTCTGATTACTGGATCAAGCAGGTCCTTCGCCGGGAAATGAATTTCCGCGGTGCGGTATTTTGCGACGACCTGAGCATGGCAGCTGCCGCCGTGGCAGGCGATATGCCTGAACGGCTGCGACGTGCTTTGGATACCGGTTGTGACATGGTTCCATTGTGTAACGACAGGACCGCAGTACTGGATGTGCTGGACAGGTTTGGCGACTATGAAAATCCGCCTGCCCAGCTTCGCTTGACCCGCCTGCACGGCAGGGGGGAATTTGATCTTGAGGTGCTGAAAAGCTCTGCCCAATGGCGAGCCGCGATTCAGATTATCCAGGATTGTTCGTCAAGCCCGGGTTTACAACTCGATGCCTGAGTGGTCGGCGTTTTACTGAAGAAGAAACAGGAAGCCTTGCATGTCTGAAATCGCGAACAAAAGTCCGGCGGAACTGCAGGCAATTATCGACCGGGCGGATTGCCTGGCGAGTGAATCCCAGATCAGTGATGCGCTGGACAGAATGGCCGGGCAAATCAAGCACGACTATGCGGGTCGAATTCCCATCCTTGTGGGTGTGATGGTGGGCGGGGTGATGCCATTGGCCTGGCTGGCGCAGCGCCTGGACATGCCCATGCAAATCGATTACCTGCATGCCACGCGCTACCGTGGCGGCACCCGTGGCGGTGAGTTGGACTGGATCGCACACCCCAGGGAAAACCTTGCAGGGCGGGATCTCATTATCGTCGACGACATCCTGGACGAGGGAATTACCCTGGCGGCAGTCAAGGAGGCACTGCTTAAGGAAGGGGCGAACAGCATTCGCATTGCGGTACTGGTGACAAAATCCCATGACAGGAATGTTTCCGGGCTCGAGGCCGACTACGTGGGTATTGAAGTGCCGGACCGCTACGTTTTCGGCTGCGGTATGGATTACAAGGAATATTTCAGACAGTTTCCCGCGATTTACGCGTTGGCGGAGGATTGATGAACCAGCTCAACACCCAGGCCCCTGGCTGCGAGGTTGCCATTATCGGTGGTACCGGTCTGACACAAATGCAGCAAATGGAGAGTCTGCGCCACGAACTGATTACAACGCCTTTTGGCGAGGCCTCCGGCCCCCTGTCTCACGGCAGGCTCTGGGGGCATCCGGTGGTGTTCCTCCCTCGCCATGGTTATGGCCACACGATCCCGCCTCATAAAGTGAATTATCGCGCCAACCTGTGGGCCCTGAAACAGGTGAATGTGGGGCTGGTGATTGCGGTTAACGCGGTAGGGCTGATTCGACGTGACCTGGAGCCCGGTGCGCTGGTGCTGCCTGATCAGTTGCTGGATTACACCTACGGGCGCGAGCACACGTATTTTGATGGCAGTGGAGAGCCTCTGCAGCATGTGGATTTCACCAATCCGTATAGCGAGCGCTTGAGGAGTCTTTTCAAGACCGCAGCCCTGGAAGCCAAGATCCCGCTGGTGGATCACGCGTGCTATGGCGTCACCCAGGGGCCTCGATTGGAAACGTCGGCTGAGATAGACCGTTTGGAGCGGGACGGTTGTGAGTTGGTTGGGATGACCGGAATGCCTGAGGCGGCCCTGGCCCGGGAACTGGGTATGCAGTACGCGTGTATTGCGCTGGGGGTCAACAAGGCAGCCGGCAGGGGTGAAACCGGCATTCACGCAGAGATGGAGGCCTATCTGTCCTTGTCCATGCAGCGCCTTGCAGGGCTCCTCAAGGCCGTTTTGCCTGCCATTTGCCTCATGGGTAAGGGTGGGGCGGAATCGTCGCCTGAGGACTGACAGAAATTTCTTGCGAGGTAGAAATAGGGGAAGGTGTTACAATTTTCGTTCTATTTGACCGGGAATTGAAATGAGCGCCGAATTGGAGCCCGATATTGGGGTAGGGTCGCCGGAATCTGTTGATAACGGGGATCAGTCGCGTTTTTGCGGTTCCACGCCTTCCTCCCTGGGATTACATGCGGAAGAGCTGCCTGTGCCGGGACCCGACGGCTATGACCTGTCCGCTTCTGTTCTGTATCTGAATCGCGAGCTGACCTGGCTGAATTTCAACTGGCGGGTGCTTCACCAGGCTGAGGACGGCCGGTTACCTTTGCTGGAAAGACTGCGTTTCGTTGCCATTGTGGGTTCCAACCTGGATGAGTTTCTGATGAAACGCATTGGTGGCCTGAAGCAACAGGTGGGCGCCGGGCTGCGTGATCTGACCGAGGATGGCCGTACACCGGAACGACAGATCCAGGAATGTATGGACGTGGTCGATGTATTGCGGTCGCGACAGCGAGAATTGCTGTTCGAACTGTGCGATGCCCTCAGGCCCCACGGAATTGTGCTGGCTGATTACGCCGAGTTGGACGACACTCAGAGAGAATGGCTGCGCGAACTTTTCGTCAGCAATATTTTCCCCCTGGTGACACCCCAGGCATCAGATCCTGCTCACCCTTTCCCCTTCGTATCCAACCAATCAGTGAATTTGCTGGTCAAGTTGACGGGGCCGGATGGAGCCGCCTTGCTGAATCGGGTGAAGGCACCTATTGGCCCGGATATTCCGGGTCTTATCAAGGTTGCGCAACAAGATGTCTTCGTACCGCTTGAGCAGGTGATTGCCAATAACCTGGATTTGCTGTTCCCCGGTATTCCGGTGGAGAGTTGCGAGTTCTTCCGGGTTATCAGGAATGCCAATACAGAGCGTGACGAGGAGAAGGCCGACGATCTGCTGGCGATGATTGAATCCGAGTTGCGTGACAGGCATTTTGCGCCCGTGGTCAGCATGGATGTGGTCCGAGGGATGAGCGAGGAACATATTGGATTTCTCGCCGCTGAGTTGGGACTGAATGAACAGTCCGCAGATGTGACCGAGGTGGATGCTCCCCTGGATCGGGCGGATTTCATTGAGTTGGCAAACCTGGATTACCCGGAGTTGCGCCATCCGCCACATCACCCGATTGACCATCCTGAGCTACCCCAGGATAGAAATATATTTCATAGCATTCGTGAGCGGGGCTCGGTTCTGCTGCATCACCCCTACGAGTCTTTTAGCACCTCAGTGGAGCGCTTTTTGAAAAGTGCGAGCCAGGACCCCAAGGTCCGGGCCATCAAGATGTCTTTGTACCGCACCGGTCGAAAGTCCCGGGTAGTGAAGAACCTTGTGGACGCAGCTCGCAACGGTAAGCAGGTTGCCGTGGTCGTGGAGCTGAAGGCGCGATTTGATGAACGCGCCAATATCGAGTGGGCGCGCCACCTTGAAGAGGCCGGTATTCATGTTTCGTACGGGGTTATCGGGCTGAAAACCCACTGCAAGGCAATCCTGGTGGTGCGCCGGGATTACGATGGCCTGAGACGCTATTGCCACATCGGCACCGGCAATTACCATGCGGGAACCGCAAGAGTGTACAGCGACCTGGGACTGCTTAGCTGTGATCCCTTGTTGGGAGAGGACCTGGGGCAGTTGTTTAACTACCTGACCACGGGCCAGCCCGGGAACCGCAAGTACAATAAATTGTTGCTCGCGCCAGGCAGCATGAAAAAGCAGTTATTGAAGAAAATTGAAAGAGAAATTGGTCTGGCAGAATCCGCCGGTGGGGGCTTGATCCAGCTCAAGTTGAACGCCCTGGAAGACGCCGAGATTTGTCGGGCGCTCTACCGGGCGTCCATTGCCGGGGTGAAAGTAGACCTGCTGATCCGTGATACCTGCAGGATTCGTCCGGGTATAGCCGGCTTGTCAGATAACATTCGTGTTGTCAGCATCGTGGGAAATTTCCTGGAACACTCGCGTATCTATCACTTCGGGGCTGGCGGTTTAAATGAGTATTACATCGGGTCCGCCGACTGTATGAAGCGGAAGCTCGAAAATCGGGTCGAAGCATTGGTTCCGGTCGAGGAGGCCGAGCACAAGGCTGAACTGCAGCAGATTCTTGATCTTCAGTGGAAGGATCAGCGTGACGCATGGGATATGCATAGCGATGGCAGTTATCAGCAGCGAATTCCTGCTGCTGATCCTGACAGTGCAATGAGTTCCCAGGAAGTATTGATTCAGCGTGCCCGTAGTCGACAGTTGGTGGCGGAGAAGAAACGCTCACGCGGAGTGCCGTTTGTACGCCGCCTGGGCCGGCGAATATTCCTTTAAGCGCACTATCTCACTAATTCGGCTCGCAACGAGCCTGGGCCGCAACTGTGACGGCTTTCAATGTTTGAGATAGATGATCGATTTATCCTGCTGACTCGTTCAAGTCTCAAGGTAGGGGTTGGTGAGAAATTCTGATCGACTGAAGATCACGGCAGCCGGGTTGTGGGTAATGCTTCTCGCTGTCCCCCTGGTGGCCCTGGGTCTTGGTAACCTTGTCAGCATATTTGGCTCACCGGCGCTGGTCGCGTTTGTAGCGACCTGGATTCTTGCCGCGTTATTCCTGGTGTGGGGTAACTGGCTGATTATCAAGTTGAAGCGGACCAGGGCTACTGTGCGTGCAACCAGGGCAGAACTTGATGAAGCCCTGGGGCAAATCCGTGAGACTGCGAGGAATGACTCGCTAACCGGTGCGGCCAACCAGTGGTTCATGTACGAGATCCTGCGCCAGGAATGGGGAAGGGCGGAACGCACTGGCTCCCCCTTGTCCGTAGTGCTCGTAGAATTTGATGGTCTGGATAGCTATGTAGACAGCTATGGAGATCCCGCGGGTGACAGCCTGTTACGCCAGGCAGCCGAGATGATTACTGGTGAACTCAAGCGTCCAGGCGACCTGCTGGCTCGCCTGGGAGGCAAACGATTCGTGGTTCTGTTGCCAGATACCGATCTTGAAGGCGCGACCTTGATCGCTGAGCGGCTCAGGACGTCCGTGGAGAACGATACTGCCTTTGAGGATGCGGGTTCCATCACCCTGAGCGCCGGTGTTGCGGTGCGAACTGCCTTTAGGCAGGAAAACGAGCGGGAATTGCTTGAGGTGGCCCGGGATTGTCTCGCGGCAGCCAAGAAAGCCGGCGGCAACCAGGTGCT
>JAOTSW010000017.1 GCA_029864735.1 Chromatiales bacterium | reverse complement strand
CTCTTTCTCCATCCGGAATATGAATTGTCGGCCCCGATAACGCCGGCCACGGGAGAAGTTGGGGCCTGTCACGAGGTGTGCCAGGACATCCTGGCCAGTGCGAATCTGCAGTGACTTGGGCGCACATGGGAAGGCGCCGATGCGGAAGCTGCACCCCCGGTGCGTGGCATAATCCGGGTGATCAACGGAACTCAATAGCCTCGCGCAAAATCCACCAGGTAGTCTGGCTTATCCCCGGCCAGGTACCGCCTTAGGTTTGCCAGGAACAAGGGGGCAATGTCTTCCACGAAGCTCACGGCCGAGGTGTGGGCGGTGACAATCACACCCGGGCAGGTCCACAGTGCATGCCCCGGCGGCAGGGGTTCACGTTCAAATACATCCAAAACCGCCCCGGCAAGTTGTCCGGCTTCCAGAGCCGACACCAGGGCCTGCTCATCCAGCGACTCGCCACGCCCCACGTTGATGATTACGGCGTGGGAAGGCAGGGCTCCGAGTATCTGTGCATCCACCAGGTGGCGGGTTTCCGCGGTTCCCGGCAGGCTCATTACCAGGTAATCCGCCTCTATCACCGCCTGGGCCAATTGATCCACCGAAAAGTGTTTGTCGACCAGAGCTGATGGCGAACCGGATCGTGTGACGGCGCTGGTGCGCATGCCAAAATGCCGGCAACGCAGGGCGCACTCGGCGCCGATGGACCCCAGGCCAAGAAACACCGCATGTTTGCCGGCGAGTTTTCCAGGAATCCGATGGTCCCAGACCCCTCGTCGCTGAGAGTCGGAGCGCTGAATGACCTGGCGTTCATGGGCCAGCATATAGCACAGGGTGTACTCGGCCATCTGGTTTCCGAACACGCCTTTCACGCCGCTGAGGAGGTAATCGCGTGGCAACCCGTCTGCGAGCAACGCCTCGACGCCTGCCCAGGTGGACTGTGCCCAGCGAAGTCGGGTAAGTCGGGGCAGGGCGCCGACCAGTAATCTCGGCGACGCCAGAACCACTTCTGCCAACGCGGTATCCTCAGGAAGCTCTGACGGATCTGTGGCCAGCATGACCTGCAGTCCTGGTAAGTCAGCGTTCTGCACAAAGGCGTTATAGGCATCTGCCTGGGGGTCCAGAATAAGCAGGGTTGTCATGACAGGGAGGTCCGGGAAAACATTCTAATCAATGGGTATGGCGGTACGCTTGATCACAGTACGCAGGGCGAAGCCCGACTGCACCCTGGCCACTGCCGGCAAACGGGTGAGTTGCTGATAGTGAATGCGTTCAAAATCCGCCGCGTTGGCGACTACCACCCGTAGCAGGTAATCCGAATCACCGGTCATCAGGTAGCACTCCATAACCTCGGGCACCCGTTGAACGGCGGCCTCGAATTCCTCCAGGTCTTTTTGTTGCTGCCGTTGCAAGGTGATACGCACGAACACGTTGCCCGGAAGGCCGGCCTTGGCAGAATTCACCAGGCCCACGTAGCCATCAATCACCCCTTCTTCCTCTAGCACCCGGACCCGTCGCAGGCAGGCAGATTCCGAGAGATTCACCCGGCGGGCCAGTTCCACATTACTTATGCGACCGTCCTTTTGCAGTTCGCGAAGAATGGCCCGATCGGTCTTATCTGGCAGCATTTTCGAATTTTCCATCATTACTAGGCCCCATAGCAGCGGATTCTTGCGAATTTGACCTCAAACAGCGTTTCATCGCAAGTTAATTGCAGTAATGAAAAGGTATGATATTCGGCTACCGGCTGATATAAGACCGGTCTATTTTGAGGGAGTTTCCATCATGCTTATTGGTGTACCTAAAGAAATTAAGAATCACGAATATCGTGTGGGCCTGGTGCCATCAAGCGTCAATGACCTGGTCCACGCTGGTCACGAGGTCATCGTCCAGACTGGCGCCGGCGCCGGTATCGGTAGCAGCGACGACGAATACCTTGCGGCGGGTGCTCGCATTATCGGCACCGCGAAAGAGATCTTCGAAAAGGCCGAAATGATCGTCAAGGTGAAAGAGCCACAGTTGGTGGAGTGCGAAATGCTGCGCCCCGGTCAGTTGCTGTTCACCTACCTGCACCTGGCTCCCGATCCTGACCAGACCTCTGCCCTGATTAAGAGCGGCGCCACGGCCATCGCTTATGAGACCGTGACCGCAGAAGATCGCAGCCTGCCGCTGCTGACCCCAATGAGCGAAGTGGCCGGTCGCATGTCTATCCAGGTTGGCGCTGCCGCCCTGCAGAAGGCTTCCGGGGGCTCCGGCGTGTTGCTCGGCGGCGTTCCTGGTGTTGCTCCCGCCAAGGTCGTGATCCTGGGCGGCGGCGTGTCCGGTACCGCTGCGGCGGAAATGGCCGTTGGCCTGCGCGCAGAAGTTGTCGTTATTGATCGTTCTTTAAAGCGCTTGCGCGAATTGTCGGACCTGTTTGGCAACCAGCTCAAGACCGTCTACTCAACGGTCGATGCCATTGACCGCTACGTGACCGATGCGGACCTGGTAATTGGCGCCGTGCTGATACCCGGCGACGCGGCACCCAAGCTGGTCTCCCGTGACATGGTCAAGCGGATGCGTGATGGCTCTGCCCTGGTTGACATTGCTATCGACCAGGGAGGCTGCTTTGAAACCAGTCGCCCCACCAGCCACGCCGAGCCGGTCTACATTGACGAGGGTTGCGTTCATTATTGCGTAACCAATATGCCCGGCGCGGTTGCCCGTACCTCGGCCTTCGCCCTGAACAACGCCACGCTGCCTTTTGTGCACGCACTGGCCTCCAAGGGCTGGGAACAGGCTGTGCGTGACGACAAGCACCTGCTGAACGGCCTGAACATTCACGCCGGCAAGGTTACCTACAAGGCGGTGGCCGACGCGCTGCACCTGGAATACGTGCCGTATGGCGCTTAATTCCTGAGTAAGTCGAAGCACTAGAGGGCAGGCAGCCTGCAGGTTGCTTGTCCTTTTTTTTGGCCAGCAATTACAATAGCGGATTACCTTGAGCCGACCTACGCAGTCAGCTGGGCAATGATCACGCGGAGTTCAGCCATGTATGATTTCAAACAGTTTTACATCAACGGTCAATGGGTAGACCCGGTCACCCCACGCGAGCTCGGGGTTGTGAATCCGGCTACCGAAACCGTGGTGGGCACCATCTCCATGGGATCTCCGGCGGACGTGGACAAGGCCGTGGCAGCGGCCAGGGCCGCCTTCGAGTCCTTTGGTCGTACCAGTCGGCAGGAGCGTATCGAACTGCTGGAGGCCATTCTTGCGGAATACCACAAACGCAAGGAAGAAGTCGCCTTGGCGATTTGCGAGGAGATGGGCGCTCCCATGTCCCTGGCTCGAGGCGCCCAGGCGGACTCCGGCGACCAGCAGATCGGCGGTGCGCTCGAGGCCTTGAAGGCCATGCCCTGGGACGAAAAAGTCGAAGGTGCCCGGGTTGTCCGCGAACCCATCGGCGTGGTTGGCCTGATCACACCATGGAACTGGCCTATGAACCAGGTGGCGGCGAAAGTGGCCCCGGCCCTGGCAGCTGGCTGCACCATGATCCTGAAACCCAGTGAAGTATCACCGCTCAGCGCCTATATTTTCAGCCAGGTGCTGCACGATGCCGGCGTCCCTGCCGGCGTTTACAACATGATTAACGGTGATGGTCCTGAGGTGGGTGCTCCAATAGCCTCCCATCCGGGCATCGACATGGTGTCGTTCACGGGTTCAACCCGGGCTGGTATCGCGGTAGCCAAGGCGGCGGCGGATACCGTGAAGCGGGTTGCACAAGAACTCGGCGGCAAGTCACCAAATATCATTCTTGATGATGCCGACCTGGTCCGCTCAGTCCGTTCGGGCACGGCCATGTGCTTTCACAACACCGGACAGTCCTGTAATGCGCCTACCCGTATGCTGGTACCCGCAGATCGGCTGGAGGAGGCCGAGGAAGTTGCCCGCGGTGTCGCGGAGCGCACTCGCGTGGGAGATCCCAAGGCAGAGGGTACCGGCATGGGTCCGGTGGTCAATGAGATGCAATGGACCAAGATCCAGGGGCTGATCCAGGCCGGTATCGATGAGGGTGCAAGGCTTGTGGCCGGCGGCACGGGTCGTCCGGAAGGGCTGGACAAGGGTTACTTTATCAAGCCAACCGTATTTGGCCATGTGAGCAACGACATGGTGGTGGCCCGGGAAGAAATATTTGGTCCGGTGCTGGTCATCATCCCCTACGAGGATGAAGAAGACGCTATTCGGATTGCCAATGACACCCCTTACGGATTGTCGGCATACATCTCCTCGGGTGATCACCAGCGTGCCCTGCGGGTTGCCAGCCGGATTCGTGCCGGCATGGTGCACATCAATGGCGCCCATCTTGCTGACATGGCGCCGTTTGGCGGCTACAAACAATCGGGTAATGGCCGGGAGTGGGGCGCTCACGGCGTAGAGGATTTTCTGGAATGGAAGTCGATTTACGGCTATGACGCCTGAGTCTTAAACCGGACCTCACTCCAAAGAAGAAAGCCGGCGTTGTGCCGGCTTTTTTTCTTAGCTCGCATGACTAGAAATCGTCATCCAGTTCCATAGCATCGAGTTGTTCCATCTGCTCGATCAGGTTGATCGAAACGGCCACAAAATCGGTATCGGTGATGATGCCCTGGAGCTTGCCGTTGTTGACTACTGGAAGGCAGCCAATCTTGTGCTCTTCCAGGAAGCGTGCGCACTGGCGCAAACTGGCGTGCTCATCCACCGACACGATATCGGTAACCATCACGTCGGCCAGGGTAATGCAACTTGGGTCGGCCCGATCTGCGGGTTCCCGCAAGGTGGAGTCCGATGCTGCCAGCACATCGCTCATGGTCACCAGGCCAACCAGGTCACCCTTATCATTTACGATAGGCAGGTGCCTGATACGCTGTTCCACCATTAGCTGCCTGGCATCCTCAAGTGTGTCATGGGGTTCCAGAGTGTACAGGTCGGCAGTCATGACCTCAGCAACGGTAATCATTGAAAAAGAGTCTCCAGCTAGTGCGACGGATTAATCAGTGCCTTCAGGAAAGAGTGTATGAGGCATGTTTGGCTTTTTTAATACGGGCATTCCACTAGAGACGTTTTAAGATGAGAACTAGTTGCCCATCCGCAGAGCAAACCCATTACAATATGCGGCTGATCACCCGTGCCCGGGTGGCGAAATTGGTAGACGCAAGGGACTTAAAATCCCTCGGGGGAAACTCCGTGCCGGTTCGATTCCGGCCCCGGGCACCATTCCTTCCCGGCCTTGCTCCAGGCCCCGGTCAGATTACACCTAGAGTGGCCCCTGACTTTTCTCGACTGCAATTTTCCTGTATTCATTGACCTCAGGGAACCTAGATTCCCTCCGCGAGTCGGTAAAAATTCAGGACAGCCCAAGGCACGGCGAATCGTTACAACGCAATCACTGGGATCGATCGAATCTCGGGAATAGCTCCCCGGATAGTGTTATCCACGGTCGACAGGGAGGGGTATGAAGTCTGTTTCATGGAAAGAGATGGCGGAGGCAGTCGGTGTGCTCAGCATCGTGGCGGGCCTGGTACTGGTGGCCTGGGAGGTTCGCCAGGCTAATCATATCGCCAGGACCGAGGTCATCATCACCACTCTTCAGCAGTGGAACGAATACAACCTGTCTCGTTTCGAAAATCCGGACGTGGCCCAGTTAAGCCTGATTGCGATGAATCCAGAAGACTATGAGATCACGCCCCTGGTTCGCTCGCGCTTTAGCGGTATGGCCTGGCACTTCGTGAATATTGCCTGGACCTCCCAGATGGCCTATGACGCGGGCCTGCTACAGGAAAGAGATTTGCTCAATGCAAGGGCGGATCTGAAATGGTCGCTGGATTTCATGCCCGGATTGACCCCGGAGTTTTTGGCGATCTTTGACCAGATTCCCTACATGGAAGGGGTGTACGTGTTCGAACCCCTGGCTGAAGTGGCCGCGAGGAGGGACATTCCCGGTATAAAAGACGAACCCCTCCACGAGGAACCCGTCAAGGATTCCCCGTGAGTAGAGCAATAAGTGTGCCTGGCGAGTAGGAGCTAGATGTGGAGAATGAATACCAGGGGAACGGCAACTAACCACCACCACCACAGCGCTGAGCCCAGGGCCTGGCCCAGGAACTTCACGGCACGATTGTGGCTACGGTTTTTCACGATATGGCCTGCATAAGCTGCCAATGGACCGGGAACTATCACGAAAGTCCACGCCATAAGGAAATGAACGAATTTCACTGCAGTCACTCCAAAAGCGCTATTTGCGCGCGGCGGTCACTCGTTGCCTGGGGAGGGATTTCCTGCGCCAGGCGAGATGGCCTTGAAAACCTCGAGAGGGGCGCTTTTATACCGTTGTTCAATGACCCCCGGAGGGCGCCCGAACGACTCTCTTGCCGAACTAATTACGCCTTACCGGGGCAACGACAAATACGGACTTGTACTAATACCCCGAGCAACAAATACCCCGAGCAATAAAAAACGGACCGGTTATTAGCCGGTCCGTCCTGTGTTTCCAGCGGGTCCCGGGACCCGGCAAGAAGTCCTAGTCCTCGGCAGAAGCCCCGCCAGCCTTGTTCCAGTTCATGGCTGAAATCTGTCCTTGACGGGCGTAATCAGCTGCCTCGCCCAGTACCTTGGCGGCTTCCTGGGGAGCATGGAAGCCCATGGAGTTCTCTGCGGCGATGAAGTCCAGGCGCCACTGGGCCTTGCGCTGAAGTTCCAGGGCCTCGTTCAACTGCTCGTCACTGGCGCCTGCGGCCTTGGCGGCCTGTACGGCATCCAGCAAGTCCATCAGCGCAGCTCCGCCACGCTGCAGCAGGGAGTAGTTGCGCTGCTGGATAACATCGACGCGTTCTGCCATTTCTGTTTCCGACTCACGGTGGCAGGTCTGGCAGGCACGAGAGATGTTCAACAGCGGACTGCGTACCCAGTGATCGGACGTCTTGGTGGCACCATCACGCTGGTACGGCATGTGGCAATCGGCGCAGGCGACGCCGCTGCGGGCATGAATGCCCTGGCTCCACAATTCGAATTCAGGGTGCTGGGCCTTGAGGATTGGCGCGCCGGTTTCCGTGTGCTTGTAATCAAAAAATCGGCTGCCGTCCTCGAACTTGGTGTTATTCCAGAAAGACTCCACATTGTCGGCAGTCATTCCTTCGCCCCAAGGGAAGGTAAGGGGCATGCCGCTGGAGCAGTAATACTCCACGTGGCACTGGCCGCATACATAGCTGCGCATCTCGGTGCGAGTGCCATCCACGTTAGGATCGTAGGGTGTGCTGCGATCACCCTCGCGCCATTGCTGAACTGACGGCAGGTGAGGGACGGCCGCATCGCCTTCGGCGAGAATCTGGATGCCATTAATGAATCCGGGGCGGGTGACCCGAAGCGCCATGGTGGCCGGTTCGTGGCAGTCCACGCAGGACACGGGATGTCCATGACCCATCTCATGCAATTCGGCGTTCAAATCCTGGTATGACCACTTGTAGGTTTCCATGAAACCGGCCATGGCATCGCCATTACCCAGCTTGCGGTACAAGGGCATGACCGAGCCGTGGCAGTGCAGGCAGGAACCTGACTGGGGCTTGGTCTGGCGAAGGGTCTTTTCCTGGTCCTCCAGCATGTAGGCATGCCCCCGGCGATCCCGGTAGTCGATGGAGAATGCATAACCCAGGAACATCCGTTTCAGCCACGGATCACGTTCGATCTTCTGTTCAGGCAATGCCTCGCTGCCACCGTGGCCCCCGAAGGTTGTCTTGGTGCTGATGGCAGTACGCTTGTAGGAATCGTACTGCTTCGGCCAGTTCTTGCCCCATTCAGCCGGGTCGGTGGTGTCTTCGGTCACCTCCACCAGCTGCACGTAGGTCTGTCTGGCTTCGCTCTTGCGTTCGAAGACGTTTACCAACAAAGCAGTAACCGCCGCTGTTGCGACCGCAACAATGGCAATGGCTGCTATGACGCTGAATGTTGACCAACCGCGTTGTACAAATCTCATAATCCCGCTTCCTCTTCCGAGTAATTAACCTCGGGACCTCCAAGTCCCGTGGTTTCCCCATGTCCCACCGTCACGTGGCAATGCACGCAACGGATGTCATCCGGCCCACCGTTCACACCCAACACCATTTCGTGGACTGCATCCTGATGACAGTTCAAGCAGGCGTTTTGAAGAATGCGAGCATTCTTCCCGGTCATGATGATGGGTTCGTGAAAATTCTGGAGGGTAAACGCCTTGGAGTGATGCCAGCCGTTTTCGGCCTTGGCCAGGTATTTACCTATGAAATCGTGGGGCAGGTGACAATCGATACATCCGGCGACAGCGTGGTGGCTGGATTTCTGCCAGGAGTCGTACTGGGGCTGCATGATGTGGCAATTTGCGCACACTTCAGGGTCCGAACTCATGTACGAGAGGCCCTTGGCGTAGAGGAAAGTATAGCCTCCGATCCCCAATCCCAGTCCTAAAAAGAGGATTAGAATTAATATAAACAGGGACTTGCGGCGTTGGCTTGGCTCTCTACCCATGAATAACGATCCCTGTTTCTTTATCTGCTGCATCACGACCAGTCGATCAAGATTAGATGCGTAGGGACCGCACCGCAATACGGAAACTACTTACTGAGAAACGTTTCAGGATGACAGAGAAAAAGCCGAGGAAACTGGGTAATTTCCAGCGCCGCGGAAGGCTGCCGGAATATCTGGTTCAGGACGGGGGAGACGCTTGTAGAGCATGGAGGCTAGGGTCGGAATCGAACCGGCGTACACGGCTTTGCAGGCCGCTGCATAACCACTCTGCCACCTAGCCATGCTCAAGCGAGGCGAGAATTTAACACACTCTGAATCGAAAAACAGGGTCTATCTGCGTTCCAGGGAAAAAACCGGCGCCAATTACGCTGGTGCGGGGGCGCCTGTCCCACCCGGGAACACGATCACACAGGCTCGCAGCCGGTTTTTACCGAAACTGGTCATGCGTTCGAACTGTTTCCGAAGGATCGGGAGATTGGCATTGTCGGTCGCAGTACGCATGTGATCCGGGTCTGCATCCGGGTCGTTGATGTATACGAACCTGTCATCCATGCCAACGATGACCACCCAGTGGGGAGCTTTGCTGCTACTGAACCGATAGGTGCTGAGGAGAACAAGGGGAACACCGCCGGCCCGGAGGGCCTTCTCGATCTTCCTCATGCTCACCGGCGCGTAGCGCACATCGATCCCTGATTCCTGGGCCTGTTTGCGGAAGTCTTCGTGCACCACTCGCATAACGTCCTTTTTCTCCTCGCTGCGTACACCATTGAGGAACAAGGGGCCCTTGTGGCTGATGTACGCCTGGACGGCAAACCCCCGGCGGTGTGCGGCCAGCGCCAGGCCATGGGGGCCACATCCCCCGTGTCCGGACATCATGAATATGGTGGTGGACTCGCGCCACAGCTGGAGCTCCCCGGTCCGGTCCATGGCCCGCCCTGGTTCCAGGCTGCGCATGGCCATCAGCAGGCAAGCCGGACCGCAGGTGAATGGCGTGGTCTGGGAATAGTAGGGGACCTTCAGTGCGGTACCGCCCGGCGGCTCAAACAGCACTCGCTTTTCATAGCGCAAGGCATCCGAATTGTCGTCGTAATACTGGCGATACAGGCCGAAGCGGAAGTAACCCGCTTTCTCGTACAGCGCAATAGCACCCGCATTGTCAGGGTGTACCTCCAGGCGTAAATAGACACAATCATTCTCTACCGCCGCCGCCTCTGATCGGATCAGTAGTTCCCGGGCCAGGCCGGCACCGCGAAACGCCCTGTCGACTGCGATTGAATACAGCCGCGCCAGGGAGGTGCCCTTGTGAAACAACAGCAGGGTGTATCCAGCCAGCACGCCATCGATTTCAGCCACCAGGAAGAACGCATGGGCCTTGCGAATCATCCAGGCAAAGTTGCGCCGGGTGAGTCGGTCAGTGGAAAAAGCCCTTTCTTCCAGCGCCACAAGGGCATCCAGGTCACCGGTAGTGGCGGCACGGTATACCGGCTCTCGCTCAAGGGCTTGGGGATTTACGTTTCGGGTCACTTCAACTCCTCGGACGATAATCCGTCCAGAGCCATCTGGATAACCTGGCGGGAACGAGATATTACCGCTTCCTGCCAGTCGGTGGCCGGCGGATTGAAATGCCGCATCATGGACTGGCGAACTTGCTCGAGTTGTCCGGGCTCAGTCTGTGAAGAAAATGATTTATGCAGGGCATGATCCCGCCGCAGGGATTCCATTAGTTCAGCAAACGGATAGGTTCCGAACTCCAGAGTCAGGAAGCAAACCCTGTCGCCAAAAGCCCGCTGCCATGCGAAATCAATCAGTCCCAGCTTGGGGACGGAACTGGAGGTTCCCAGGGCCGGTTCGGCAACATTCGCGCCGTACCAGCGGCGGGCCATCTTAACGCCCTCGCTACCGGGTGGATGATCGCAAATCAGTTCTCCATAGCCATAGGGTCCCAGGCCGGTATGCAGATCAAGCACTGCGATGCGTTGGCGACTGGCCAGTTTGAGATCGACGAATAATCCCTCCAGAACCTCTCGGGACCAGGCAGGTTTCGCGCCACCATAAAACGGACCTTGCGGATCGTTGAATTGTCCACCACTGACGGCTTGGTGAAAGCGGGTGCTTCCCCAGTCGCGTTCATAGTCTGCCAGGCGCTTGCTTGCCCGCTCCCAATCGGAAAGGTTCTCCGGGATCAGGCTGGTGCGTAGCAAGTCGTAATCTGGATTGGCGGGAAGCGCTTGTGAAAAATCGACAAAGTTACGATTCAAATCCACCCCGTCTTCATTGACCCTTCTGCAATTGAGGAATCCATGAGGATTGACGGCATGGATGTGTAATACAGCCAGCTCCCCAGGCAAGGTCTGCCCGGAGCGCTCCAGCATTTGATCAAGCTGGATGGCCGAGCCGGCAAAGCCCTCCACTCCGTGCACCGCGGACTGGGTCACCAGCACCCGTGGGGCGTCCGGGTTGCCTATCCAGGCATAGTCCAGGCTCAGTCGTTCCCCGTCCGGCCCGGCAAGCGGGTGGGGTATGGACTGACGATGGCAAGGTATCCCCAAGCCCTCGGCGGCGAGGGTAAATCGGCTCCTGGCCTGGAGGTAATCACTGGAAAACAGGCGGGCGAACCCGGAGGAATCTGGCGGCTGCGACTTCATAATGGATTGTGTCCTGGCCGGCTTCTGCGACGGGCCTTCCAAATTGTAACGTTCTGGCCTAGATTCACGCGGTCGATGTTCTGCGATACGCGGGTTATCGGTACACTTGCCATGCTAACTTTTTAAAGGGAGTTACCTGATGCCCAAGCATCTCATAGTCATCGAAAACGCGAAAGACTGGAACCTTGAAGCCGATGACCTCCAGGTAGTGGATTATCAAAGCTATTTGATGGCGCCTCATTCACCCACCGATGTTCGGGTCATCAACCTGTGTCGCGGGTACCCATACCTGGGTAGCGGGTACTACACCTCGCTGATGGCTGAGGCCAGGGGGCAGCGCGCTCTGCCTTCGGTGCGCACTATTAGCGATCTTAGTCGCCGCGCTCTGTATAGCCTGGAACTGGGTGACTTGATGTCCCGCCTGAACAAGGTGGCCAGCAAGGTGGAAGAGGTGGGCGAAGAGGGCGCAAAGGAACTGCGTTTTAAAGTCTTCTTCGGCCAGTCCCAGATTCCCCAGCTGGAAGAACTTGGCAGGCAGATTTTCGAGGCCTTGCCCGCGCCCATTCTCTCGGTGCGATTTAAGAAGGGCACTCGCTGGCGGCTGGAGTCGGTGAGGGCCATCGGCCCCCAGTACCTGACGAAGGCGGAGAAGGAGGCCCTGGGCGAGGCCTTTGGTGAATTCACAAACAAGAGCTGGAAGCGACGCAAGAATACTCCGAATGCACGCTTTGACCTGGCCATGCTGGTGAATCCGGAAGAGAAGTTACCGCCAAGCAGCAAGGCATCGTTGAATTTCTTCATCCAGGCCGGTCGACAACTGGGTATCTCGGTGGAGACGATTGGTCCCCGTGACTTCGGTCGGATCGCGGAATTCGACGCGCTGTTTATTCGCGAAACTACGAATGTGAATCACCATACCTACCGGTTCGCCAAGAAGGCCGAATCCGAGGGCCTGGTGGTGATGGATGATCCCACCTCCATTCTGCGTTGTACCAACAAGATTTACCTGGCTGATTTACTCAGCCGGAACAAGGTGCCTGCACCGCGTTATCGTTTGCTGACCGAGGATCAGGACCCCGTGGAGCAACTTGGTGATATGAGCTACCCGGTAGTGGTGAAGATTCCCGATGGCTCTTTTTCACGCGGCATGTTCAAGGCGAAAAACGCAACGGAGCTTCGAGACAGATCTGTTGAGCTGTTCGAGTCATCCACCGTGCTGCTGGCCCAGGAGTTCGTCTATACCGACTACGACTGGCGGGTGGGGATGTTAAACGGACAGCCGATATACGCTGCCCGATATTTCATGAGCAAAGGGCACTGGCAGATCTACAAGCACGGTTCCGGCGGCAAGGTATCCTCGGGCAAGGCGGACACCTTTCTGGTGGAGGATGTGCCCAAAGAAGTTCTTGAGGTGGCAATCAAGGCATCCGGACTGATCGGCAATGGCCTTTATGGGGTCGATCTCAAGCAGGTGGGGGATCGGGTGCTGGTGATTGAGGTCAACGACAATCCCAGCGTGGATCACGGTTACGAAGATGCGGCGTTGGGCAAGGAGCTCTACCGGGTTATCATGGCCGAATTCCTGCGCCGCCTGGAACTGCGGGTGCAGGGCGGAACACCAAAATAACACGCGCCTGCCTACCTCGTTTCCGGCAAGTCAGCCTGGGTGCGTGATGCGTCCATACAAGGAATTCAATCATTACTCTGACAGCTACATTCCGTTCAACCTGGGCGCTTTTCCTGGGTATTGCCCTGATGATGTTGGGGGTGGGACTGCAAGGCACCTTGCTTGGCGTGCGCGCATCCCTGGAAGGATTTCCCACGGTGGTTACCGGCGTCATCATGTCGGCGTACTTCGCGGGCTTTGTCGGTGGCTCGCTGATGACTCCCATCATGGTGGCGCGGGTGGGTCACATCCGGGTATTTGCTGCCTTGGCGTCTACCGCCTCCATTGCCGTGCTGGTTCACGGTGTGGTGGTGGTCCCCTGGGTGTGGATGGTCATGCGCCTGCTGTCCGGTTTTTGCATGGCAGGTCTGTATATCGTCTCCGAGAGCTGGATTAACGACCGGGCTACCAACCAAAGCCGGGGCAAGCTGATGTCCCTGTACATGGTGATTGCCTTGGGCAGCCTGGGCCTGGGCCAATTCCTGCTGAACATGGCGGATCCGGCTGGGGTCTTGTTGTTCTTGTTGGCCTCGGTGCTGGTATCCCTGGCCGTGGTACCCATTTCACTGACCAGCGGCAGTGCTCCGTCACACGACGAACCCCAGTCAATGGGTATTCGGGCCTTGTGGAAAGTCTCCCCCCTTGGGTTGGTGGGTGTCATGGCCGAGGGCATGGCGGCAGCGGCCTTTTATGGCATGGGCGCGGTTTACGCCAAGGACCAGGGGATGGATGCTTTCGGTGTGTCTATGTTGATGGCGGTGGCCACTTTCGGAGGCATGGCCTTGCAGTGGCCGGTCGGCCACGCCTCGGACCGGCATGACAGGCGCACCGTAATCGCGGTTGCCAGCGTGGTGGGCTGTCTGGCGGCTATTTCGGCGGTTTTTGTCAGCGGCACGCTCCAGTTACTGGCAGTGGCCCTGCTCGGCGGCATGATGTTGCCGCTGTACTCATTGTCGGTGGCTCATACCAACGATTACCTGGAGCCATCCCAGATGGTGGCCGCAAGTAGTACCATGATCCTGATGTCCGGTGTTGCAGCCATATCCGGACCGCTGCTGGCATCATTAAGTATGCAGGTGCTGGGGCCGGACGGGTTTTTCTGGTTTATTGGTATGAGTATGCTGCTGGTGGCGGCGTTCGCGGTATACCGGAGCATACTGACCCGCCTGAAGAACGGGCGACGATAGGGAGGACCGGCGGGCTCAGCCCCCCCGGCTTCCTGCGAGGAACTCCTGCAAAAGGCTTACCAGGGCCTTGTTGTGCTCCTCAAGGCCCACCGTCACCCGCAGGCAGTCGCCCAGGCCGTATTCCTTAAGCGTCCTGGTAATTACGCCACTGGAACGCAGGTGAAAATCAGCTGCCGCGGCTTCCTCGTCCGAGGCGAACCGGGCCAGCACGAAGTTGCCCTTGCTATCAGTCATGTCCAGGCCAAGGGCCGAGAGCTGCTCATTCAGCCAAGGTAGCCATCTGGCGTTGTGATCTCTGGCTCGCTGTTCATGATCCTGGTCCCTGATTGCAGCCACCGCCGCCCTGGCCGCCATGGTGGTCACGGTAAACACGCCGCGCAGACGGTGCAGCGCCATGGCTAGTTCCAGGGAGCTGTATGACCAGCCAAGGCGCAGGCCGGCAAGACCATATATCTTGGAGAAGGTACGCAGAATAACCACGTTACCGGGGTATTCGCTTACCAGTTCCAGTCCGGAAGTGTAGTCCTCATCCTGAACATATTCGGCGTAAGCCCCGTCCAGGACTAACAGCACGGACTCGGGTAGCTCACGACGCAGGCGCAGGATCTCCCCGCTGGGAAGACTGGTCCCCGTGGGGTTGTTCGGATTGGCCAGAAACAGCACCCTGGTACGCTCACTCACGAGCCGGAGTAGGGCGTCCACGTCAGTGGTCAGGTTCTTCTCCGGTGCCGCCACCGGAGTGGCGCCGCAGCTCAGGGCAGCAATCTTGTAGGCGATAAAACCGTGGGCACTGTAGAGAATTTCATCACCCGGGCCGGCAAAAATACGAGCTATCAGGTTAATCAGTTGTTCGGAGCCCGCCTCGCAGACAATGCGCCTTGCATCCAGTCCGTAGCGCTCGGCCAAGGCGTGCCTGACAATGGCGGCGCTGCTCTCCGGATAGCGTTCCAACTCGTCCATGGCTCCCAGCGCAGCGGACCTTGCCTCCGGCGAGGGCCCCAGCGGAGTTTCGTTTGATGACATTTTTGTAATCTTTGTCACCCCGGCTACCGCCGAGTCTCCCGGCAGGTAGGGTTCAATTTTCAACACGTGGGCGAGGGGTTTAACCGGTGATTCCATTTTGAAATATCTTCCTGAAAGTAGCTCTTACCAAGCGGTTTGAGACGTGTTTCCCAACGTACCGGGCCGGGAATTCTAGCATGGGCCCAGCCCAGACATTGTGTCATCGACACCCATTAAAACCAGGATTAAAAACCTGTCTTTGAAGCAATGTAGAGGGGGGTGATTTAGAAAAAGTCTAGCATGGCCTTACGGGTATCCGTATCCTTACCGAGTCGGTATGCGCATTTTCCGATATTGCGCGGGCTGGACAATCTCGGCAGAATTCGCACCATACTGATTTTTCAGAAATTATTTTAATAAAACAGATATTTGAACCGCCTATGAGTATTTCTGAAGCCAGCCTCCAGGGCCGGGGTTTGAGCCTCTGGCGAGGTGACCGCTGCCTTTTTCAAAACCTCGGTTTTGAACTCACCAATTCCCAGTGGCTGCATGTCAGTGGGGGTAATGGAAGTGGCAAGACTACGTTGCTGCGAGTGCTGGCCGGTCTGACCATGCCTGAATCCGGTGATATCTACTGGGACGACAGGCGAATCAGCCGCTCGCGGTTCGATTACCACCGATCGATGATCTATATGGGGCACCTTGAGGGTCTCAAAGGTGACATGAACCCCGAGGAGAACCTCCGCTTCCATTACCAATTGCGTGACAAGAAAGCGGGTGAACGCATTGAGATTGCCATCGAGCGCCTGGGACTTCAGCGTTGCCGCTCGCTTCCTTGTCGTTCCCTGTCTGCCGGCCAGCGTCGCCGGGCAGCCCTGGCGAGAGTGCTGGTCTCCAGCGCCACCTTGTGGATCCTGGATGAACCATTCGCAAACCTGGACGTCAAGGGCAGGGAACTGGTGGAAGAACTGGTATCCGAACACCTGGAGCAGGGTGGAATGGCTATCCTCGCCGCTCATCACGAAATGCATATCAATGGCGGCACCCGGGTGCCACTGGAGCTGAGCTGATGCAAACCCCTGGAATGCTGGACGCAGGGTGGGCCCTCCTGGTCAGAGATATCAAACTGGGTTACAGGCGAATTGGCGAATTGGCCAACCCGCTGGTATTTTTCCTGGTGGTGGCGACACTGTTCCCGCTGGCCACCAGTCCTGAAAGAGAACTGCTGATGGAAATTGGCCCGGGCATTGTCTGGGTCGCCGCCTTGCTCTCCTCGGTGTTGGCTCTGGATACCCTGTATCGCTCGGACATGGATGACGGAACCATGGAGCAGATGGCGCTTAGCCCTCAGCCCCTGGCATGGTTACTGCTGGTCAAAACCGTCGCTCACTGGCTGGTAAGTGGATTGCCCCTGGTGATTCTTGCGCCGCTTGTGGCCCAGGCGTTTTTCCTGCCTGCCGAGGCGGGACCGACCATGGTGGCCTCTCTGGCCCTGGGAACGCCGACCCTGAGCCTTATCGGTTCTATTGGTGCGGCACTGACTGCCGGACTCAGACGGGGCGGGGCGCTGGTAGCCATGTTGGTGCTGCCACTATCAATGCCGATTCTTATTTTTGGAGCACGGGCCACCGACCTGGCAATGGACGGACTGGATGTTACTGGTCCCTTGAACCTGCTCGCTGCGATCATGTTCCTGGCGCTTAGCCTTGGACCAATTGCGGCGGCCGCCGCCATCAGGGTAAGCCTGGATTAACAGAAGGGAGATCAATATCGTGTGGACCTGGTTTCACAAGCTTTCATCACCGCCGCATTTTTACCGACTGTCCGGAACCATGATCCCGTGGTTTGGATGGCTGGCCGCCGCGTTAATCATTCCCAGTCTCTACGCCGGCCTGGCACTCGCACCCGCTGATTATCAGCAGGGCGACGGATTCCGTATTATTTACGTGCATGTTCCCAGTGCCATGTTGTCGCTGTTTGTTTACATGTTTATGGCAACCGCAGCAGCGATTGGCATGATCTGGCGCATGAAGCTGGCCCATGCCGTGGCAGTGGCGTGTGCGCCCATCGGCGCATCCTTTACCTTCCTGGCACTGGCCACCGGTTCCATCTGGGGCAAGCCCATGTGGGGCACCTGGTGGGCATGGGACGCTCGTCTGACTGCTGAACTTATCTTGTTGTTCCTGTACCTGGGTTACATGGGGCTACGTGCGGCTATTGACGACACCAACCGTGCCGACCGCGCCAGTGCGATCCTGGCCCTTGTGGGTGTGGTCAATGTGCCCATCGTTCATTACTCGGTTACCTGGTGGAACAGCCTTCACCAGGCCTCCACCTTGCTGAAGAAGGGCGGTCCGTCTATCCCGCCGGATATGGCTATTCCCTTGTACGGAATGATTCTTGGCTTTCTGTGCTTTTTCGGCGCCGTTTCCCTGACACGGGTGAAACGTGAGGTGCTGGTCAGAGAGCAAAACTCGAAATGGGTTAAAGATATGGTGACAAGCAAATGAATTTAATGGAATTTATTGATATGGGCGGCTATGGCGCCTACGTTTGGAGCTCGGTTGGCCTGGCGCTGACCGTTTTGATCCTGAATGTGGTCACCGCACGCCGTGCCGTTAAAGTTGAACTTGAACGCCTGAAGAGGCGCTATGGAAATGAACCTACGCAGGGAGCCTCCTGATGACAGCTAGACAACAACGCATGCTTATCGTGGTACTGGTACTGGCCGGAGTTGGCGTCGCCACCACATTTGGTTTGCGCGCATTCCAGGAAAACCTTTTGTACTACTACACACCCACCCAGGTACAGGCGGGCGAGCCTCCCCTGAACCGCAAGTTCCGGGTTGGCGGACTGGTTGTTCCCGGCACCGTGGGCAACGAGCCCGGAAAACTGGAAAAGACGTTTGACCTGACCGATAACGGGGCGATGGTCACCGTACATTTTGCCGGCATCCTTCCGGATTTGTTCCGCGAGGGGCAGGGCATCATCGCCCACGGCAAACTGAACGATGAAGGCGTGTTTTACGCCGAGGAAGTTCTCGCAAAGCATGATGAAAACTACATGCCGCCTGAAGTGGCCGAGTCCTTGAAGCAGATCCATGGAGAGGAGCCGAGCCAATGATCCCCGAACTTGGGCAATTCGCCCTTATTGTCGCCCTGATCCTTAGCGTGGTGCAGGGAGTTGTGCCGCTGGTAGGCGCACAAACCGGCAACCGTGCCTGGGTGCGACTTGCATGGCCCGCAGTGAGCGGCCAGGCAGTATTCGTATTCCTGTCTTTTGCTTGCCTGGTGTGGTCATTCCTGCAGAATGACTTTTCTGTTGCCTACGTCGCGAACAATTCAAATTCGGCATTACCGACATTGTATCGAGTCTCCGCCACCTGGGGCGCCCATGAGGGTTCCATGTTGCTGTGGGTAGTAATGCTGGCGTTCTGGGGCGTAGCCGTGGCCGCTCGCAGCAAGCATCTTCCCGAAATGTTCGCCGCCAGGGTTATTGCCGTGCTCGGTTTGATCAGCTTCGGTTTCATGCTGTTCACGTTGATGACATCCAACCCGTTTGACCGGCTGATTCCCGCCGCGTTTGATGGCAGAGACCTGAATCCGCTGTTGCAGGACCCGGCCCTGGCAATCCACCCACCGATGCTTTACATGGGTTATGTGGGCTTTGCGGTGGCGTTCTCCTTTGCCATTGCCGCCATGCTGGAAGGCAAGATGGACGCTGCCTGGTCACGTTGGGCCAGGCCCTGGACAACCATTGCCTGGGTTTTCCTGACCCTGGGTATCGCCCTGGGAAGCTGGTGGGCATATTACGAACTCGGCTGGGGCGGCTGGTGGTTCTGGGATCCGGTTGAAAATGCCTCATTCATGCCATGGTTGGCGGGCACGGCCCTGATTCATTCCCTGGCGGTGACTGAGAAACGCGGCCTGTTCAAGAGCTGGACCTTGTTGCTTGCGATATCTGCATTCTCCTTGAGCCTGCTGGGTACATTCCTGGTGCGTTCTGGCGTACTGGTTTCTGTTCACGCTTTCGCTACCGATCCCGAGCGCGGCCGGTTCATCCTGGCGTTCCTGGTAACAGTTATCGGCGGCGCCCTGGCCCTGTATGCCTGGCGGGCACCGTTGCTCAAGTCCGATGAGGGTTTTGGCAAGGTCTCAAAAGAAACCTTCCTGCTGGCCAACAATGTGCTGCTGATCATCGCACTCCTGGTGGTGCTGCTCGGAACCTTGTTCCCCTTGTTCATGGATGCCATGGGTGGGGGCAAGTACTCAGTGGGTCCCCAGTACTTCGCTGCAGTATTTGTCATTCCGACAATCCCGCTGGTGCTCTTGATGGGCTTCGGTATGCATTCAATATGGCGTCGTGACAATTTTTCGCGAATCGCTCGTCGCCTGAGAGTGCCGATGGCCGCTGCCATTGTGTTGGGCGTGGCACTGCCGTGGATGCTTTACGGCCGGCCCAGTGTGATGACCGCGATTGGCTTTACCGCTGGCCTGTGGGTAATCGGAACAGCTCTGTTTGATCCTGTAGGCGGCCTGCTGGACAAGAGCCGCAAGGTGCGCGTCACTCGCGGTACCTGGGGAATGATCGTCGCCCACTTCGGTATCGGCATATTTATCCTGGGCGTGACCGCGACTGAGTCCTACAGTATCCACCGGGACCAGGCCCTGCGGATTGGTGAAAGCATTGAGGTCTCCGGGTACAAAGTGACGTTTGAGTCACTCAAGCCGGCTACCGGACCCAATTTCACGGCTACCGAGGCAAGCTTTGTGATCACCCGTAACGGTGAGCATGTCGTCAGCCTGAACCCCCAGAAGCGTACTTACCGGGTGCAACGCAACCCCATGACTGAAGCGGGTATCGACGGCAGCCTGGCTCGCGACCTTTACGTGGCGCTGGGCGAACCGCTGGGTGGGGAGGCCTGGAGCATGCGCTTCCAGTACAAGCCACTTGTGCGCCTTATCTGGCTGGGCTGTATCTTCATGGGACTGGGCGGACTCATCGCAATCAGTGACAAGCGCTATCGCGTCGTCGTTAAAAAAGAAAATAAAGCTAGTGGCCGGGAGGCTCTCGCGGGAGGAACCAGCTGATGTGGCGTTCTCTTATTCCAATCGCAGTATTCGCGGTCCTTGTCTGGTTCTTCAATCGAGGACTGGGCATGGATCCCCGGATAATTCCTTCTCCGCTAATTGGCAAGCCTGCTCCGGAATTTAGTTTGCCGGTTTTGGGCGATCGCTCTCGCCAGGTGGCCATGGCTGATTATCGTGGCCAGGTGGTGATGGTGAATGTCTGGGGAAGTTGGTGTAGCGGTTGCAGGGCTGAACACCAGACCCTGCTGGCCATCGCTGCCACCGGTGAAGTGCCGATCATTGGCCTGAACTGGAAAGACGAGGATCGGGACGCAGAGAAATGGCTGCATGATCTTGGCAATCCCTACCAAGTGAACCTGGTCGACGTCGAAGGACGTACGGCGATCAACTTTGGCGTGTATGGCGCACCGGAAACATTCCTGATCGACAAGCAGGGCAATATCATCCACAAGTTCACCGGACCAATTTATTGGCAGGCCTGGACCGAAGAGCTTCTTCCCCTGGTCAGGCAAGCCAAGGAGGCTACATGAAACGCCTTTTGACCCTGTTGATACTGATGACCTGGCTGCCAACAGCCGGGTTCGCCATTGATTCGGAACTTGCCTTCCAGGATCCTGCCTTGCAGGCTCGCTACGAGCGGCTCAACGCGGGACTGCGCTGCCTGGTTTGCCAGAACCAGACTATCGCAGACTCGAATGCCTCACTCGCAGTTGATCTTCGCAGCCAGGTCAAGGAGATGATCATTGCCGGCAGGACCGACAAGGAAATTCTTGACTACATGGTGGAACGCTACGGCAATTTCGTGCGCTTCAAGCCACCAGTCAATAACGAGACGATTTTCTTGTGGGCAGCGCCTGCAGTGATGGTGCTTGGTGGCTTGTTGATAGCAGTATCTATCGTGCGCCGCCGGTCGTCGTTAGCGGTTGATGACGAAGAACAGGCCCCCCAGGGAGACGCCTAAATCATGAGTACTTTCTACATTCTCGCCACCGTTATGGTGGTTATGGCCATGTTGTTCGTTGGCTGGCCCCTGGTTCGCACTTTCGGCGAAAAGGAAAGCAGCAGCCGCAAGAACAACCTGGTGGCAGGCCTGATTATCATGCTGGCGATCCCGGCCTCCGCAGCCTGGTTCTACGGTGACGTTAGCACCTGGGACTGGAACCAATCCGGTAGCCAGGGGGCGCAGCAGGCAGAGCCTCACGACACAAGCGCAGGCAATCTGGCCAGCATGGCAGAGAAGCTGGAGGCTCGACTGAACGCCGAGGGTGGAAGCCCGTCTGACTGGATGCTCCTTGGCAGGACCTACCTGCGTTCGGGTGGCACCGCAAAGGGAATGGCTGCTTTCGACAAGGGAATGGCGCTGGGTGGTGAGAACGATCCTGCGGCACTGCTCCAGTATGGCCAGGCCCTTGTAGAGTTGGACGAGGCGTTTATTTCAGGTCGTGCGGGAGAGTTGTTTGAAAAAGCACTCGCCCTGAATCCTGAAGATCCAGGTTCCTTATGGTGGGGCGGCTTTGCTGCACTGGCCGCAAACCGACTGGCTGACGCCCGGGCTCGCTGGAGTAAATTGCTGACCCTGAGTCCGCCGGAAAATATCGTCACGATACTCAACGAGCAGATTGCTAGCATTGACCAGGTTCTCGGCGGGGCGCCGGCCCCGGCTGTGGCCGCCGCCACTGTCGAGCCTGCTGTCGAGAAACCAGTGGCCAAGGCTATTCAGGAAAATATTCCCGAGGGAACCATTGCCCTGCATGTTAGCGTTGATCCCCAGCTCGACCTTAGCGGATTAAAGGGTCCTGCCGCGGTGTTCATTATCGCTCGCCAGGCAGGCGTACCCGGACCGCCCATCGCCGTTATCCGCAAGACTACTGCGGATCTGCCGGCCACAATTATGCTCAGCGATGCCAATGCGATGATCGCCGGTACCAGCCTCACCGGTATTGAGGAATTGCAGCTTATTGCCAGGGTTTCCCTGAGCGGCCGTCCGATGGCCGCGGCGGGTGATCTTTACGGACAACTTGACTATCGCTGGGAAGACGGCAACTCTCTGGATTTGGTAATTGACACACTCGCCAAATAAGTGAATTTGCACGATCTCAAGAGCAAACTACCTGGAGTTCGCCACACACCGGTGCCGCGCTCCAGGCATTTCAAGCACCTGCCTTCAACGGCATGGCACATGCTGCGTGGCGTAAGCGCTAACAGAAAACCCCACCTGGATGAGTCGGAAAGCCTTCCGAGCTTGCGCACCGAGGCAGAGAGGGTCACGGCAGGTCGTTACCGACTGAACCGTTATCGGCGGGCTTGTCGCTTCAAGGCCCGGGACTACATGCCAGTGACCTTCCCGCAAATCCTGGCTATGCCTTTGCATACGGCACTGGTTGCCCACCCGGATTTCCCGTTACAACTGCTCGGCTTGATACACCTGCGTAACGACATTATTCAGCACCGGCAGATCGGCGCTGATGAAGTATTGAGGATCGAGGTTCGCAATACCGCTCACCGGGACGTGGACGCTGGGCAGGAATTCGACCTGTGTACCGATGTCTACGTTCAGGACGAATTGGTGTGGGAAAGCACGACCACGGTTTTAGCCCGGATTCGCGGTCGCAACAAGAAGGCAGATCGCCAGGCTGAGCAGGAAGTCGAGCCGGAGGAAACGCGCCGCGAGTCCTGGCAGGTGCGTAGTTATTACGGCCGCCGATATGCGCGTATTTCCAGGGACTTTAACCCTATCCACCTGGCCAGCATCACGTCCCGCTGGTTTGGTTTTAAACGGCCTATCGCACACGGCATGTGGAGCCTTGCCCGCTGTCTTGCAGCGGTGGATGCCCTCGAACCCATCACCGCAATCAAGATTGAAGCACGCTTCATGTTGCCGATTTTCCTGCCCGCCTGGGTGACCTTTGTTACTGGCGAGAACGGGAACCGGAAGCGCTTTCGTCTGCTTGATGCGTCCGGTCGAAGACCGCACATCCTGGGCTGGATTACTCCCCTGGATTCCTGATCCCGCCATGCCTTCTGCGGGCATTACCAATTGTATTTTTCAGGCTCATCGGAGACATTGATCTTGGCGGTGCGTTATTACCGACAGGATGTGGGTAACCTGCCGCAAAAAGCGGCAAGGTCGATTTACCACAACAGTGGTGGACGGCATGTACGAGCAAGGATTCTCGCCTGAAGCCGAGGTGAGCCGCGCCATGGAAAAGGTGCTGACGGTTGAGCGTTCAACCAGCAGTGCAGTCAAGGCGGCTGGTGAGTCGGCAGATACTGTACGCAGGGCAGCCACGGAGCAAGCCCAACGCATTATTTTGCGTGCCGAGCGGCGCATCATCACCAGCCACCGCAACGTCGATATCCAACTCAGGGAGGAGATCGCACGAATCCAGGCGGAGGCCAGCCTTACTGTAGACAATTACCCGGATCTGAAACTCAGTGACGAGGAACTGGACAAGCTGTCTCGTGAGACAGCCCAGTGGTTGACCAGCGATGTCACTTTCTGAGCGCGCAGCATTCGGGTACATCCGCGCCAGGATCATGGACCGGCACAGTCAGCGGCTGGGCAAGGAGCAGTGGCAACAACTAGAGCACTCACGTGGACTTGACGCCTTTTTGCAAATGGCGCGTCAATCCGGACTGGCGGGCTGGATTCATCATTTTGAGAGTGCTGATGACAGCGTGGTCTGGGAACGATCCTTGAGAGCCGACTGGCAACGATACCTCGCCCGCTTGGTGGCATGGACCCCCTCCCGTTGGCAGGCCAGCCTGGCATGGACAGGGATCCTGCCGTATCTGCCTGCCATGGCCCGGGTGTTGGGAGGTGATGCTCCTGCGGACTGGATGAGGAGTGAGGTGTTTTTCCTGGGAATGAGCGTGGATGAGAGCGAGGTTTTTCGCTCGGAACTCGCTTCCGGCCCTTGGGCGCGTTTACTGCAGTTCTGGGAAGGCAATTCACCACTGAGCGCATGGTGGCTCGCCTGGCAAACCCTTTGGCCCGAGAAGCACGACGAGTGCATTAAATCCCTTGAACCAGCGTTGGTAATACTTGATCAGCCAGGTGCCGAGGAGAGCGAAAAGCTCGAAAGGTTTTTCATACGGGTGTTGCGGACTCAGCAGCCAACGGTGCTTCCGGTTACTGCACACCTTGGGCTGCTGAGCCTGGATCTTGGAAGACTACGGGGTAACCTCCTCAGCAGGCAATTGCGGGTGCAACAGGTGAGGTCGACGGC
>JAOTSW010000273.1 GCA_029864735.1 Chromatiales bacterium | reverse complement strand
CTACAGCAGGTAATACACCGCCAGCAGGCCCGAGATGGACATGGTGACCGTATACGGGAAGGCCATGACGACCATCTTCATGTAGGACAAGCGGATCAGCGGTGCCAACGCGGAAGTCAGCAGGAACAGGAAGGCCGCCTGGCCATTAGGCGTGGCAACACTGGGGATGTTGGTGCCGGTGTTGATGGCGATGGCCAGCAGGTCGAAGGTTTCGCGGTCAATGGCGCCTGACTGGAAGGCCGTCTGGACTTCCGTGATGTACACGGTCGCCACGAACACATTGTCGCTGATCGCCGAGAGTACGCCATTGGCCAGGTAGAAGGCGGCCAACTGGAACTGGCCTTCCAGGGTCAGCACGTAGTGAATCACCGGTGAGAACAAGTGCTGCTCGTGGATCACTGCCACGATGGCGAAAAACACCACCAGCAAGGACGTGAACGGCAGGGCTTCCTCGAAGGCGTGCCCCAGGCGGTGCTCTTCGGTCACGCCGTTGAACGCCGTGGCCAGCACGATCACGCTCAGACCAATCAGCCCGACTTCGGCCAGGTGAAGGGCAAGACCGACAACCAGGAACAGGGCCGACAAGGCCTGGACGATGAGCACGGCCTTGTCGCGAAGACCGCGCTTGGCCTCCTCGGCTGCCTCAAACTCAGTCAGCACGGCGCGTACGTTGTCGGAAAGCTTTTCACCAAATCCGAAGGTGCCGGTGATCTCCACCAACGCGCAGGTGGCCAGGCCGACGAAGAATACCGGCAGGGAGACAGGGAGAACCTTGATGAAGAAGGTAATGAAGTCCCACCCCATGATATGGCCGATGAGCAGGTTCTGTGGCTCGCCCACCAGGGTCGCCACACCACCCAGTGCGGTACCCACGGCGCCATGCATCATCAGGCTGCGCAGGAAGGCCCGGAAGTTTTCCAGGTCGTTACGATGCAGTTCCACCACCTGGTCATCGGTAGTCGGATCATGGTCGTGGTCGAATTTCTTACCCGACGCCACCTTGTGGTAAACGCCGTAGAAACCGCTAGCCACCGCAATGATCACCGCGGTCACGGTCAATGCGTCCAGGAAGGCCGACAGTAAGGCTCCGAGCACCGAGAACAGCATGGAAAGGATGACTTTGGAACGGACCCGCAAGATGATTCGGGTGAAGATGAACAGCAGCAGGTCTTTCAGGAAGTAGATACCGGCAACCATGAACATCAGCAGCAAGATGACCGGGAAGTTTTGCACCGTCTCAGCATAGACGGACTCGGGACTGGCCATGCCCAGGGCAATCGCTTCGATGGCCAGCAGACCGCCCGGTTGCAGGGGGTAGCACTTGAGCGCCATGGCCAGGGTGAAAATGAATTCGGCTATCAGGATCCAGCCGGTGACAAACGGCCCGACCACTTGTAGCAGAATCGGATTAATCAACAGGAAGCCGATAATCGTCAGTTTGTACCAATCCGGCGAATTGCCAAGGAAGTTCTCGCTGAATGCCTTGGCCATTGTTCTGGTCGCCATGTCTTCTCCCCTCAAAATAATTAATCCCGGCCCTGTATGCTTACCCGGCCGCGCGAAGTGCGAAAGTGTAGTCCTTTTGAATGACCCACGCTAACGTATTTACCGCAATCTATACTGCGGTTTCTGTCTCTCCAGCCCTCCAGAGACAGGTGCCGGAATCTTTCTCCAGCCGATCAAGAAATTGCTCGTGGGCAGCCAGCTCCGCCTCTGATGGGCGTTGTACTCGCAGGCTCAAGTTATCACGTTTTACCCGGCGTCGGGTCTGCACCTCGGCGCCGCCGGTCTCGCTGGCGCTATGGCGCCCCAGTGACAGGGCCGCCTGGCCACCGGTCATCAGCAAATACACTTCCGCCAGCAACTGGGCATCCAGCAATGCGCCGTGCAATTCGCGGCGTGAGTTGTCTACTTCATAGCGACGGCACAAGGCGTCCAGGGAATTACGTTGACCCGGGTGATGGCGACGGGCCACCTGCAGGGAATCCAGCACCTGGCAAATGGTCTCCACCGGCGGCGCATCCAGGCGCTTGAACTCGGCGTTAATGAAACCTACATCGAACGGCGCGTTGTGAATCACGAGTTCCGAATCGTTCACGAACTCGATGAACTCGGACAGGATGTCGGCAAAGACCGGCTTGTCCGAGAGAAACTCGTTGTCCAGGCCATGCACGTCCACGGCCCCGGCGTCGATTTCTCGCTCGGGATTGATGTACTGGTGGTAGGTGCGCCCGGTAGGACGCCGGTTCACGACTTCGACGCAGCCGATTTCAATAATGCGGTGGCCCTGCTCGGGCTCAAGACCCGTGGTCTCGGTATCCAGGATGATTTGTCGCACGGGGCTGGGATATCCATCGTCAAAAGATGGCTAGGATTATGACGGCTGGGAACTGGCAGTCAACCTGCCGGTCAATCCAAAGGTATCAGTAGATCAACTGGGGAGCTTTTCAGGAGCGGCCCGCATCCAGGCTGGTACTTCACCGCCGAATGTCAGCCAGGTCAGGGGCAGGACAACGGTCAGCAAGGAAAGGCCGACAGACCAAAGGGAGGTAAACAAAAGCCCGATCATGGGGCTGTAAAGCAGGATTCGCCCCAGGGTTTCCAGCGCAATACTGCCGTCTATCCGCGCTGGGAAATCATTGTTTCGGCCAATTTTTATCAATTTTTCTATCCTGGCGACGCTGAACTCGGAAAATCCGGAATTTTTCTATTATTTTCAACAGC
>JAOTSW010000272.1 GCA_029864735.1 Chromatiales bacterium | reverse complement strand
CGCGCCGATGTCATCGTCGTAATGCACGATGGAGAAATCGTCGAGAAAGGGACCCATGCCGAACTCCTGGCGAAGGACGGCTATTACGCCAATCTTTATAAAATGCAGTTCAGAGACAGTTGAGTGCCGGGACGGTGACAAAGGATCAGGTGGAGCAGTGGTTTCTCGAACGCTGGTACCGGCCGAAGCCGGTGGTCTGGCTCAGGCCATTGGAGGCCCTGTTCAGACTTGTAAGCGCAATGCGTCGCCTCGGCTACAGGTTGGGCCTGCTCAAGTCAGAGTCTGTCGGAGTTCCGGTGCTGGTAGTAGGCAATATTACTGTCGGGGGTACTGGCAAAACCCCGCTGGTTCTTCATCTGGCGGAGTGCCTGCAACACCGGGGCGTCCGGGTAGGAATTGTTTCCCGTGGTTACGGTGGTTCGGAGACAGTACAGAAGGTTACACCTGACAGCCTGCCAGCCGACGTTGGAGATGAGCCATTGTTGCTTGCCCGCCGCTCGGGCGTGCCGGTCTGGATAGGCGCGGATCGGGTGGCGGCTGCTCGGGAACTGGTTGCAGAGGGTGTTCAAACCATAATCAGTGATGATGGCTTGCAACACTATCGATTGGCTCGGGATGCGGAAATAGTCGTGATCGACGGACAGCGGAGCCTGGGTAACGGTGCGTGTATTCCTGCTGGTCCCCTGCGAGAAAGCCCAGCCCGATTAAGGGAAGTGGATATGGTGGTGGTGAATGGCGACCATGAGGGTCGGCATCCGGGTTCATTGGTCATGGGTCTAAGACCCGACAGTGTTCTGCCGGTCAACGGGCGAGGGGCAAGACGGTCTCTGGATAGTTTTGCCGGGCAGACAGTTCACGCCTTGGCCGGAATAGGAAACCCCGAAAGATTTTTTGATTCCTTGCGACAGCAGAATATAAAAGTCTTACCCAGTCCATTGCCGGATCATTCCAGAATTATGGCGGCTGATTTAACCTTTGATGACAGGCATGAAATCCTGATGACTGAGAAAGATGCCGTAAAATGTCATGAGTTTGCTGGCTCGAACGCGTGGTATGTCCCGGTCACCGCTCAATTTAGCGATTCCGATCAGGCCAGGCTTAGTCGCTTGCTGGACGATCTCATTAAATGTATTCCAGGGGGTTAGAGATGGATAAGAAATTACTGGACATACTTGCCTGTCCGCTGTGCAAGGGTCCATTGGTGTACCACGAGTCCGACAGGGAGTTGGTTTGTCGTGGGGATCGGCTTGCCTTCCCGGTGCGGGACGGCGTGCCGGTCATGCTTGAAGAAGAGGCCAGGGAAGTTAGCCTGGAAGAATTGGACAAGTGAGTTTCAAAGTCGTCATTCCGGCGCGTTATGGCTCCACTCGACTGCCGGGCAAGCCGCTGCGCCTGATCGCCGGTTTGCCCATGATTCAGCGTGTCTTTATAAGGGCCATGGAGAGCGAGGCCAGCGAGGTGGTTGTTGCCACGGATGATGAGCGAATCAGCAAGGCTTGTGAGGGATTTGGTGCGACGGTTTGCATGACCCGTGCCGATCATATTTCGGGTACGGACAGGATAGCGGAAGTCGCAGCTATCCGAGGTTGGTCCGACGAGGAAATGGTGGTCAATGTACAGGGCGATGAGCCGGGCCTGCCTGCGGAATTGATTGACCAGGTCGCTGGATTGCTCGCCAGCAGGGCTGACGCGAACATTGCGACACTGGCGACGCCGGTTGCCGACGTGGAAGAGTTTTTAAATCCCAATGCGGTCAAAGTGGTTGCCGACCTCACCGGCCGAGCCTTGTACTTCAGTCGCGCGCCCATTCCCTGGTTTCGTGATTCGGCCGCACAAGGGTTGATGTCGCAGCAACGCTTTGAAGGTGCCTGGCGGCATCTCGGCTTGTATGCCTACCGGGTTGGTGCGCTGAAGAAATTAGCCGCGACAGAGCCTTCCCCGCTGGAATTAGCGGAGAAACTTGAACAACTCAGGGCGATGGAAATGGGAATGACCATTATGGTTGCCCTTGCCAGCTGCTCACCGGGACATGGGGTGGACACCGAAGAAGACCTGGCGCGAGTTGCCAATCACTTGTCAGGCTCCTGAGACCGGGTTTTTAGATCAAGAGAGGAAGCGAGTGAGAGTACTGTTTGTGTGCATGGGAAATATCTGCAGGTCTCCTACGGCAGAGGGCGTGTTTCGAAAAATCGTACAGGATCACGCGCCACATCTGGATGTGGAAATTGATTCTGCTGGTACCCACGCATACCACATTGGCGAGGCTCCGGATCACCGCGCGGTAAGTGCGGCAGCGCAAAGGGGCTATGACCTGACGACTATTCGTGCCCGCCGGGTCCAGGATTCTGACTTTGAAAGTTTCGACTATGTATTGGCCATGGACGAGGATAACCAGGCATTACTGCTTGAGCGTTGCCCAGAGGAATACCGGGGCAGGATTCGATTGTTCCTCGAGTTTCATGAAGGCGCTGTTGAGCGGAACGTTCCGGATCCGTACTACGGAAGCGTCAATGGTTTCGAGCACGTCCTGGATTTAGTGGTTTCAGCGTCCCGGGGATTTCTAAAGGAACTAGACAAGAATTCGGGCTCAACGGGCTAGAACCTGGTGACCTTGCTCTAAGAATACAGAGCACTAAAAAAGGCCCCCGTGGAGCTCCACGGGGGCCTTTATTTTGTTAGCCCTTATCGTCTGGGCCACTCGATGGTGGTACCGCAGGCTTGGGGGCTGCCGG
>JAOTSW010000107.1 GCA_029864735.1 Chromatiales bacterium | reverse complement strand
CCGGCTTAGCCGGCCTCGGTTGAACCACCTTCGGTGGCTCACCTCCGCCCCGTCACGCGGATAATATAAAAGCGCCCCGCTAGGGGGCGCTTTTATATTATTTGGTGGTGATGGGTGGAATTGAACCACCGACCTACGGGTTATGAGTCCGTCGCTCTAACCATCTGAGCTACATCACCAGTATTTTCCCCACCCCTGGCGGGGGTTGGGGGACGGAATTGTCGTAGTTGGAGCCTGTAGTGTCAAGCTGCAAAGGGGGGAACCCGTCCCGATTTCCCCTCAAAACCCCTGGATACTAAACGTTAAAGCGGAAATGCAGGATGTCGCCCTCTTTAACGATATATTCCTTGCCTTCCAGGCGCAGCTTTCCGGCGTTTTTCACGCCCTGCTCCCCGCGGTACTGGATGAAATCTTCGTAGGCCATGGTCTCGGCCCGAATGAATCCTTTCTCAAAGTCGGTGTGAATCACGCCGGCCGCCTGGGGCGCGGTGGAATTCTTACGCACCGTCCAGGCCCGGACTTCCTTCTCACCGGCAGTAAAATAGGTAAGCAGTCCCAGCAATTCGTAGCCAGCCCGGATCACCCGGTCCAGGCCCGGCTCTTCCAGGCCCAGCTCGGCCATGAACTCCGCCCGATCCGCCTCGTCCAGGCTGGCGATCTCGCCTTCAATGGAGGCACACACCGCCACCACACCGGCGCCTTCGTTCCTGGCCAATTCGGTGACGGCATCCAGGTAGGGATTATCCTGGAAACCATCATCGGCCACATTGGCCACGTACATCACCGGCTTGGCGGTGATCAGGTGCAACTCACGCAGGCGGGCACGATCGGCCGCCTCAAGCTCCATAGTGCGTACCGGGTGGCCGGCATCCAGGTGGGCGCTGACCCGGGTAAGCAAATCGCGCTTGGCGACAGCTTCCTTATCACCGGCCTTGGCCGCCTTGGTGGCCCGGTCCAGGTTACGGCTCACCGTTTCCATATCGGCCAGGGCCAATTCGGTATTGATGGTCTCGGCATCGCTGGCAGGATTTACCCGGCCATCCACGTGTACTACGTCGTCATCATCAAAACAGCGAACCACGTGGGCGATCGCATCGGTCTCGCGAATATTGGCCAGGAACTTGTTGCCCAGGCCCTCGCCCTTGGAGGCGCCGGCAACCAGGCCCGCGATGTCCACAAACTCGATGGTGGTCGGAATAATCTTCTGGGGTTTGACGATTTCGGCGATTTTCTGCAGCCGGGGATCGGGCACCGGCACCACCCCCACGTTGGGATCGATGGTGCAGAATGGATAGTTTTCCGCCGCGATCTCCGCAGAGGTCAGCGCATTGAAGAGTGTCGACTTGCCAACATTGGGCAAGCCCACGATACCGCATTTGAATCCCATGAAATCAGTCCTTCGCCGTGCCTGGGTCGTCTTTCCGATAGGGCTTGGCTTCTACACCCTGGCTGTGCAAACGGTGCATGGCGCGTTCGTCGCCCTCACCCAGCCAAAGAGGCATTACATCCGCTGCCGCGTCCACCGCCTGGATGAGCAGATCCTGCTCTTTCTGGCTGGGTCGGGACAGAACAAAATTGATTACCGCGTTCTTGTCACCGGGATGGCCGATGCCAAGCCGCAAGCGATAGAACTCCTTGCCAATGTGTGCAATCACACTGCGCAATCCGTTGTGGCCGCCATGGCCGCCACCTTTCTTGATTCGTGCCACACCCGCATCCAGGTCCAGTTCATCATGGACAACCAGGATTTCTTCCGGGGTGATCTTGTAATAGGTAGCCAGCTTGGTCACCGCCAGGCCGCTACGGTTCATGTAGCTCGAGGGCTTCAGCAGCCACAGCTCATTTGAATCAATGGCTATCTTGCAACTGTCACCGTCAAACTTTCGTTCTGACTTGAAGTTACCGCCGAAGCGGCGAGCCAGTTCTTCAACGAACCAGAAGCCTATGTTGTGGCGATCCTGCTCGTGCTCTGACCCGGGATTTCCCAGCCCCACTACCATTTTTATTGGTTTATGCGACATCCCTAGAATCCACTCCAGGGCACCCAGTGGTGCCGTAAGCGCCCATCATAAAACCCTGGGCTTCAAATGGAACGGGCCGTCTTGGCGACGGCCCGTCCATCGTCTGTACTGCACAGCCCAAGGACTTAGTCCTCGGCCTTCTCTTCTTCTTCCACTGCAGCCACTTCTTCTGCGGCTTCCTCGCCTTCCTCTACTTCCACCTGTACCCGTACAACGTGGATGCTGACCACGACAGGATCGTGCTCTTCGGTAGGAGGATGAGCCAACTCGACGCCTTCGGGAAGTGTGACATCGGAGAGTTTCACAACGTCATCCAGCTCCAGTTTCGAGAGATCGATGTCAATGAACTCGGGCAGGTACTTGGGCAAGCACACCACTTCCAGTTCGTTGGAGATACGGCTGACGGTACCACCTGCCTTCATGCCCGGGGCAACCTTTTCGCCCAGGAAATGCAGAGGAACGTTCATGCGAATTTCCACGTCATCACGAACGCGCTGAAGATCTATGTGCAGGATGATCGGCCTGGCAGGATGGCGGTGCAGGTCCTTCACAATCGCAGGCTGCTCTTTGCCATCAACGCTCAGGGTGATCACAGATGAGTAGAAACCTTCGTTCTGAAGAAGAAGGAGCAGGTCCTTCTGCATCACGGTCAAGGGACGGGGATCACGGTCTGCACCGTATAGAATTGCAGGTACTTTTCCTTCGCGACGCAGGCGGCGGCTCGCACCTTTCCCCAGGTCGTGACGGAATTCCCCGTTTAAAATATAATCGGACATTATGAGTTCTCCTCAGGTCCTTAGTGTTGTCATCAAAATACGAGAGCCATCCGCGACCTGATCGCTCTCACCAAAAAATCTTACGACTGAAATCGTTAGTCTACGTACAGCGAACTGACTGACTCGGAGTCATGCATACGGCGCATGGTTTCGGCCAACAGGCCGGCCACTGTCAGCTGCCGAATTCGAGGGCTGGCGGCGGCTGCCTCGCTCAACGGGATGGTGTCCGTGACCACCAACTCATCCAACTCCGAATTATTGATGCGGTCGATCGCCGGCCCGGACAGTACCGGGTGGGTAATGTAGGCAGACACTCTGCGCGCACCGTGATCCTTCAGCGCCTTGGCCGCGTGGCACAAGGTTCCTGCGGTATCAATCAAGTCATCAATGATGATGCAGGACTTGCCATCAACTTCACCGATGATGTTCATCACTTCCGAGACGTTTGCCTTGGGACGACGCTTGTCGATGATGGCCAACTCCACATCATCGAGGCGCTTGGCCAGGGCTCGTGCTCGCACCACACCGCCCACGTCGGGCGACACCACGATGGTGTCATCGGTGCGATGTTTCCAGGCATCGCCCAGCAGTACCGGCGATGCGTAAACATTGTCCACGGGCATACTGAAAAAGCCCGTGATCTGGTCAGAATGTAAATCCACCGTCACCACCTGCTCCACACCGGCTGTTGCCAGCAGGTTGGCGATCAACTTGGCCGAGATGGCTACTCGCTGGGAACGCGGGCGACGATCTTGCCTTGCGTAACCGTAATATGGGATCACAGCGGTGATGCGTCGCGCGGAAGCCCTGCGACAGGCATCAACCATGATCAGCAGTTCCATGAGGTTGTGATTGCCCGGAGGGCAGGTCGACTGAACGATGTACACATCGCGCCCACGGATATTCTCGTCAATCTCGCAACTGATCTCACCATCGCTGAAGGTGCTTACGCGGCACTTGCCAAGAGGCATTGCCAGGCTCTGTACGATGTCACGGGCAAGCCCCGGATTTGCGTTGCCTGTAAAGACAATCATGCCGCTCAGATCCACGATAAGCTCCTAGTTGATCATGCTAAAAAGTTGGAGTTCTCAAGTCAGGAAAACAGGTGAATGGCTGGGGTGGCAGGATTCGAACCTGCGCATGACGGGATCAAAACCCGCTGCCTTACCGCTTGGCTACACCCCAGTTGTATGACCTTCAGGCCTGAATCCATCCCCGCGAAGCGTCAATAACAGCCACTCGGCCCGCGGGGAACAGGGTATTTTCCTAGGCAAGGGCTGCAGTGTCAATTTACAGGGTGAACTTTTTCTTAATTACCGCGCTGGCTTTTTCTGGTCACCGGCCTGGACCCAGGCTCCAGTTGTCCACTACCAGGCGAATCCGGATGCCATCTCGCTGGATCGTGACCTTGCCCGGCATGGCCACAAGCCCCTGGAGTACATAACGCTCATAATCCACAGACCAGCCGTCCTGGCGCAGCCGCTGCAGGCGCCCGGATGTTTCGAAATCCTGCTCGGCCTGCAGCGCCGGATCAGGCATTGCGCGGATCCAGTAGCCCAGGCTGGCCAGTGGGACGTCCCAGCCCAGCTGGGTAGCCAGCGCACTGCCAGGCTCATCCAGCACCAGTTTCTCACCCTTGGAGTCCTCGAAAAGCATCCGCTGCGGATCGCCCGAGAGCCTGAAACCCCCTACCCCCAGGGGGCCACGAAAACCCATCTCCAGCTGCTCGCCATCCTGGACCCAGCTCAGCGATCCGTTGACCGCATCCTTGTCAGTTCTTACGGATATGCGCCCCGACAGATTCCAACTCTGCAATCCGGCGAGGGTTTCCTGCCTGGCGGCCCAGTCTGAGCGGGCGGGCAAGGGAGGCTGGAGGGAACAGCCAGCCAGTCCGAGCATCACCAATAAAAAAAGGGCAAGAGCGCGGTTCACTGAAGAAAACGCTCCATGACCCGCTTCAGAACCGGGTGGTCCGGCGCGGCTTCTGCGGCCTGCTCCCAGATTTCCCGTGCCTCGTCTTCCGACCCATCCACCCACAACACCTCACCCAGGTGAGCGGCAATTTCCGGGTCTGCCTGGAGTTCATAGGCTCGCCGCAGGTATTTGATCGCCTTGGCATTATTTCCACGCCTGAATTCCACCCAGCCCATGCTGTCCACGACCGCGGGGTTGTCGGGCTCCTGCTTGTAGGCCTTGAGGATATAGCGATAGGCATCGCCCAACTCCCGACCATGATCGGCAAGGGTGTAACCCAGGGCATTAAGGGCGGTCGTGTCACCGGGCTCCCGCTTCAATATCTCGCGCAATTGTGCGATTGACTCGTCCACCTGTCCGTTCTGCTCCATGGCCATGGCCAGGGCATAGCGCACTGCGGCGTCCTCCGGCTCAATCTCCACGGCGCGGCTATACAGTTCCACCGCCTCGGGGTAGTTGCCCAGCTGACCCTGCAATTCGGCCTGGCCCATCAACATTGGCACCCGGTGGGCCGGATATGCGCTGGCAATGGCCTGGAGGTGATCCATGGCTGCGCCAGGTATGCCTTCCTCCGCGTAGGCATCGCGAACGCCGAACTGGGCCGCGAGGAAAAAATCCCCTTCCGGAACCAGCTTGAATATTTCCACGGCTGTTTGGGTATCGCCCTCATCCAGGGCGATCAATGCCATGTAGTAATAGGCCTCGTCCAGGTATCGACCACTGGCCGCCAGGCGAGAGAAGTACCGCCGGGCATTTTCAAGCCGTCCAACCTGGTACTCCACATAGCCCATCATCCGCAGGGCAGGCGGCAATCCCGGACGCTCAAGCAATATCTGCTCCAGCATCAACCCGGCGTCGGAATACCTCCCCACCATGCTCAGCAGGCCGGCAAAATCCAGCCGGGAGGAAAGATCGGTGCCGGCGGCCACCTGCTTGCGGGCGATCTCCAGCCCCTGGTCAACCCGGCCGCTGCCAACCAGCACCCGGGCAAGTTGCATGCTTGCTGCATTCCACTCGGGCTCGGCCGCAATGGCCTCGCGGGCATATTTTTCCGCCTCCTCGTCCTCCCCGGCAACCAGTGCCAGCGAGGAGAGAACCACCAGGGCGCCAGCGGAATCGGGACGCTTGCCCAGCACCTTCTTCATGGTCTTCAGCGCCACCGCGCTGTCATCCATGTCCAGCCCAATGGACAGCAAAATAAGCTCGGGATGAGGCTCTCCCGAGGCAGTGTTTATATTTACCAGTTCCCTGAGAACCTGGACCGCCGCCGAGGTCTTGCCCGCCTCCAGCAACAGGCTTGCGTACTGGTGAGCCGGCTCTGCCTGGCCGGGGCTCAACTCGTAAAAGCGGCGCGCCGACAGCAGGGCCTCGTCCTGGTCTCCCACCATCAGCGCAAGCTCAAGAGCCTTTTCCGCCGTCTGGGGGTCGGGATCCAGTTCAGCCGCCAGACGGTACTGGGTCGCGGCCTCTTCCAACTGTCCTCGCTTTAAAGCCATCTCACCCAGCATCAGGTGATAGGTGGCCTCGCCGCGGTCGCTCATCGGCGCAGGCGCCTCCGCAAGTTCCGGGGAATCCTGGCCAAGCCCAGACTGGCCTGCACAGCCAGTCTGTAGGGCTACCACGAGGGATATAAGTACAAATAGCCTCATAAAATTTGTCTATTTTCGCTAAACTGCATGGCAAAGAAAGGTAGCATAAGACTCTTCCGTACTTGTTATAAATCTACGCATACACGAAAATTTCGCTCCGCGCGGAAATAAACAGACCGAATGTCTTTAACGATTCTTGGAATAAATCACCGAACTGCCCCCGTTTCGGTACGCGAGAAAGTCGCGTTCGGACCGGAGCAACTGCCCCTTGCATTAAAGCAGACAAGGGAACTGCCCGGTGTCCGTGAATCTCTCATCGTATCGACCTGTAATCGCACCGAGTTGTACTGCGAGACCGAGGGCAACGGCGCCGACCAGCTCAAAGACTGGCTCATGGCGTTTCACTCGCTACCCGATGAGGCCCTGAAAAGCCTGTTCGTCGTCCATGACCTGGCCGCCATTGAGCACACGTTTAACGTTGCCAGCGGCCTGGAGTCGGTAATCCTCGGTGAGCCCCAGATCCTCGGCCAGATGAAACAGGCCTATCGGGACGCCCACGAATCAGGCACCACCGGGCCGGTTCTCAACGGTTTGTTCCAGCATGCGTTCACGGTGGCCAAGCAGGTTCGTACGGATACCGAGATTGGCACCAGCCCCGTTTCGGTAGCCTATGCCGCAGTCAGTCTTGCACGGCAGATTTTCGCCGGGTTCGATCGTCACAGCGCCTTGCTAATCGGCGCCGGCCAGACCATTGAATTGGCGGCACGTCACCTGCACGGACACGGCATGAATCGCATCATCATTGCCAACCGCAACGTGCACAGGGCACGAGAACTGGCCACCCAGGTGGACGGTTTTGCCATCTCCCTTGACGAGATTCCTGCCCACCTGGCCGAATCCGACATCGTAATCAGCTCCACTGCGGCGCCCACCACCCTGGTGAGCACCAAGATGGTGAAGGACGCGCTCAAGGCGCGCCGCAACCGGCCCATGTTCCTGGTGGACATTGCCGTGCCCCGGGATATTGAAGAAGGGGTTGGCGAGCTGGACGACGTGTACCTGTACACCGTGGATGACCTGCACAGCGTGGTGCAGGAAAATATGAAGACTCGCCAGGCTGCCGCCCAGCAGGCGCGGGAAATCATCAGCGCCGAGGTCACTCGCTTCCAGATGGCCCAGCGCACCCTGGAAGCGGTGCCGACCATCCAGGCCTTGAGAAAAACCTCAGAAGAAATCAGGGACCAGGTGCTGGCCCATTCGCTGCGCCACCTCAATTCCGGCAAGCCGGTAGAGGAACTCATGGAGCAGCTGGCAAAGCAGTTGACCAACAAGCTCATCCATCGCCCGATGATCGAGCTGCGTGGCGCAGGTGAAGACGGAAATACCGACTTGATCCGGGCGGCCCGCGATATGTTCGGACTGAACGACAAATCCAAGTAAACTAGGGCTCCCGGCCCTGGCCACCTCCTGTCAGCAAGATAGCGATTATCGTGAAAGCATCCATACGTGAAAAACTGGACCAGGTAGCAGACCGCTTTGAAGAGGTCGGGCAGCTGTTATCAGATCCGGAAACCATGGCCGACAGAAACAAGTTCCGGGAACTGTCCCAGGAATATGCGCGCCTGGAACCGGTGGTGCAGAGTTATCAGAGGTACAAGAGCCTGCTGGATGACCTGGCCGGCGCCGAGGAAATGAGTCGTGACCCGGACCCGGAACTGCGGGAAATGGGCCAGGAAGAAGCCAGGTCACTGGAAGAAAAAAGGGATGCCCAGGAGCTGAATCTGCAGAAGTTCCTGATTCCCAAGGATCCCCATGACGACAGCAACCTGTACCTGGAAATTCGCGCCGGCACCGGTGGCGACGAGGCGGCGATTTTCGCCGGTGACCTGTTCCGGATGTACAGCCGCTACGCGGAGACCCGGGGCTGGCAGGTAGAAATCGTGACCCAGAGCCTGGGCGAGCACGGCGGATACAAGGAAATCATCTCCCGGGTGGTCGGCAAGGGCGCCTATGCACGCCTGAAATTCGAGTCCGGCGCCCACCGGGTGCAACGGGTTCCGGAAACCGAATCCCAGGGGCGTATCCACACCTCCGCCTGCACCGTGGCCGTAATGCCCGAGGCCGATGAAGTGGAACAGATCGACATCAATCCGGCTGACCTGCGAGTCGACACCTACCGCGCCTCCGGCGCCGGTGGTCAGCACGTGAACAAGACCGACTCGGCGGTGCGCATCACCCACCTGCCCACGGGCATCGTGGTG
>JAOTSW010000271.1 GCA_029864735.1 Chromatiales bacterium | reverse complement strand
ATCATCGCCCTGGCCATCGCAGTGGTATTCCTGCTGGCGGACAAGTTTTATCTGCAGACGCCTATGTCTGACGAGTCCGCGGTCGGTTTGTCCTCGCAAATTGATGCGGCGGGAACAGGGTCAATCGAGCAGGCTGACAGAGCTAAGTCGGTGGCTGTTCTGCCCTTCGCCAATATGAGTTCTGATCCAGAGCAGGAATATTTTTCCGATGGGCTGGCGGACACCGTGCTGGATGCCCTGGCCCAGGTCAGGGACTTGAAAGTGGCAGCCCGCACCTCGTCCTTCGCCTTCCGGGGCAAGCACCAGGATATCCGTGAGATTGGCCGGTTACTCGGTGTATCCACTGTGCTGGAAGGCAGTGTGCAAAAAGCCGGTAATCGGCTGCGGGTCATCACCCAGCTCATTGACGTGAACGATGGCGCCCACTTGTGGTCCCAGACTTTTGATCGCACTGACGAGGACATTTTCGCCATCCAGGACGAGATTTCAGCGGCAGTGGTCAAGGCCCTGAAGGTGAGCCTGGGAGAGGAGGACACCCAGCGCTTGGCGCAACGTCCAACCAGTGATATCCAGGCCTTCGATCTGTATTTGCTTGGGCGTTACGAATTTGTAAAACGAAATTCCGAAGCCCTGCGAAAGGCCATCAGCCATTTCGAGCAGGCGGTGGCCACCGATCCGAACTACGCGCTTGCCTATACGGGTCTTGCCGACAGCTGGATGTTCCTCAGTACCCGTAACTACGGAGACCTGCAGACTAAAGAGGCCGCAACACACGCCAAGCCGTACCTGGATAAGGCCCTGGCGCTGGCGCCGAACTCCACTGAGGTCTACGCGACACTCGGCCTGTACCTGGACGAGTTCCGGCAGCCCGGCGATTTTCCGGGGATGACCACCGTCATGGCCCTAGAAAAGTCAGTGGAACTGAATCCGGTTAACACATTGGCCCTGAACTGGCTGGCTATCCGCTACCAGAGTGACGGGCAGTACGAGAAATCCTGGCAGGTGCTGCGCAGCGCCTATGAACTGGATCCCCTAAACGCCAACCTGCTTAGCAATATGTCCTGGTGGTCCTTGAGCCGGGGCGACGTCAATAACGGTATGCGCTACATTGACCAGGCAATAGAGAGAAATCCTCGGGCTGCCAACGCATGGGGTGCCAAGGCCCGCTGGCTTTGGCTGACCCAGGACCTGGACGAGGTCCTGGAGGCAGCCATGCGGGCCCAGGAACTGGAACCCGACTCCACCGAGTTTACCCTTTCGCTGGGATACGCCTGCTCCGACCTGGGTGAAATGCACTGTGCCACGCTCTGGATCGAGAAGGCCCGGCGTGCATCACCGGATGACGACCGGGTGGTTCGAGCGACGGCCTGGTTAGAGTGGGCCCAGGGCAACCTGGATGAGGCCGTGGCCCTTCAGGAAGCACTCCTGGAAAAGGCCCTGGCAAGTAATGATGGCTGGAGTGAACTGGATACGCGCTTCACCGCATTGGACTTGGCCGAATTAAGGCTTGAGCAGGGCGCATATTCGGATGCGGCAGAATTATTTGAGAGGATATTTCCGACCCTGCAGGAAAAGCTTGGAAGAAACGACAATTTTAATGTGCCGCGATTCCTGGACATGGCCTGGGCCTACCGCAATCTTGAGCAAACCCAGCAGGAGCAGGCGGCCCTGGACCAGGCCCGGCTGCGTTTACAGGCCGCCCGGGATGGACGGATTTCCTTCTGGTTTATTGATTTTTGCGATGCATTGCTGCATGCCCAGTCCGGGGACAAACAAGCCGCCGAGGCATATTTCCAGAAAGCGGTGGACGGGGGATTCGTTCCATCAAACGATTTTTTGCACACTAACGCAGGTGTAAAGCGCCTGGGTGAGCTGCTGGAATATTCCGAGGCATACCGTTCTGCCCTGGCCCAGTCCGAGGCGCGGCTGGCGTCCTTGAAAGAGAAGGCGGCGGCGAATATCCAGTTGGCGATCGCCAGGGCGCAGTCGTGAATTATTCGGGCAACCGGCCATGAGTGATCAGTCTCTCAGTTTTTTCGAAGAGCTAAAGCGCCGCAATGTGTTCCGGGTAGGGCTGGCCTATACCGTAACCGCCTGGTTAATTGCGCAGGCGACTGATCTGGCGCTGGATAATTTCGGCGCTCCGGACTGGGTGATGAAATCCCTGCTCTTTATCCTGCTTATCGGTTTCCCTCTTGCATTGATTTTTGCCTGGGCCTTCGAGAAAACCCCCGAGGGTTTAAAACTCGAAAAAAATGTTGACCGCAGTCAGTCCATCACTTCTGTCACGGGTAAGAAGATGGACCGCGGGATTATCATTGCCCTTGCCATCGCGGTGGTGTTCCTGCTGGTGGACAAGTTCATCATCCAGGGTCCCGGGGACATTGCCAGTGCCGATCAACAGCTGGCAGTCGATAGGTCTGGGTCACTGGCGACTGATACGAGCTCAATCAGGCCGAGCAGTCCTGCCGAGACCGGATTAGCTGTAGAAACCAGTGACAAGTCCATCGCGGTTCTGCCCTTCGTGAACATGAGTTCGGATCCCGAGCAGGACTATTTCGCCAACGGTGTGCAGGAAGACATCCTGACCTACCTGTCCCGTGTGGCAGAGTTGCGTGTGACCTCCCGTACCAGTGTGTTGAAGTATGCTGGTGACAAGCAGGAGGACGTGCGGGCCATCGCCACAGAGTTGGGCGTGAATTTCATTCTCGAGGGCAGTGTACGAAAATCGGGCAACCGGGTG
>JAOTSW010000106.1 GCA_029864735.1 Chromatiales bacterium | reverse complement strand
GCACGACCAGGTTCTAATGGGCCGGGATCCTGGGAGCGGCCTGCGCCGTATTATCAAGACATCGGAATACATTCGGTACTCGCCGTGTTGATCTATGGGGGTCCTCGTCGCAGAATTGGTCCGCAGTATGGCGAGTCGCTGGTTCAGGTGAAGTGAACCAAGTCTTGATGGGGCGCTCTAATTAGCCATGAACTACAGTCTAGAGAAAATATTGATTGTTATCCTGGCCGTACTTTTCGTGGCAGGTTGTTCTTCTGCGCCCAGACCCGGCTCCTTACCCTCGGTAGATGATGAAACTTTGCTGGCGTGGGAGGTGTTCCCCGGGGCGGCAAGTCAGTCAATTCCATCTGCTGAGGACGTGTTCGGGCTCAGCCCGGATATGATTCAGTTCCTTGATGACAACGTTAGCGCGAAGGGGTTGGCAGGCAGGGGAACTGACAGGGTGTTCTGGGAGCTGATTGATGCAATGAAAGCTTTTGGTATCCGGAAGCTGGATTACGATACCCAGACCCGGACTGCCAGGGAAGCATTCGAACAGCGCCGCGGCAATTGCCTGACCTTCACCAATATGTTCCTGGTTATGGCTCGTGAAGTTGGGCTGGGAGCGAAGTTTCAAGAGGTTACGATCTCACCGGATTGGATAAAGCAGGGTCAAATGTATGTGTTGCGGCGCCATGTGAATGTCTACGTGCGTTTGGCGAGCGAAAGTAATAGTGCTGGTTTAAAGGGTAGAGTGGTGGACTTTGATGACGAGGGCGGTACTTCTTCGCCAACGGAAGTGGTCATTTCTGACAATCGGGCCCTGGCTCATTTTTATAACAACTGGGCTGTAGACAGCCTGGAAGCCGGCAATACGGACCTGGCATTTGCTTATGCGCGCAAGGCGATTGTTGACGGGGATGCGGATTTCTCTCCGGCCTGGGGATTGATCGGTGTGCTATATCGGCGGGCAGAACGGCTTGACCTGGCAGAAGCGGCCCAACTGCGGGCTCTGCAGGCGGAACCTGACGATACGGTGGCCATGAGCAACCTGGAACGGCTGTATGCCAGCCAGGGGCGCGATGAACTGGCAGAGTATTACCGTGACCAGGTTCTTGGGCATCGCCTCAGGAACCCCTATTTCCGGATGGAAAAGGCCAGGGAGGCCTACCAGGCCGGGGATTACCCTGGCGCAGTGGCTCACCTGAAAAAGGCCATCTCACTGAAGAATGATGAGAGCGAGTTCTACTTCCTGCTCAGGGACAGCTACTACCAGATGGGCGATATTCTCAAGGCTCGCAAGTATCACGCCAAGGCCCACAAGGTGCTGGACGAACAGGGCGGCAGGGAAGGAACGCCCCGCCGAATCAAGCCGAAGGCGGGAACTTGATCGGGCTCGCCAATTCGGGGTGGCGACCGGTCATCGGTTTGTAGAAGCTGCGGATGATCTCGAGATCTTTTTCCACATCCCCGCTGAGCATGAGACTGTCGCCCAGGCCAAGACGTTTTGTCTTGTAGTCGAGGAAGCCAAAAATCACCGGCACCTTGGCGGCGGTGGCGATGCGGTAAAAGCCTGTCTTCCAGTAGGGCTTCCAGCTGCGCGTTCCCTCCGGCGCCAGCGCCAGGTAGAAACTCTCATTGTTTTCAAAATCTCGCGCAATTTCCCTGACCACGTCTCCGCCAGAGCCGCGATTGAGAGGCATGGCGCCCAGGGCGCGCAACAATGTACCCAGGGGCCACCAGAACAATGTGTGCTTGGCGAGGAATCGCAGGTCCATGCCAACGGCTACCTTGTAGACAAGCAGCCAGTAGCCATCCCAGTTTGAGGTGTGCGGTGCGGCAATCAATACAGCCTTCTTGGCCTCGGGAATTCCGCCGACAATCTCCCAACCGCCGAGCTTCAGAATGGTTTTTGCGATGGCTTTTAGAATCATTGGCGCACACTGTCACAGAAGGGGCAAGGGAGCAATTTCTGAAAGATCCCCCTCAATGGATTCGCCACCGTATCGGCTTCAAGCATAAGCCTTTTCGCGCCCTCGATGACCCTGGTCTGCCCCTTGCTCCAATTCGTGGCAGAATCATCGCTGACCTGGGAGGGCTGTTATGCGAATAAGGGGTTTATCGATCTGCCTGTTGATGACTTGCCTGGCGGCGAACGCGGCGGATCTCGCCGGGGAGTTTGATTCGCGCTCGGCTTCACGCTTTGCGGGACTTGCCCTGGAATGTGTGCATCGTGAGTATCCCAACAAAATATCCCATGTACTCAGCGGTGATGCCGATGTAAAGGCCCCCAGGGAGCTTACCCCTTCCTTTTACGGGTGTTTTGACTGGCACTCGGCCGTCCATGGCCACTGGTTGCTTGTGCGCCTTGCCAGGAGCTATCCAGAGGCGGACTTCGCGGTGTCTGCAAGAGAGGCCCTGGCCGAGAGCCTGGGCGCTGACAGGGTGGCGGTTGAGGTCGATTACATGACTGCGGAAGGGCGGGGGTCGTTTGAGCGTCCCTATGGGCTGGCCTGGCTGTTGCAACTGGCTGCTGAATTGCGCCAGTGGGACGATCCGCTGGCGGCCCAAATGGCCGCCAGCCTTGCTCCCCTGGAGAAAGCGACTCGCGATACGCTGGCTGTCTGGCTGCCCAAGCTGGCCTACGCAATTAGGGTAGGCGAGCATTCCCAAACAGCCTTTGCTTTCGGGCTGATACTGGATTGGGCGAGAATCGCCGGTGACCGGGAGATGGAACGGATTCTTGAGACCAAGATTCGGGAGTTTTACCTGCCGGACCGGAACTGCCCACTGTCTTATGAGCCGTCTGGCCAGGATTTCCTGTCGCCCTGCCTGGCTGAGGCAGATCTTGTCAGGAGAATTCTTTCGCCGAAGGAATACGCAGACTGGCTGTCCGGTTTTCTGCCGGTGATTCCTGTTGATGGCAGTGTTGATTGGCTGCCGATAGGCAGGGTTACTGACCGTTCGGATGGAAAGCTGGCTCACCTGGACGGATTGAATATCAGTCGGGCCTGGATGCTTGAAGGCATGGCCGGCGGATTGCCGGTCGATGATCTCAGAAGAGCGGCTATCGTATCCACCGCCGGTATTCATAGAACTTCTGGATTGTCCTCGGTAACCGGTGAGCACTACGAAGGGGGGCATTGGCTGGGGAGCTTCGCCACGTATTTGGTTACCGGCAGAGGTTTGGCAGAGTGATCACAGCGGCGCCGTCATAGAAATCCATTGAGGGGTCCACCATGTTTGACAGATTGGCGACGAATCGAAAGATGTCCCCGACAAGGTGGGCGTTCCCGATTATCGTGCTGGCCTTTGCAGGCGCCTGCAGCCCAATAACGGTAAACCTGATGCCGGCGCCGGAAGCCTTCCGCCTGGAGCAGGTAGAGGGATTCAAAGGAACCCCGGAGGTGGAGCGTAGCCTGATAGTGCCGGTGCTGTATGCCACCAACCGCGTTCCCGGAAAGACAAGTAAAGACGGCAGTCCCTATGGTAATAACTATGACGACACGCTCCGAATGGGCGTGGCGAGAATGCAGATCGGCGATGATCCTTCGCTGGAATGGGAAGCGCTGACAAAATTATCAGTGGAGGTGGAGCGTGAGCACGACTTGCCCTTGCGCATTGTCGATGTGAACGAATCTGTGAGCCTGGGTCACGGACAGGATTTGGAGGCTTTGCCGAAAGACCTGGCGGCCGCCATGGCGACCCTTAACGAGATAATGGGGAGCAGTCGCGATCCCGACTTGATGATTTTTGTGCATGGCGCCAGGAACACGTTCTATCGTGCTTTGGGACAGGCATCCCAGTATCGCCACTTCACCGGAAGAAATACCGTCGTGCTGGCGTTCGCCTGGCCTTCAATGGGAACTTTGTGGCGTTATGGTTCGGACGTGAAGCGTGCTCGTCAATCCGCCCGCCAACTCGCGGACCTGGTGGAGTTGCTGGCCAGGCACTCGACAGCCCGCAAGATAAATATTCTTGGTTACAGTCTTGGCGGCGTGGTGGTGAGCAACGCCCTGGCCTTGCTCAGGGAGGATCATGCGAACGACACGGGTGAAGCTCTGCTTGGCCGATTGCGTATTGGGGAAGTCTATTACGCGGCCGCGGATATAGACACGGCAGAATTCACGCAACAGTTGAAGGCGTATCACGACATGGTCGGCAGGGTCAGCATGACCGTGAATCTCAATGACAAGGTCCTGAAGATGTCCCAGTTCAGGAATCGCTCCTCCAGAATAGGTAGACCAGACCCGGATGAGCTGAACTCCGAGGAAACCAACTTCCTTGTCGAGGCTTCGGCTACGGAGAATTTCGATGTCATCGATGCCGTGTCGGCAGTGTCATTTTTCGATGCCCTGGAGGCCCATGATTACTGGTACAACAATCCCAGGGTCAGTACGGATGTGTTGATGAAAATGATTTTTCATCTGGGACCTGTGGATAGGGGTCTGCAGAGCATTGTTACCGAGCGTGGGTTCACCGTCTGGTATTTTCCCGATGATTACCAACAGAGGGTTTCTGCGGCCATAGATGCATTGAAGCGGTAAACAAGCATGCTGCCGGATTCGTATCCCCGTGGGAAGACCGGACTTTAAGCGGATTAATGCAGCCTGATGCCGGCTTCGGGGGATGTTGTCTGGGGAAGATTTCTTACCTGCCTGCTGATTTTCGAAAGCAAGTCGGGTGCAACGATGCGGGCCCTCTCGTTTGCCTGGACCTGGGATTTCCCGAGACATAACACGTCTATACCCGAGACGGTTTTTAGTCTTTCGGGGTTGTACAGGACCAGCCATCCCCGACCGTTGCGGACATCGTAGAGTTCCTTTTTCAGGTAACGTTGTAAATCACTGAACAGATAACGATTCAGTCCCGGTATCATCAGTTCCCGTGTTGCATAAGGGCGCCTGCGCCAGCCTCCCAGGAGGCGGTTTGCCAGGGTCATGGGGATCGATGTGCCGCCCCAGCGTCCATTGCATTCAACAAACTCGACTCGCGCCTGATCAGGGCTCTGGCCCACGATAATGGTGTCGAACGAACAGCGTCCGATATAACCCAGTAGCTGGAAAAGTTCGCACAGCAACAGGCCATCCTGCAGCAATGCCCTGTGCGCGTGCTTGGGAAGGTGAGCCGGGTGGCTGCCCTCAAAAATGCCTGTCTCGTCATGTACCATTTGCTCAAACACGCCTTCAATAATCGGCGGGCCATCCGCTATTGGCGGAATCCAGGCCTGGATGGAGGGGGTGCAGAGGACATCGGACTCCCAGCAACTGATCAGCAGCGTCTTGTGCCCATTCCAGCCAAGGGGCTCCAGCCGGTTCTTGAGTGTTTGCTGTACCTGCCCAAGCCTTTGGTGGATAAACTCATCGGCGCTAAAAACCAGGTTGCCGGCACCGCCGGCGGAATCTGGCAGCTTTACAACCAGTCGTGATCCCCGGTGGCCGAGTTGCCTGGCGAGGCTTGCCAGTCCCGAGTAGCTATTGGCGGGCCGTGAGTATGGCGTGCGGGATTTTCCCAGCAGCTTGTTAGTAACCCGGGTAAACCAGACCTTGTTGTTGACTGCGGAGGTAAGAGTTGGATGGGGTGCAATGACCTGAATATTTCGCCCGGCAGCCCGGCTCAGCAACAGCCCGAGAGCCCAGACTGGAAAGGCGCCCATATTTGGATGCAGGTACTTGAGCTTGCCGTCCCGCACTTGTTGGATCAGTTTTTCTCGAAGGGCCTTGTCTTTCCAGCAGGTCCCCGCAAGACCCCGCTTGCTTTGAGTTGGCCGGCAATGTAGCCATTCCGGTGAACCCAGGTTCAGTTGTTCACGGCAGTAGGTTTCGAATGCACTGTTAACCGGGGTTGAGGTGACCACGGTGTCACCGTCGTAGGCCCTGAGCCGGGCACGGTCCTGGAGGAAACTGGTGTCGTAAAACCTGTTAGCAAGAGGAATACCCCGGGCATCGTCGAGCACCAGCGTCCCGCCCTCGCGTATATGATGCGGTGACAGCTCTGCCAGGGTCGAATGTATTGCGAGAGATGGGTGTACGCGCACTAGCTCATCAGCCATGTGCCGAACCAGCGACGCCCTGTGGTCACTGGAAACCGTGCAACGGCGATCCCTCGCCGAAGGCCTATCCATAGCCTCTACCCCGCGCTCTTAAATAGCGCCTACTACTACTGAACTACAATTCTTACACCTTATTGGCGGATTCGTGAATAAGTAAATAGCGTCAGCTTATGGAAGCAGTCCAGAATGATCCCCGCAATGCCTATTGCCTGGAAGCCTTAAGTTCTTCAAATGCTTGGATAAATTCAATAGCATCGTCTTCGCTAAAGGATTCAAGGACCGATTCGTCACCCACCCATAATCCGTCCCAGGCTTCTCCGCCGTCCTCCATGGCGAATACCATTCGACCGTCTTCCCAGGTGATTCGCTCGATGTTTTCGGTGGGGTAGTTGAGTTGCTTGTTCAGCATGTTCTCTACCTTGTCGAGAACTGTATTTTTAATCATGTCGGCAAACTTGCTCCCGGATGTCTCCTCCCGGGCCTCGTCCAGGTCCTCACTGATCTCTTCCAGCGTTTCTTCGGACAACCTCATTGCTACGTGGTTTGCGGTCAGGAGAAGGGTAATTTCCCCGGATTCGTTCTCAATTACCGAGACAGGCCTTTCGGACTCGGACACACTGTCCCAGTCTGGCGATTCAACATCGGGCCTTTCGCTGCAAGCGGCACCGAGTAACAGCAGGGAACTGGCGAAAATCAGCTTTAATAACTTCACGGCAGACAGTCCTTTTTTGGGAACTCCAGCATTAGGGTACAAGAGGGGCAATCAGGGAGCCAGTTTTGATCTGAAGGGCAGGTTCGAGGCGGGCAGGGCAGTTTCATACAGCAATGCCTCGACTCCGTATATCTGGACGGTTCCATTTCTTCTCAACCCCAGTTTTTCCGCTACTCGAACCGAACCGATGTTGCCATCCATTATCAAGGCGATTGCCTCGTCCATTCCCAGGCAGGTGGCGGCATACTCCAGGGTTCCTGCCCCGGCTTCTGTCCCAATGCCCTGTCCCCAGAATTTTCGCTTGTAGCGATAGCCAAGTTCGTTGCGACCCAGTTCAGGGAGAAATTTCATCCCGCAAAACCCGATTACTTCTCCGGTAAGTTTCCATACCACAGCGAATCGCCCGTAGCCGTACTTTTCATAGTCGGCCAGCGGTGCCTCAAGCATGACCTTGCGAGCCTGGTCCAGGTTATCCAGGGGATGCTTTTCTGCATAGCGGATAACCTCCGGGTCGCTCCCCAGTTCGAAAAAATCCTGCAGGTCATCCAGACAAAAGTGCCTGAGTCCCAGCCGGGGCGTTTCAATCAAGTAACTCATCGGGTTTCCAGTGCTCACTTGTCATGGAAAGTTCGGGGGCGGAGTCCGGCGCCAGAATTCAAAGGCCGGTTCTTTTCCGTCGGTACAATGCTGCCAGCAGCAAGGCCGCAATCAGCGGGTCACTGCTGCCTCCGCCACCTGAATAGCCCGGGCGATGTGCAATTTGAATATCAGTGGCGTCGCCGGCCTCCACTCGAGCCTGGAACTGGTCGAGCTCGGCAGACAGATTGGCCGTCATATCGGCCATGGCCTCCTCAAAGCCCAGGACCTGGTTTTCGGCCAGGTGTTCCGCCACGTCCACCGCGGTACTCTTGCCGGATCGCCGACTGGTTCCGGGGGCTCTAATCAGCAGGCTGTGGGAGGCAACATCAAACACGGCGGTGTCTACGAAGGTACTGACGTCGTTTTCACTACCCTCGACTACGTAGGCTCCAACAATAGTCCAGTACCAGAACGAAGCCTTTGTGTCCGCGGTGAACGTCTGCTGGTCGTAGGACACCAGGGCGATGATATCCAGGCCATACATTCTCGCAACCTGTTCCAGGGTCTCGAATCCCCTGCCACCGCGCAAGTAGGCGTCAGGAATTACTTCGATGTCACTAATGTATTCCCGTTCCCGGAAATGGTTGGCTACATTGCTCAGCAGCATTTGGCGGGTAGCGGCATCAACGGGGGCAGCCTGGGGGCCTACCCCGGGAACGAATGCGATCCCCGCCCTAAGGGGGAGATTGAGAAGTGGTGTGCGAGGAACGATCGGAGTTTTCATTCCCTCTGGATAGAGATAACTGACCAGGCTGCTGGAAACAGTTTTTCCTCCCGAATTAGCCAGCCAGAATTGAGAGCACCCGCCCAGGAGGGTGGCAACAAGAACAAGAGCAGTGATTACTGGTTTTCGCATCGGGGGCCTCCCTGGTTGTAATCCCGGCAGCTCTGGTTTCGCCGGCTGATCCTTGTGGCTTCACCGTAATGCATAAAATCAGTATAGCCCCTGAAAGCGCGTCCGGCTGTCTGGCCGATGCTCGCGGCAAAGCGGGATTCCCGGAGGCCAGGCCCCGCAGCTGCCCCTGACAGTACCCAGGGATGCGGCGAGTATCCCGGTCTGTGACGGGGCCGGGGCGAAATTGGAAATTCTGTTGGGCCGTAGGCCTGCCCGGTTCATGCGTGAACTGCTGCTGCCCAGCCCTGAATAGGGAAGACGAGGTTCGCCCCTAGATTTTCTCCCCGGGAGAAGCGGCCCTGGTTCGCTATCGCTGGCAGCAAACCAGGTTGCCTGGTCAGGGAATACGCT
>JAOTSW010000105.1 GCA_029864735.1 Chromatiales bacterium | reverse complement strand
GGCGCTGCAAAAAGCGCTACTGTGTAATCATAGGAATTAAAATTGCGCCTACGGGTTCTCATGGGAATCTGGCGCTGCGTGAACAGGTAGAGTTAGCTATGAATCAGGAAAACTTGACCGGACATATTTCCCGTCGATACAACGCCGACATTGAGCACGTCAGACAAAGCGTGCTGGAAATGGGTGGCCTGGTTGAGCGTCAGATTGAGGCGGCACTGCAAGCTCTGAAAGACGGCGACAGCGAAGCTGCCCTGAAGGTTGCCCAGGATGACTACAAGGTAAATCGCCTGGAAGTGGCGGTGGACGAGGAGTGCAATCGCATCCTGGCCCTGCGTGCCCCCACCGCGGTGGACCTGAGGGTCATAATCGCGATTATCAAGACGATTACCGACCTGGAGCGCATGGGTGACGAGGCAGAAAAGATTGCCCGCCTGATCGCCCAGTTAGCTACCCAGGAAAGGCCGACTAACGGCTATCGGGAAATACGGCACCTGGGTAAACACGTTATCGCCATGGTGCGTAACGCACTGGATGCGTTCGCTCGTATGGACGTGGCTCTTGCGGTGCAGACGGCCCTGGATGACCAGGTAGTTGACCAGGAGTATGAGTCGATTTCACGTCAGTCCATCACTTTCATGATGGAGGATCCCAGGACCATTCGCCGGGTCCTTGATGTGATGTGGATAGTGCGTTCACTGGAACGCATTGGCGATCACACCAAGAACATTTGTGAATACGTGATTTATACCGTCAAGGGCAAGGACGTGCGGCACACCAGTCTTGATGACATGTTGCGCGGGTCCGAGGGTGAGGAAGGCGCTGAGCCCGCTCCCTAGCAGGCTCCCTCAACTCAGGCCTTTTTTACCGCCCAGTTGGCCAGCAGGCCTCCCGCGGTCAGGATTACCATCCAGATCAGGACCCATCCGGGCATGCTGATTCCCAGGAATGACCAGACAATCTTCGCGCACTCGCCGGAGCCCTGAAAAACCATTTTCAGAGCATCACTCAGTGGGAAGGTGTCCAGCATGTAGTTCAATCCGGGACCACAGGCAGGCACCTCGTCTGCCGGTAGCGACTGCAGCCGCATGTGATGGGCTGCCACGCCGGCACCAAAGCCGCCTGGGATTAGCAGCAAAACACCGTAGATTCGTGACCCGACAGTCTTTGGCGCTTGCAGGAATGCAATGCCGAAAATGATACCCAGGCCGATCACGCCTACCCGCTGGAAGACGCAAAGCGGACAGGGTTCCAGTCCCACGATATGTTGCTGGTACAGGGCGAAACCCATTAAACCGCCGCACACCAGTGCGCCCAATCCGTTCAGCCTGCGTCGGTACATGAAGTGTTCGATCACCAAATTCTCCCCGAAAGGTTTAGTCATTCCCCGGCCAGCCTTGCCGGCCGGAAATTTTGCCGGCTAGATCATAGCAGCAAGAGTTCCATGATGCGCTCGTATATCTTGCTTAGTTCCAGCAAGTCAGCGACCGGTGTGTTCTCGTTAATCTGGTGGATGCTTTGGTTCAGCAGGCCAAGCTCCACCACTGCCGCTCCCGTGGGGGCGATAAATCGTCCGTCTGATGTCCCGCCTCCGGTGGAGGTTTCCGCAGAAATCTCGCATACCTCGCTGATGGCCTTCCTGGCGGCCTCCAGCAGGGGGCTGTCCGCGGTATAGAACGGCTGGCCCGAAAGTTCCCAACTGATCTGGTAGTCCAGGGCCAGGGCATCGAGGATCAGGGTGCAGCGCTGTTGCAGAGATTCCGCGGTGGATTCCGGCGAAAACCGGAAGTTGAAGTCCAGGCCGACATCCCCCGGGATAACATTGCTTGCGCCGGTGCCACCCTGGATGTTTGAGAACTGGAAGGTGGTGGAAGGGAAATCCCGGTTGCCATTGTCCCAGTGAGCGCTGGTGAGGGCTGCGATGGCCCTGGCGGCATCGTGGATGGGATTGTGTGCCTCTTCCGGATAGGCCACATGCCCCTGGGTGCCCAGGATTTTCAAATGACCGTTCAGGGATCCCCGGCGCCCTACGCGCAGGGTGTCTCCCAGCTGTCTCGCACTTGAGGGCTCGCCCACAACGCAATAATCAATAGCCAGTCCCCGGGCCTGCAGGTTTTCCACGACCTTGCGAGTCCCATCCACGGCCAGGCCTTCTTCATCGCTGGTAAGCAAAAAGGCTAATGAACCGATGGTCTCGGGGTGATCAGCGAAAAAGCGCTCGCAAGCGCAGACCATGGCGGCCAGGGCGCCTTTCATGTCGGCGGCGCCACGGCCAAACAGTTTGCCCTCGTGTACCTCGGCCGCGAAGGGATCATTCCGCCATTGGTCACGGGGACCCGGGGGCACCACATCGGTGTGTCCGGCGAAACACAATAACGGCGAGTTGTGGCCGCGCCTGGCCCACAAGTTGCTCACCTGGCCAAATGGCATGGGCTCAACCTCAAAGCCGATGGCTTCCAGCCTGTCGGCGATGATTTCCAGGCAACCCTGGTCATCCGGGGTGACCGAAGGTCGGTTGATCAATTCACAAGCCAGTTCTAATACGGCATCACCCATCGGTTTGCTCCCTAGCTTTGGCCCAGTACCCGGGCATACTCGTCGGCTTTGAAGCCCACCATTAGTTCCTTGTCCGTGGTCAGTACGGGGCGCTTCAACAGGGTAGGGTGCTTCAGGATCAGCGCACAGGCCCCCTGTACGTCCTCCACCTGCTGTTCAGATTTGCTCAGGCCCCGCCATGTTGTGCTGCGACGATTGAGCAGCGAGGTCCAGTCCGCCTGCCTGAAAAATGCGTTCAGGGTGGCGGCGTCCAGGCCATCTTGCCGAACGTCCAGGTAGTCATAGCCGAGCCCGTTCTTGTCCAGCCAGCGCCTTGCTGCGCGGCAGCTGTCACAGGTCTTCAATCCATAGAGCCTTATTGTCATCGTGTAGTGTCCGCCAAGAAGTTTTTTAAATAAAGTAAATTCTTAAAAAACATCAATAAATTACTGAAATATAATAAAATTTATAAAGCATTCTAACTATTATCTGGACTGAAGCCGGGCTCGGGTCAGGCAGTCCGGCAAAGCGAAATATTTCTGCAATAATTGGTAGGTATAAAGTGTCACGTCAATGAGTAAATTCTATATTCCGAGCCACAAGAGCCTCGGGTTTGTCATCAAAATTCAGGAGATGACCGTGATTGCAAGGCTGATAGCGACAACTTTACTTGCTGGAGCAATGCTTGCCCAGCCTGCCAGTGCACAGAGTACGCGTGATTACATCAGCATAGTGGGTTCTTCCACCGTGTACCCGTTTGCCACGGTTGTTGCCGAGAACTTCGGCAAAACCACGAATTTCAAGACCCCAAAGATTGAATCTACCGGTTCTGGAGGCGGGCTGAAGTTGTTTTGCTCCGGAGTGGGTGTCCAGAGCCCTGATATCACAAACTCCTCTCGCCGGATCAAGGCGTCAGAGGTAGCCGATTGCGCCTCTAACGGGGTGAATGACATCGTTGAAGTGGTTATTGGCTATGACGGTATCGTGGTGGCTAATTCCAAGAACGCTGAGCCCATGTCCCTGACGCGCAAGGAACTGTTCCTGGCGCTTGCCAAGCATGTGCCGAACCCATCAGGCGCCGAGAACCTGGTGCCCAATCCGTACCGCACCTGGCAAGACGTCAATCCTGCCTTGCCTGCCACCCGCATTGAAGTCCTGGGACCGCCCCCGACCTCCGGAACCCGGGATGCCTTCGTGGAACTGGCCATGGAAGGCGGCTGCAAGGCTTTCGGTTTCATCGCCGCGATGAAGAGTGCCGACAAGAATGCCTACAAGACTGCCTGCCACACTGTTCGTGAAGATGGCGCTTTCGTGGAAGCCGGCGAGAACGACAACCTGATCGTGCAGAAGCTTGAAGCCAACCCCAAGGCCCTGGGCATTTTCGGTTTCAGCTTTCTGGACCAGAATTCAGACAGGATTCGTGGTTCCCTGATCGACGGCGTCGAGCCCAGCTTCGACAGTATTTCTGACGGTAGCTACCCGGTTTCCCGTCCCCTGTACTTCTACGTGAAGAAAGCCCATGTAGGCGCAGTACCTGGCATCAAGGAATACCTGGACGAGTTCACCCGGGAAGATACCTGGGGCGAATTTGGATATCTTGCAGACCGGGGTCTGATTCCTTTGCCAGACGGTGAGCGCGAGGCCGCGAGAGATCGCATCCTGAGCCTGGCACCCCTGGACCTGGGGAAGGAATAATCTTGTAGAATCGTTTCCAGGTGCTTGAGCCACAGTTGGGCGGCGGTTGGCAAATATGCCGGCCGCCGCATTGTGTTTCGGGCAGGCAGGGAAACTCATCAAAGCTGACTTAATCTATGCAGATTTCCACGCTCACCTTGATATTGCTTGCTGCCTCTGCCGGGGCGTTTCACCTGGGCAAGAGGCGTGCGCTGAGCCTTGCCGCGGGGCAGGGTGGGCCGCGCAGCCTGCACTCGATGCCCGGATTTTATGGTGCATGGACGGCCCTGTGGGCTGCGGTTCCCGCCCTGGTGGTGTTGGTAAGCTGGGTGTTCCTGGAGCCGCTGATTTTGCGTGCCTTGCTGGTGTCCTCGCTTCCCCAGGACATCCAGGCGTTGGACCCGGACAGGCTGGGTCTGCTTCTTAACGATATTCGTAATCTTGCCCAGGGCAATATCGTTTCCGGCGAGATGACTGCAGTACAGCAATCGGCCGCCGAGCATTACCGGCATTTCACTTCGCTCAGTCGCCTGTCCATGGTCGTTGTATGCCTGGCAATGTCTGTATTGGCCCTGGCGTTCGGGTGGAGCAAGGTCTCTCCGACGCTTCGAGCCCGTAACCGGGTTGAGTCATTTGTCAAAGTGGTGCTGATCCTGTGTTCCAGTATTGCGATTCTGACAACCGTTGGAATCGTGCTTTCGGTGCTGTTTGAATCCTTGCGATTTTTTGAGCGCGTCCCAGTCAGTGAATTTGTGCTCGGGTTGACCTGGAGTCCCCAGACAGCGATCCGTGCGGACCAGGTGGGTTCCTCCGGCGCCTTTGGAGCGGTTCCCCTGTTTACCGGCACCATCCTGGTGTCCTCGATTGCCATGTTTGTGGCCGTACCCATCGGTCTCATGTCGGCTATTTTTCTGGCTGAATATTCAAGCCCCCGTGTACGTGCGACGGCCAAGCCACTGCTGGAACTGCTTGCCGGTATTCCCACCGTGGTTTACGGGTTCTTCGCCGCCCTGGTAGTGGCTCCCTGGCTCAGGGGGCTTGGCGAGTCATCGGGCCTGGACGTGGCCTCGGACAGTGCACTGGCCGCCGGCGTGGTGATGGGCGTGATGATAATTCCGTTCATTTCGTCACTCTCAGATGACGTGATTAATTCTGTGCCCCAGTCGCTTCGGGACGGCTCGCTTGCACTGGGCGCTACCCGCTCTGAAACCGTGATCAAGGTCGTGTTGCCGGCAGCCTTGCCGGGAATCGTCGGCAGCGTGCTGCTGGCCGTTTCCCGGGCAATTGGCGAGACCATGATCGTGGTGATGGCGGCAGGACTGGCGGCGAATCTGACGGCAAATCCGCTGCAGTCGGTGACCACCGTCACAGTGCAGATCGTCACCTTGCTGACGGGAGACCAGGAATTCGACAGTGCCAAGACCCTGGCCGCTTTCGCCCTGGGACTGGTGTTGTTCGTGGGAACCCTTGGACTAAATGTCATTGCGCTGCATGTGGTGCGCAAGTATCGGGAAGAATATGACTGAGCAAAAGCATTCAGTAGATACAAACCTGACTGCCCAGCGGGTTCGCAGCGGACTGGCGCGTCGCTATCGCCTGGAACGCTGGTTCAAGCGCTTTGGCATTATGGCTGTAGCCCTGGGCCTGTCATTCGTACTGGTGTTGTTCGCCAGCATTGGTGGAAAGGGCTATTCCGCGTTCCACCAGGGCTTCGTACGCCTGGACATCAAGCTTGATGAAAAAGCCCTGGATCCAGCGGGAACCCGCAATCCCGAGGTGATCGGCAAGGCCAGCTATCGCACCCTGGTGCGCAATACCCTGTTTGATCAGTTCCCTGAAGTAACTTCGCGTTCCGACAAGCGCGAGCTCACGGGCTTGCTGAGTAATGGTGCGGATTTCATGGTTCGCGACCAGGTGATGGAAAACCCGGAACTGGTTGGCACGACCCACAGTTTCTGGGTCCCGGTGGATGATGAGATAGATATGCTGATGAAAGGGTATATCGATCGAAATGTCCCGGAGTCGGACCGCAGGGTCTCGGACCGGATGATCGGCTGGGTGGATCAACTGGAGGAGGGGGGATACCTGGAAAGCAGGTTCAACACCCTGTTCTTCACCAATGGTGATTCTCGAGACGCGGAACTTGCCGGCGTCAGGGGAGCCCTGGCGGGCTCCATGCTAACCCTGGTGGTGACCTTGCTGCTGTCATTCCCCATCGGTGTGGCGACCGCCGTCTACCTTGAGGAAATGGCGCCCAGGAATCGGATCACTGACTTCATCGAAGTGAACATCAATAACCTGGCGGCAGTACCGTCTATCGTGTTCGGCTTGCTTGGCCTGGCAGTGTTCATTAATTTCTTTGGCATGCCCAGGTCGGCGCCCCTGGTGGGTGGCCTGGTGCTGAGCCTGATGACTTTGCCGACCATCATTATTGCGAGTCGGGCTGCGCTAAAGGCTGTGCCTCCGTCCATACGCCAGGCTGCCTTGGCGGTAGGCGCCTCTCCCTTGCAGACAATTATTCACCATGTGGTGCCCCTGGCGCTGCCCGGTATGCTCACCGGCACCATCATTGGCATGGCCCAGGCCCTGGGCGAAACGGCCCCGCTGCTAATGATTGGTATGATCGCCTTTATTGTCGACGTGCCCCAGGGCGTGACGGATCCGTCGACGGTACTTCCGGTACAGATTTTCTTGTGGGCGGATGCGCCTGAAAGAGCATTTGTAGAGAAAACCTCGGCGGCCATCATGGTGCTGCTGGGATTCCTGGTGCTGATGAATATCCTGGCGGTGTTGCTGCGCAAGCGCTTTGAGACCCGCTGGTAGGCGGCTAAACGGAATTGATGGTTAATGAAAACAGACAAGCTCCAACAGGCAGGTAATTCGAACGTGGAAACAGCGTCCAAAAACACCAAGACAACCGTGCCTGGGCATGGTGCCGGCTCAAAAGGAACCGTGGGGAACATCAAGGCTGCGGATCCTGTGATGAGCGCCACTGATGTGAACGTGTATTACGGCGACAAGCAGGCGATTCGCAACATAAGTCTTGAAATTGGCAAAAACGAAGTAGTTGCCATGATCGGACCTTCTGGCTGCGGCAAGTCCACCTTCCTTCGTTGCTTCAATCGCATGAATGACACAATCGAAATTTGCAGGGTGGAAGGCGATATTCGTCTTGATGACGAGGACATCTACGACAAGAACATGGATGTGGTGCTATTGCGTGCCCGGGTGGGCATGGTGTTCCAGAAACCCAACCCTTTTCCCAAGTCTATCTATGAAAATGTTGCCTACGGTCCGCGCATTCATGGCCTTACATCTAATCGCACAGAGCTCGACGAGATGGTGCAGAACAGCCTTGAGAAGGCGGGACTGTGGGAAGAGGTCAAGGACAGGCTGGATCAGCCAGGCACCGGCCTGTCTGGCGGTCAGCAGCAGAGACTGTGCATTGCCAGGGCCATAGCGGTGAGTCCCGAGGTAATCCTGATGGACGAGCCCTGCTCGGCCCTGGACCCGATCGCCACGGCCCGGATCGAGGACTTGATCGACGAGCTCCGCAAGAACTACGCCATTGCAATCGTGACCCATAGCATGCAGCAGGCTGCCCGTGTCTCACAGCGTACCGCGTATTTTCACATGGGTGAGCTAATCGAGGTCGGGGCAACCGAGCAGGTGTTCACCAATCCGCGCACCAAGCTGACCGAGGACTACATCACCGGTCGATTTGGTTAGCGGGCGAGATCAGCCTGCCCAGGGATGAAAGTCGGCCACGTAGCCGGCAGGAAATTCTGACTCTTCCGCGGCAAGTTCCACGAAACCATCGGTACCGGCGAGGCTGGCAAAGTCTCCCGAGGTATTGGTGTGCCTTGGAACGCCCAGCAGTTGGCCGTTGTGGTCCGAGGCCAGGGTGACAGGCAGGAAGCAGGTCAGCCCTGATGCCAATGTTATTGATTCAGCCAGGCGAACCTGGCGCGGTGCCCGGCGGATTGCTCCCATGGCGTGGTTAATCGCCGGCAATACGTAACGGTGCAGGCACACCAGGGTAGAGACCGGGTTGCCGGGCAGGGCAAACACCATCCTGTCCCTGCCCAGGGTTCCGAACCACATGGGTTTCCCCGGCCGCTGGGCGACCCGGTGCACGTGTTTGGCAACACCGAGCTCTGTCAGAATTTCTGGAACGAAATCGAATTTTCCCTTGGAAACCCCGCCACTGAGTATCAGTACCTGGTTATCTTCCAGCGCCTTGCCGAGTTTCTGGCGCAGCGTGTCCCGGTCGTCTGCCAGGTGCATGCATTGGCAATCATCATGTCCCGCGGCGGCCATGGCGGCCAGGATGGCGTGGGAATTGGACTGGCGAATCTGGTGGGGAAGTATGGGCTGGTCGACCTCGACCAATTCGTCACCGGTGGAAATGATGGCGATACGGGG
>JAOTSW010000104.1 GCA_029864735.1 Chromatiales bacterium | reverse complement strand
GTCGTCGATGCCGGCACCCAGCTTACTGGCGTAGTAGTAACGCAGGTACTCGGGATCCAGGTGATCCAGGTAGGTGCGGGCGGTGATGAAGGTGCCCCGGGACTTGGACATCTTCTGACCATTCACGGTCAGGAACCCATGTGCGAAGACCGCAGTCGGCGTACGGTAGTCAGCGCCGGTGAGTACCGCAGGCCAGAACAGTGAATGGAAGTAGACGATGTCCTTGCCGATGAAATGATATAGCTCGGCTTTGCTGTCGCTACCCCAGAATTCATCGAAGTCCAGGTCGTCACGACGTTTGCACAGGTTAAGGAAACTGGCCATGTAGCCAACCGGAGCGTCCAGCCAGACGTAAAAGTACTTGCCCGGTTGGTCGGGTATTTCAAAGCCGAAGTAGGGCGCATCGCGGCTGATGTCCCAGTCCTTAAGGCCCGCTTCAAACCATTCTTCCAGTTTGCGTGAAACGCTCTCATGCAGTCGGCCGGAAGAGACCCACGTCCTGAGCATTTCTTCAAAGTCCCCGAGGCGGAAAAAGAAATGCTCGGACTCACGCTCCGAGGGAGTGGTGCCGGAGAGCACGGACACCGGGTTTTTTAGATCGCCGGGCGAGTAGGTGGCGCCACAGGATTCGCAGCTGTCGCCATACTGTTCCGCCGTTCCACAGCGCGGACATTCGCCACGCACGAAGCGGTCCGGCAGGAACATGTTCTCCTGCTCGTCGAAAGCCTGTTTGATAACCTCACTGCGAATATGCCCCGCATCCCGGAGGCGCAGGTATATCTTCTCTACCAGTTCACGATTTTCCTCGGCATGGGTGCTGTGGAAATTATCGAAGCCCACCAGGAAGTCGGAAAAGTCCTTGCTCATTACCTTGCCGACACGAGTGATCAGGTCCTCGGGGCTAATGCCTTCTTTTTGGGCGCGGAGCATGATGGGAGTGCCGTGGGTATCGGTCGCGCAAACGAAGATGCAGCGATGACCGCGCATTTTCTGGAAGCGCACCCAGATGTCTGTCTGGAGATACTCCACCATATGACCTAGATGGAGGTCCCCGTTAGCGTAGGGCAGGGCGCTGGTGACAAGGATATTTCTTTTGTGTTCGCTCATGAGCTGGACCCGCGGGGCCTGTCTAGTTGACCAAACCGCCAATTATGCCATAGCCAGTGCAGCAACTGCTTGCGAAAGATGTCGTTTGGCCGGCCCGAATCTACCGTGTGGAGCCCACTAGCTGCCGTAGACCCCGGTGCCTTTCAGTTCCTCGAACTTCAGCTTCTTGATGGCTTTCTGGTAGGCCTCGTCGCCGGTAATCTTCCCTTGTTTGTAGAGCTGCATCAATGCTCCGTCCATGGTTTGCATCCCGGACGATATTCCGCTCTGGATCGTGTTTTCCAGCTGGTCCAGTTTCCCTTGCCGGATCAGGTTGGCGACCGCCGAGGTGTTTACCATGATTTCCAGAGCGGCCACGCGTCCCTTTTTGTCGGCAGTGGGTATGAGTTGTTGGGAAACTACTGCGCGCAGGGATGTGGCGAGCATGGTCCGAATCGGACCTTGCTTGTCGCTGGGAAAGGCATTGACTATCCGGTCCACGGTGGGTGCGGCACCGTTGGTGTGCAAGGTGCCCATGACCAGGATGCCCATTTCGGCAGCGGTAACGGCAATAGACATGGTCTCCAGGTCACGCAGCTCGCCCACCAGGATCACGTCAGGATCTTCACGCAATGCCGAATGCAGGGCGGCTGCGAAAGACTCTGTATGCACGCCGACTTCGCGCTGGCTGATCAGGCAGCTGCGACGTGGGTGTATGAATTCGATCGGGTCCTCAATAGTGAGGATGTGTCCCTTCATTCGACGGTTAATGGCATCAACCATTGCAGCCAGGGTGGTGGATTTACCCGAACCGGTCTTCCCGGTAACCAGTATCAAGCCGCTCTTGTGCTTGCACAGGCTGTAAATCACGCTGGGCATGTTGAGTTCTTGCAGCGTCTTGGCCGAAGAGGGAATGGCCCTGAATACGCCGCCCAGGCCATTCAGATGACGCATCACATTTACCCTGAACCGTCCAATGCCCTCGATTTCATGGGCAAAGTCGGCGCCGTCGTGTTCCTCCAGAGCCTTGCGCGCTGTCGCCGGCAGAATTTCTTCCAGCATTTCTTTCGCCGTCGCCGGCTGAATCACGTCATTTTCCAAATGCCTCAGGTCGCCGTTGACACGAACCCGCGGTGGATCACCCGCAAGGAAATGCAAATCCGAGCCGCCATTCTCGACCAGGCGCTTGAGGTATGAGTCTATTGCTGCCACGTGTCCTCTCCTATGCCTGCTCAGGAATCAATCAGGTCGATCTTGGGAAGAATCGATGTGTCAGTAACGAAGCGCTGGAACTGCTTTTTATCCACGGCATAATTGTAGGCGTCATCCGGATCGATCTCCTTGGCCTGGATCGCTTGCAACAAGGACTGGTCCAGTAGTTGCATGCCTTTGTCACGCCCGGTCTGCAATTGCGCAGGAATCTGGTGGGTTTGATCAGTCATGATTAACTTGGCAATGGCCTTGGTCATTATCAGGGTTTCAACAATGGCCTTGCGACCACGACCGTCCGGGGTCCGAATCAGGAACTGTGACAGCACTGCAAGCAGGCTTTGCGACAGGAAGCTCTTGGTCTGCTCCCGTTCGTCCGAGGGCAAGGCGTCCACGATCCGGTCCACGGTCTTAACCGCGCTGGTGGTGTGCAACGTTCCCAGGACCAGGTGTCCGGTCTCGGCCGCGGTCATGGCCATCGAAATGGTTTCGGCGTCGCGCAGTTCACCAACCAGGATAACGTCGGGGTCTTCACGCATGGCGGCGCGCACCCCTTCTGCAAAACTGGGGACATGGGTGCCAACTTCACGCTGGATCACCTGTGATTTTTTGCTTCGATGCACAAATTCGATGGGGTCTTCGAGACTGATGATATTGACCGCACGAGTGGTGTTGATGAAATCAATCATCGACGCCAGGGTCGTGGATTTGCCGGTACCGGTAGAGCCGGTAACCAGCACCATGCCCTGGTGGTAGTCACATAATTTCGGCACGACCTCGGGTAGTCCGAGCGTTTCCAGGATCGGTATGTCGCCAGGAATATTCCTGAAGGTGGCGCCCAGGCCAGTTTCCTTGCGGTAGATGTTGGCCCTGTAACGGCCGCCATCTTCGGAGACATAGGAGAAATCCAGGTCCTGTCCGGTGTCGAACCAACCCTTCTGCTTGGGCGTCAGTACTTCGTAGATATACGTTTCCAGCTCCGATTCACTCAAGTCGCGGAACTTGATCGGCATGAGCTCGCCGAACATTCGAAGCATTGGGGGAATGCCCACGGCCAGGTGAACATCTGAGCAGCCCTGGGCCAAGCCGAGTTTGAGAAATGAGTCTAGTCTAGCCATTTGTCACCCTGTGCCGCACCTGGCATCGCAGTGACAACCAGGAACGGCTAGTTAAATGCTTCTATCGCCTTCTTGAACTCGTCCATGGAGGCGTATCTCTTGCTCCGATCTACCTGCATGGCTTTTGAGATCGCGGAATCCAATTCTTCCGGGATCTCCGCGTTCAACTGCCTTACGGTCTGGGCCTTGCCCTGGACATGTTGATACATGACCGACATGTGATCGCCCTTGGTGTACGGAGGCACTCCCGTAAGCATTTCGTACAATATCACGCCAACACTGTAAATGTCGGCCTTCTCATCGACCTTTTTACCAAGGATTTGTTCCGGTGCCATGTACTTTGGCGAGCCAATAACATAACCGGTTTTGGTGAGCTGGGTGTCTCCACTGGAGCGAGCCGCGGCAACGCCAAAATCCACGATCTTCAGCAAGCCTTCATCGTTAATCAAAATGTTTGCGGGCTTCAAATCGCGATGCACGATGCCGGCCTGGTGAGCCACGGTCATCCCGGTGGCAATGTCCATAGCGAAGCCTACGGCTTTGCTGATTGGCATCGGTTTTCCGTCAGTTTCCTGGCCCAGGGTGTGGGACGGGAAGTACTCCATGGAGATGGCGTAGTGGCCGCCCAGGTGCAAGAAGTCATAAATTCGAATGACGTTCTTGTGGGTGATCTTTCGTGAATACCGTAATTCATGCACGAAGCGCTGCAACATTTCCTCGTCTGAAGAAACGTTGGGATTCAAGAATTTCAGGATCAGTTGTTCGTCTACGACCGTGTCTTCCATCAGTAACACGGTGCCGAATGCGCCCTTGCCGATTTTCTGCAGATACTTGTAACGCCCCTCCACTATATCGCCGGGATTGAGGGTGGAAATATCCAGGCTGGGCGCTTTCTGCTGCTCGATGACGTGCTGGATATCCTTGCTGTCCATGAGCAAGGTCTTGGCTGGTTCCACGAATTTTTCTGCGTCTTCCCGGGCTGCAATAGCGGTGGGGGAGAAGCGGTCGTCCAGGTTCGAGATGGCCGAGGATACCGCTTTGTTTACCGAACTGTCCTGCCCGGTGTTCAAACCGGCCAGGTTAGCCCGGATGGTATCTGCCTGGGATTCCTCCGACAGGGACGAGAGTGCCTTGACCGCCTCGATTTTGATTTCCCTTTCCGGGCTGGCCAGTAATTTCACCAACTGATCCACCGCACCGTGGTCCCCCAACTTGGTCAGGGCCCTGATTCCGGCGGGAATAGAGCGCGGATCACCGGTAAGCATTTTTCTCAGTGCCGGAATCGCCTTCTTGTCACCAATTTCAGCCAAGGCATCCGCGGAGCGCTCTTTCACCCACCAGTCCTTGTCCTCGGTGGCCTTGATCAGGTGGTTAACTGCCCGTTCATCCTTGGTGGAATTAAGAATTTCTACTGCCGCGCGCCGGATTTCTTCATCCTCGTCCTGGACCAGGACCAGCACGGCTTCCACGACCTTTTGCCCGCCAATCTTTGCCAGAGCGTCTCCGGCCCTGGAGCGAACCCACCAGTCCTCGTCCTTGATGGAGTCCAACAGGTACTTGATGGAGTCCACATCGCCGAGTTCGTTGAGAACCTCGACCGCTGAGCGTCTGGCGTATTCCGATTCGTCCTTCAGGACTTCAACCAGGTACTTGACCGTATCCGGGTGGCGCTGGGCGATGATCACGTCCACGGCCTTGTCTTGCACATCCAGTTCCGGATCCCGCAACAGGGCGCAAAGTGTCTGGATGTCGACGCCGCCGGGGACCTTTTCCAGGGCGTTCAGGGCTGCCTGTTTGACCAGTTTGTTGCGATTGGAGAGTTGTTTCTCCAGGGCCCGATGCACCGAGGGCACATTGAACCTGGACAGGATGGCCATGAGGTGCACTCGCACCAGGGTGTCCTTGCCTTCAAGCCGGTTCAGCAATTCGGGGACCATGGACTCATCGACCATTCCCCCGATTATCTTGAACAGGGCTGCTTTATCCTGTGGCTCAAGCTCATAAACAATTTTCAGCAATTCCCGCAGATTCAGCCGCTTTTTATGTGCAGACAGAACTGCAATGACACCGGTCTTGTTTATTTCCGAATCAGTGAGCAGGGGCAGCAACTTGTTGGGGTCAAATCGCTCGTTGGTGCTCATGGCCCAGGCGAGACCTGAGATAATTCGCTGATTGGAGCTTTTCAGTCCCTCTACGAACTGGCTCAAGGTCTTGGCGTTTAGCACCTTGGACAGTACCTCGACGATCAGTACGGTCTCTTTCTTGTTGCTATGCTCCAGGGCGGCGATCAGCTTCGGCACCGCAGCGCCACCTACCTTGATCAGGGCCTCAACAGCCTTGTTGCTCTGCGCAGAATCTTCGTCCGCGCTTTCAATTAGCTGGGCGATGAGTTTGTCAGCTTTTAATGAGCCAAAAATTTTCAGCATAAGTAGCCGCGTGACCCCGGAAATTCGCAACAGCCGCAGTTTCCGATGCGGCTGCCGAGTTCACTGAAGATCTCTGGACGTGGGTTACACATCACAAATATGTCCTTAACAAGCTTCATTTGACTGGTTTTGTGCTCCGGGGCATCCCTGTTTCGCCGCGGGGTATGTATGGCCTGGGCTCCTCACCCACCCGGACATACTGCAAAAGAGTATGCCATAGCCACCAAACTCTTATAAGTCGAGTCGGTCTCAATTTGGTGACCAAGTTTACCCCTCCACAGGGTTGAGGCAAGGGACCTGGCGGATTGGATAGTAAGGATTTCTCTGTTTCAGGTACAATCCCGTGCTTTCGGACATGCTGACTTGGCGCAGTAAGGGTTAATGGTATCTCGATGGAACAAGACGTAAACAAGCTGGTTCAGCAGGCGATTGGCGCAATTCAGGACCCCTATGCTGGCAAAAGCCTGGGTGAATTGAAATGGGTGAAGTCGGCCACGGTCGAGCGGGGACTTGCCTCGATTCACATCGAACTTGGTTACCCGGCCGCGGGGGCCAGGGAGCAGTTCGAGCAGCTGGCGCGCGAGGCCGCGGGGTCTGTGGAGGGTGTGAACGAAGTGCAGGTGGAGATTGCCTGGAAGATCCTCTCTCACGCCGTCCAGCGTAATCTAAAGCCTATCAAGTCCATCAAGAATATTGTCGCTGTTGCCTCAGGCAAAGGCGGCGTGGGCAAGTCCACCACGTCGGTGAACCTGGCCCTGGCGTTGATCGCAGAGGGTGCCACTGTAGGTTTGCTGGATGCGGATATCTATGGACCCTCCCAGCCGCGAATGCTGGGTTTGTCCGGTCGCCGTCCCGGAACCCCGGATGGCAAGTCCATCGATCCCCTGGAAGCCTACGGTCTGGAATGTATGTCCATCGGATTCATGATTGATGACGAGGAGCCAATGATTTGGCGGGGTCCCATGGTGACATCGGCTCTGAACCAGTTGATCGGTGACACCAACTGGAGCGAACTGGATTACCTGGTGGTGGACATGCCGCCGGGTACCGGTGATATCGCCCTGACCCTGTCACAGCAAGTGCCGGTGAGTGGTGCGATCATCGTCACCACGCCTCAGGATATTGCCTTGCTGGATGCGCGTAAGGGACTGAAAATGTTTGAGAAGGTGTCCGTCCCTGTGCTGGGTGTGGTGGAAAATATGAGCACCCATATCTGCAGCAACTGTGGAAACGAGGAACCTATCTTCGGTACCGGTGGCGGCGCATCGATGGCTGAGCAATACAATGTTCCGTTGCTGGGTTCGCTTCCTCTGGATATCCGCATTCGTGAGGAAGCTGACTCGGGTCATCCCACGGTCGTCGCGGACCCGGATGGACCGTTGGCGCAGCGCTATCGCGAGATCGCCCGCAGCGCGGCAGCCAAACTGGCTGCCCAAGGCCGCGACTACAGTCGTCTCTTCCCTAATATATCTATAGAAAACAGTTGATTACATGAGCATAAAATCAGATAAGTGGATTCGACGCATGGCCGGCGACCAGGGAATGATAGAGCCCTTCGAGCCCGGCCAGATCAGGACAAACGAGAAAGGAAGAATCGTCTCCTACGGCACCTCAAGCTACGGCTATGACGTGCGGTGTGCCGGCGAGTTCAAGATCTTCACCAATATCAATTCCGCGGTGGTGGATCCAAAGAATTTTGACGCCAACAGCTTTGTAGACGTCAATGCGGATGTCTGCATCATTCCGCCTAATTCCTTCGCCCTGGCGCGCACCGTGGAGTACTTCCGGATTCCGCGTAATGTGCTGACCATCTGCCTGGGGAAATCCACTTATGCGCGTTGCGGGATCATCGTGAACGTAACGCCGCTGGAGCCGGAGTGGGAAGGTCACGTAACCCTGGAATTCTCCAATACCACACCGCTGCCGGCGAAGATCTATGCCAACGAGGGTGTTGCCCAGATGCTGTTCTTTGAGTCAGATGAGGTTTGCGAAACCTCGTACAAGGACAGGGGTGGCAAATACCAGGGGCAGATAGGGGTAACCCTTCCCCAGACCTGAGTTCACCCAGCCAGGGTCATTTTCCCGGGTCAAAGGAGATGGCGAGCTAGTTGATTACCGGCGGAACCGCATTTGATGCCGGTTTTTCACAGTCTACGGCGGGGCCCCGTCCGTTTTGGACCAGGCTGTTGATGGTCATAATGGCCTGCGTCTTTCCCTTGCGGTTGTACTGGATTTTCACCGGCAGGTAACCCAGTTCGGGAGCCACCCAGACTTTACGAGTGCGGGTGTCAGTGTCCCTGCCTTCCTGTAGCACCACGGTGGCAAACTTGCCCACTTTGGTTTCCAGTTCTTCCTCGCCGATTGCCTTGAACAGGTAGGTCTTGATCCTGGTCCTGTCCAGCGCGGAATAGGTGCCCGGGGGAAGTCCTTGTTGCAAATCCAGCATTAATGCCAACGTCAATGTCTGGGGGTCAACGGTGCCCGGCGGTAGGTCGAAGTCAACGCTTTCGCCCCGGTAGTTCACGGTGGCCTGGTTTGTCTCGGCCGCGAACGTGGTGAACACATCCTCATCCAGTTTCTTTGAGCCGTCATCCCGCTGGTTTTCCACCGGAACGATGCCGCGGCAATCTACCTTGAATTGCCCCCGGTCTTTGGCCATGCCGGGAAACTTCAGCGCTGCCAGGCCATTAGCTTCGAAGTTCGTCTTGTAGGCGTACACGCCCGCCTGCTCATCCCAGGAAATGGTGGTGTCCGTGTCTGCGGTAAAAGTCAAAATGCCAAAGCGATAACTGGCGGTGTACGCGACAGAATACAGCGGCATACTGATTTCAGCCGCTGAGGAGAGGTTGCTTGCGCCGGTCAGGGC
>JAOTSW010000270.1 GCA_029864735.1 Chromatiales bacterium | reverse complement strand
AGGCGCCGGCCGAACTTTTTTCCTTGAACTCCGGAACCCGTTTCACTTCCAGGCCTGCTTCCGGACGGATGTTGAACCAGTCATCCAGGCCTGCACTGATTTCGTCCAGGATGGCTGTGTAGTCAGCCAGGATTTGCTCGCGACCTTCATCCGTGTCCGGGTACATGAAACGCTCTTCCTCGGAGACTTCATTCATCAATTCGCCGAAGGGGCGGCTGATGTCGTAGCCTTCCGCAGCCAGGATTTCCCGCATTTCGCCCTGGATCCTGGCGACCTCGGAAAGTCCCAGTTCGTGAATCTCGGCCGGGCCCATTTCGCTGGTGGTCATCATCTGCAGCATGAAGGCGTAGAACTCATCGCCATTGGGCAGTTTCCACACCCCGTCGTCGGTGGTGGTCTTGGGGCGAATTTCATTGTAGTAATCGATGAAGATCTGATACGCGGGATACACCGAGTTCTCGATCTGGCGGGTGTTTTCCGCCATCAGTTCGGCCTGGTCGGCCTCGGATATACCGGCCTCTTCCAGCTTGGTCTTGAACGAGGTCTGCAGGATATTCTCCGAGGCGGGCACGCCCACGAAATTCACCATCTCATCCAGCACCTTGTCGACCACGAAAGTCGGTGGCAGGATACCTTTTTCTTCCCGAATTGTCAGACCTTCCATGATCTGGGAGAACTTCACGCCCAGCTTGGACAGGCGGGTGTTGTAATCCTCCGCATCTCCCACGCTGGTGATGGCATGGGCGGACTCCATGAAGCTGGGGAAGTTACTTTGCACGCCGAACATCTGGTTTAACGGATAGTTGTAGTAGCGCCACTTGTCGACACCGTCCTCCATCCGGGTCAGCAGCCAGTCCACCATGTCGTAGGACAGTTGTTGCTGATAGGGGAGTTCATCCCGATCAAACCCGCGTAATTCCACCGCGATTTCCTTCATCCTGGCCAGCCCCTCGTCGGCGGCGGCCTGGGACTCGTCGTCCAGCTCATCCTGGTGGAAGGTGATGCCCGCCTGCTCCAGTACGTGCAACTGGGTCAGTGTCTCCGGGCTCTCCAGCACGGTCTTGGCGAACGCCCGGTTCAGCGCCCAGTCGAAGTTGGGCAGCGGTGCATTCCAGAACCAGAGTCCGGCGAGTACCGCCAGGCTGAGGATGATGCCGAATGACATTCCTAACCACTTAAAAAATTTCTTCATCTGCTGAATTCCCCAATTTGTTCAAGCCGGTAAATATGACCGCCCCGGGGGCGGTCAGTTCACTGTTTATTCGAATTCGATCCAGGTGGTCTTCAATTCGGTGTAGTCGTTGAAGGCATGCATGGACTTGTCTCGCCCGTTTCCGCTTTGCTTGAAGCCGCCAAACGGCACGGTCATATCGCCACCGAAGTAGTTGTTGATACCCATGGTGCCCACTCTTACCGCCCTGGCCACCTTGTGGGCGGTGTTGATGTTGTTGCTCCACACGGCGCCTGCGAGCCCGTAAATTGAATCATTGGCGATCTTCACCGCTTCCTCGGCGTCCTTGAAGCTCAGGACTGACATCACCGGGCCGAAAATTTCTTCCTGGGCGATACGCATCTGGTTGTGGACGCCAGAGAAAATGGTGGGTTCGTGGTAATGGCCGCCGGTATCGGCCAGGCACCGCTTGCCGCCGAACACCAACTCGGCGCCTTCTCCCCGGCCCACGTCCACGTACCCGGCCACGGTGCCGAACTGGCCCGAATCAATCATCGGTCCCATGGTGGTTGCCGGGTCCATGGGATCGCCGGGCATCCAGCCCCTGGCGTTCTCAATGACCATCTCCAGGAACCGGTCGTGGATGGATTCTTCTACGATCAAGCGGGTGCCGGCGGTACAGGTCTGGCCGCCGTTGTAGAACACCGCCACCGCGGCCATTGATGCGGCCGCCTCCAGGTTGGCGTCGGCGAAAATGATATTCGGGCTCTTGCCGCCCAGTTCCAGGAAAGTGCGTTTCAGATTTGACTGCCCCGAGTACTGCATCAGTAACTGGCCCACCGGGGTGGAGCCGGTGAAAGTCAGGCCGTCGATATCCATATGGGTGGCCAGGTGCTTGCCCAGGGAGCCGCCAGATCCAGGCAGCACATGCAGCACGCCGTCGGGCAAGCCTGCTTCGGCTGCCAGCCGGGCGATGCGCAGGGCGGTGAGGGGGGTGTTGGTTGCCGGTTTCAGGATCACCGAATTACCGGTGGCCAGGGCCGGGGCCAGCTTCCATGCGGTAGTTGAAAGCGGGAAATTCCAGGGAACGATTGCCGCCACCACTCCCAGTGGCAGGCGCTGCACCAGGGCCAGGCTGCTGGCCGGGGTGGGAGGGATTTCGTCATAGACCTTGTCGATGGCCTCACCGCTCCAGCGTATGGTTCTTACCGCCGCGGCCACGTCGATATTCAGGGTGTTGTCGATGGGTTTGCCTACATCCATGCACTCCAGCAGGGCCAGTTCATCCTGGTGTTGCTGGATCAGTTCGGCCCAGCGAACCATGACCATCTTGCGATCCGATGGAGCCATCTCGGACCACACGCCGCTTTCAAATGCGGCCCGGGCGCTGGCAATGGCCAGTTCAGCGTCCTCGATACCACAATAGGCAACCTGGGCGATCTCCTGGCCATTGGCGGGGTTGAAGGTGGGCCGGGTTTCGCCGGACAGGGCATCCACGCTGCGACCATTGATAAAAGCGCGGCCATCGATTCTTAAAGATTTCGCTGCTGCCTGCCAGTCTGCCCTGGATTTTTCCGCCATTTTCCACCTCGTTGA
>JAOTSW010000103.1 GCA_029864735.1 Chromatiales bacterium | reverse complement strand
ACATGATGTACCCGGTTGCCGGCCCTGGAACGGCCTCATGGCAGAAGGCGGTTGAGGTATGGTGTGCGCAAGATCGCAGCGGAGCCATGACCGCCGCCAAGAGTGATAGCCCATTCCCTGTTCGCGAATGTGATGCCAGCCAGGTGAACCAGCAATATGACCTGGCATTGAAACTGGGTTTGCGAGGCACGCCAACCATACTTACCGAGCGTGGAGATTATCTTGGTGGGTACATGGCGCCGGATGAGTTACTCAGAAAGCTGGAACTGGCTGCCACGACGCCTCCTGGCACTTATTAAAAGACCAGTGAGATAAATAAAAAAAGCCGGCCCCTGGGCCGGCTTTTTTGCATCCGTTTATCGGCTGGGCCGGTGACAGACTACTCTTCCAGCAGGGCCAGCTTGCCAGGTTTGTTCTTCCAGTCGTCGGCATCTGCCGGGGCTGCCTTCATCTCGGTAATGACGGGCCATTTCTTGGCAAGGCGTGCATTGATCTCGATGAACTTCTCATCGCCTTCCGGTAATTCATCATCGGCAGAGATGGCCTCTACCGGGCATTCCGGTTCGCACAGGGTGCAGTCAATGCATTCGTCCGGGTCGATGACCAGGAAGTTGGGTCCTTCGTGGAAGCAGTCTACGGGGCAGACTTCAACGCAGTCTGTGTATTTGCACTTGATACACTGCTCGGTAACAACGAACGTCATTTGTAGCTCCAGCCAACAATTATTCGGAAGACTACGCCGCCAGGAAGTTGGGGCGTTCCGAAGAAACTAATTCTGCCATGCTGGGAGCGGCGCGAACAGTACCCCCGAGCAAACTACCTGGGTTTTATGGAGTGGCTGTGCATGCCCCCATGGGGGTCAGCCAGCAACTTCTTTATAGAGAAGGTGACGCTGGGGAAGGCCAGGTCCTGCCAGGGTATTTCGTACGGGCTGAATAACCGGACCTCCAGGCTTTCCTCGCCGGCTGAAAATTGGCCGTCCAGCAAGCGTGCCCGGAACATGATGTGGACCTGGTTAACATGGGGGACCGAGACGCTGGCCAGCATACTCCCGATTTCCACCCGGGCGCAGGCTTCCTCCAGGGTTTCTCTTGCAGCACCTTCTTCCAGGGTCTCTCCAAGTTCCATGAATCCTGCGGGTGCCGTCCAGTACCCCAGGCGCGGTTCAATAGCCCGCTTGCACAGCAGCAGCCTGCCCTCCCATTCGGGAACACAACCCACCACGATAAGCGGATTTTTGTAGTGAATGGTCCGGCAGGCAGAGCACACGTGTCGGAGTGTATTGTCGCCGTCGGGAATTTCTATGACGATGGGTTTCCCGCAGTCGCTGCAATAGTTCATGGCATTCCCGGTGGGTGCTGGCTAGGACAGGGAAGGAGAATATCCGCAGGCTTCGCCGTGCGTCCAGTCATTTACCGGGCCTGTAGCCAGATCGACGGAATAATCGGGGGCCTCGCGTCGAATACGGCCAAAGCACACGCTGTTGTTAGCGGTCTGCCCGGGGAAATCCATGACATGCCGACTGAAGTGTGTAGATCGAGCCGGTTTTCCGTTTCGGTTTTTTAGCCCTGAATTGGCCCTGGAAGCGGCCGTCAGCGCGGTCCAGGGCATAAAAAAAGCAGCCCGGGGGCTGCTTTTCTTAAAGATGGTAGCGGTGGGCGGACTCGAACCGCCACGCCCAGAGGGCAACTGATTTTGAGTCAGTCTTGTCTACCAATTCCAACACACCGCCATCAAGGCGCGCCATTATAGACGGCAAGCACCGTCAAACCAACAGCGATTCAGAGTATTTTGGCGGTGTCCTTGCTGGCCGGGACGGTTTGAAAGCCCGCCAGGGAGTGAAATAGGTCTTTTTTGCCGATTGGCTGCAACCATTCGCGGGGATGCCGCATCTATAGGTACAAGATGTCTAGATTTAGCGAAATCCAAATTGCCCCCTCCCTGTTGGCCAGGGCCGTGGCAGGTGACTCACAGGCTCACGAGGGCTTGTACCGGGCATTTAGCGGTCCGGTGTACACCCTGGCACGTCGCATGCTGGGCCAACCGGCGCAAGCCGACGAGGTGCTGCAGGACACGTTTGTCGAGGTCCTGGACGGGATTGGGAAATTCCGGGGAGAGGCTCCTGTTTCCGCGTGGATTCGCAAGATTGCGGTGAGCAAGTGCCTGATGCACCTGCGCTCGGCCTGGTATCGCAAGGGCCGCTCCATTGAAGGAATCCCCGGTGTGGTGGAACTCGTTTTGCAGGATCAGGCAGGCACAAGGGAATCGGATTTGGCTGGTGTGGGTATGGATCTGGAGAACGCCCTGGCGCGGCTCCACCCGGTAGGCCGGGCGGTGGTCTGGTTGTATGACGTGGAGGGCTACACCCACGTGGAGATAGCGGAAATGCTTGGCAAAACCGTGAGTTTTTCGAAATCACAGCTGGCGCGGTCTCATCAGCGGCTGCAGGCCATGTTGAAACCTGAACAAGGAGGACTGACATGCATGCAAGCATCGAACAACTCCTGAATTTGCGGGATGCGGCCCCGGAATCTTCAGATGTGGCTGATCACGTCAACGGCTGCCAGCGCTGCCAGGCGGAACTGGGTCGGCTGCGCATCGTCCAGGTGGGTCTCCAGAGCTTGCCGGAAATCCCCGCCCCCGACGGTGCCTGGCAAGCTGTATCCCGAGCGCGGGCTGGCAGCCAAAGCCGTAAACCGATGGCATTTACCGGTTGGTTCTGGGCGGGCTCAATGGCAGCGGCCCTTGCGGTGGCGGTGGTGCTATTCGGACTGTTGAACCAGGTGCCCCGGGGGCCGGAAAGCATGCCAGGGCCCTCCATGAGCGGCAGCACACCGGTGCTGGTTTCCCGGTCTGGAATCGAGACCGCCGGGTCTGCGGTTGAGGCGGACAGCATGGCTGAATTGATGACCCGATCCCAGCAGCTTGAGCAGGTGTTGCGGGCCATGCCCGAGGGGCCCCAAGTGGTGAGCGCTGACACGGCAGGCACGATCTCCGTGCTTGAAGACCGGGTGGCGTTGATTGATTACCAACTGACGATGGGCGGGCAACCCGAGTTGTCGGCCGCCCAGCTGCAGCGTTTGTGGCAAGAGCGGGTGGATGTGATGAATTCCCTGGTCCAGGTGCGTTATGCCCAGGCCCAGAGAGCGTCTTTTTAACAGGCTGCAAGAACAGTTCAGCCGGATTAATTCAGTAGGTGCTTTGGGCCAGGGCCCGGTACGCAAAGGAGTAGAGCGATGAAATATAAATTACTGGTGATGTTGGCCATGGCGATGCTGGCGGGTCCCTTGCATGGAGCAGATTCCCAATCTGACCAGGCACAGCTCAAGGAAGCCGAGGCCGAGATGAGTCTCAAGGAAGCCGAGGTCGAGAGGAGTCTCGAGGACGCACGGCGCAGGCTGGAAGAAGCGGCCGCGAAGTGGCTGAGCTGAGTATGGAAGCGGCTGGAGATATGGAAATGATCCGGCATATTCGCGGTAAAGGTCGGCGGGCCATGTTGGGCATCAATATAGGCCCGGGTGAAGGTGGTGACGGCAAAGGCGTCAAAGTCCTGGGCGTAACGCCAGGCGGCCCTGCAGACCAGGCAGGCCTGAAAGCCGGTGACGTTATTACCCGTATTGGTGATACATCGCTGGCGGCGGACTCGGAGCGGGAATCACATCGCTTGCTGCTGAAGTTCATGCGAGACATGGAGCCGGGCAGCGATGTGACAGTGGTTTACCAGCGCGACGACGGCAAGATCGAGAATAAAATCCAACTGCGGACCAAGGCCGCTGATGCGATGGCGTTTGGTTTCTCCGGCCCGGGCCTTGATCGGATGTTTGGTGGTCCCCACGGGCGCAACTTTGAGATTGAGGTCTTTGAAGACGGGGATGTTCCCCTGCACATGGGCAGGGGGTTTTTCCGCAGCTGGGCCGGCATGGAATTGGTCAGCCTGACCAAGGACCTGGGTGAGTATTTTGGAACCGACGAGGGCCTGCTGGTGGTGCGAGGACCTGATCAGAAAGAGATGGACATTCGAGATGGCGACGTCATCAAGCAAATTGATGGGCGAACTCCTGAAAGCCCATCACACGCCATGCGTATTCTGCGCAGTTACCAGCCCGGTGAAAAAGTGACCGTCCAGATTGTCCGGAAGAAAAAGAAGACCGAGGTTGAGATCAACTTGCCTGAGCGAAAGGTCAGCGACTTGAATCGATTCCTGGAACTGGAACTGGATCTGGAAGAGTTGCAGGAGCTGGAAGAGTTGGATGAGTTGAGAGCGCTCCCGGCGCCGCCGGCTCCAGGCGGTTCCCCGGCAAGGACTTGATTTAGCCTGTGTGTCTTGGGAAAAACTGGCCGCGCTTACAACGCGGCCAGTTTTTTTATGTGTGCGGGTACGCAGCGGGACAAGACTTCGAGGCTGTACCCGCCTTCCAGGCAGGAAACGATGCGGCCCCCGGCATGCTCCCCGGCCACCTGCATTGCCTTATCGGTGACCCAGTCAAAGTCGCTGTCGGTCAGGTTCAGATCCGCCAGCGGGTCGTCCCGATGAGCGTCAAAACCCGCGGAAATCAATACCAGCTGAGGCTTGAATGCATTCAGTTCGGGCAGCCAGTGATCATTAATCGCCTGGCGAAATTCGTCACTTCCCGCGCCCGGGTCCAGGGGTGTGTTGACCAGTCTCCCGGGTAGGCTTGGGGTGTTCCGGAATGGATAGAGTGGATACTGGTAGCTTGAGCAGACCATCACCCGCTTATCATCCTTGAAGATATCTATGGTGCCGTTCCCATGGTGGACATCGAAATCCAGGATCGCGACCCGGGTCAGGTGATGGGCCTGCATGGCCTGGGCGGCGGCCACGGCAACATTGTTGAAAAAGCAAAATCCCATGGCCTTGTCGCGTTCCGCATGGTGTCCCGGCGGTCGCAAGGCGCAAAAAGCATTGTTAACCTTGCCTTCCATGACCATGTCCGCGGCCAGTGCGGCGCCACCCGCAGCTCGCCATGCCGCCTCCAGGGTGTTCGGGTTCATGGCCGTATCCGAGTCGATAAACGCCAGTCCGTGCTTGGGCGAATGCTGGGCCAGGTTTTCAATGTGACTGGCCGAATGCACCCGCTCCACCTGCTCGCGGGCGGCCATCGGGGCATCAACATGAACGAGGAAATCCGCAACGCCGAGCCTGGCAAGGTGTTCGCCAATAACTCTGAGTCTGTGGGGGTTCTCCGGATGACCGGGCAACATTTCGTGTTCTGAAAACTTAGAATGAGTAATAAACGCAGTCGGCATTCGGCTCTCCACAGGACTATGGCTGGGAGTTTAATGGGATAATTGCGTCTCCGCCTAATTTGAGATTTCCAATGACCAAAAATAGAGACCTTTCGGTCCCGGATTATGATGTCGCTGCAATTTTTGCCCCTAACAGCCTGGTCCTGATTGGCGCCAGTGAGCGCGAGGGATCCCTGGGACGCGTCGTGTTGAAGAATCTTCTGAAATCACGCTTCCGCGGACGCTTGTACCTGGCAAATCCCCAGTACGAGAAAGTGCAGGGACGTCGCTGCTACGCCAGTGTGTCGGACCTGCCCAAGGTGCCGGATTTAGCGCTTATAGTGACCCCGGCGAAGACTGTGCCCGGGATTCTTGAAGAATGTGGCAAAAAGGGTGTTCGGGGTGCCATCGTGATTTCAGCCGGCTTCCGCGAGGCTGGACCCGAAGGCGTGAAACTCGAGAAAAAGGCCCTGGCCGTGGCCAGAAAATACGGACTGCGTTTCCTGGGTCCGAACTGCCTGGGTGTCATGCGAACCGACCTGGGTTTGAATGCCACCTTTAGTCATGGTGCGGCCAATCCGGGTCGAATCGCCCTGGTTTCACAGTCCGGCGCCCTGTGCACGGCGATCCTGGACTGGGCGAAGACCAACGGTGTCGGCTTCTCCAGCGTGATTTCCACGGGTATTTCCGCCGACGTGGATTTCGGCGAAATCCTGGATTTCCTGGTGCAGGATCCAGGGACCGACTCGATCATGCTGTATGTGGAAGGCCTTCATGACGCGCGGCACTTCATGAGTGCGCTGCGTGCAGCGGCCAGAGTGAAGCCGGTCATCGTGATGAAGTCCGGACGCAATGATGGCGGCTCCAAGGCGGCGGTGTCTCACACCGGGGCCATGGTGGGCGCCGATGACGTGTTTGACACTGCAGTGAAACGTGCCGGTGCAGTCCGGGTAATCAGTTTCGCAAGCTTCTTTGCCGCCGCGCTGACCCTGAATTCCGGCGTCAGAACCAGTGGCCCGCGCCTGTGCATCGTGACCAATGGTGGCGGTCCCGCAGTCATGGCCGCCGACTCGGTCAATGAACTGGGTCTGAAACTGGCCGAATTGAGCCCCCTGACCATGAAAGCGCTGGATGGCGTATTGCCGGCAACCTGGTCCAAGGGCAATCCGGTGGATGTGATCGGTGATGCCTCGGCAGAGCGGTATGAGAAGGCGCTAAGAATTTGCATGGATGACGAGGGCGTGGACGCGGTCCTGGCTATCCTTACCCCCCAGGCCATGACGGATGCCTTTGCGGTGGCGGAGCGTGTGGTGGAACTGAAGAAGACGCACCGCAAGGCGCTGTTTACCTGCTGGATGGGCGAGAAAGCCGTGGTCAGCAGCCGCAAGCTGTTTTTCGCCAACAATATTCCATCCTACAGGGCGCCGGAGAATGCGGTGCTGGCGTTTTCCGCCGCCGCGGCTTACACGGCCAATCAGAAGTTGCTGCTACAGGTTCCCGATCCCCTGAGCCCGCAAGCTGCTCCGGACCTGGTCGAGGCCCGCCGGATTATCAACAATGCAATCGAGGTTGGTCACAATGTGCTGGATGTGGCTGAATCCAAGGCTCTGCTGGATTGCTTCAAGATTCCGATTCTGAAGAGTCTTCCTGCCCGGGAGGCTGGGGAGGCGGTGCGGGTAGCCGAGGAAGTGGGTTTCCCGGTGGCCATGAAAATTTACTCCGCTGACATTACCCATAAATCCGACGTGGGCGGCGTGAGACTGGGCCTGAACAGCGGCGATGAGGTGCGCAAGGCCTACAAGGAAATGATGGAAAAGGTTACCAGGCTGGCTCCTGATGCCAGGGTGGACGGCGTGGTTATCGAGCGTATGTGGCACTCCAACAGCGGCCGCGAGCTGATGGTCGGTGTGGTCAACGACAAGGTGTTTGGCCCCGTAATCAGTTGTGGCCTGGGCGGCACCATGGTGGAAATTCTTGGAGACAGGGCCCTGGCCATGCCTCCGCTTAACGCCTACCTGGTCCGTCGCATGATCCGCTCAACCAAGGCGGCGAAATACCTGGAGGAATTCCGCGGTTTGCCGAAGGTGAACATGCAGGCCCTGGAGGACGCCATCCTGCGAGTTTCGGAAATGGTTTGCGAGTTGCCGGGGATCGAGGAGATGGACATCAATCCTCTGATTGTCGACGAGAATGGAGTAGTCGCCGTGGATGCCCGGGTGGTTGTTCGCAAGGTCGAACCCAGCCAGCAGCCCTATGCTCACATGGCGATTCATCCTTTCCCCAGCGGGCTGGCCCATCACTTTGAAATTCCCGATGGCGAGCGTTTCCTGATTCGCCCGATTCGTCCCGAAGATGCGCGGCTTGAGCAGCAGTTGATGACCAAGCTCAGTGACCGGACCCGCTTCCTGCGCTTCATGTACACACTCCGGGAGCTGACTCCGGCGATGCTTTCGCGATTTACCCAGATCGACTATGACCGGGAAATGGCCTTGATTGCAGTGCGGGAGACCCCGGAAGGTGAACAGCAAGTGGGTGTGGCCCGTTACATCACAAAGCTGGACGGCGAGGGCTGCGAATTTGCCATCGTGTTGGCGGATGAATTGCAGGGCAGGGGGCTGGCCTCCCGGTTGTTCCGGGACCTGATTGATGTGGCCAGGGACCGGGGTCTGCAATACATGGACGGTGTTGCGCTTCGCGAGAACTCCAACATGATTCGACTGGCCCGGGATCTTGGCTTCAGCATCTCCATGGATCCGGACTCCACCGACATGGTGAAGATGTTACTGAAACTGTAGGCTTGCGGATGCGGGCGCCCCGGCGCCCGCAACACTGGCCGGGAGAACTCCCCCGGGCAGCCTCCGGTGGGTTTTGCTTGCTGTTGCCGGCTTGTTCGCGGGACATCAGGTAGAGCCAGCGGTGGCTGCCCTCTGTTATTATGCGCCGCCATGAAACGATCTGATTTCACTTTTGATCTTCCCGAGCACCTGATTGCCCAGGCGCCGTTGCCTGGTCGCAGCCAAAGCCGCCTGCTGGTGGTTGGCTCCTCAGGCAGGCCCGCCCGGGACAGCACTTTTGACCAACTGGACAGGCTTTGCCAGCCCGGCGACTTGATGGTGTTTAACGATACCCGGGTTATCCCTGCTCGCTTGCTGGGAGCCAAGGCCACTGGCGGCAAAGTGGAGTGCCTGGTGGAGCGGGTGCTGGACTCCCACACGGTGCTGGCCCACGTGCGCGCCAGCAAGACCCCGGGTGAGGGCAGTCGACTGGAGTTTCACGGCGTGGGCGCCGTGGTGGAAGGCCGCCAGGACAGCTTGTTCAGGGTTAAGTTCGAGATGCCCGTGGCCGAGCTCATGGAACAGCATGGGCACATGCCCCTGCCGCCCTACATTCATCGTGAGGACAGCCCGGAGGATCGCCAGCGCTACCAGACAGTTTATGCCCGGGAGCCCGGCGCGGTGGCGGCTCCCACCGCGGGACTGCACTTTGACGAG
>JAOTSW010000102.1 GCA_029864735.1 Chromatiales bacterium | reverse complement strand
CCAGCAACAGGTGGTGCAAAGGACTGTATGGAAGGAAAACGCCCAGTTCCGCCAGCCCCGGGGCCACGCCACGGGCCAGGTCAGATTCGGCCTGTCGGGGAACCAGCACTATAGGTCGGGCCGGACCCGAAATTGCTTTTGCGGTGTGATCGTCCAGGCACACCTGCCCACGCAGGGCGCCCAGACCGTCTTCACCGGATTGAGGGAACATGACCGCAAGGGGTTTATCGGGGCGAACCTTTCGCTCCCGCAGGCGTTGCACCGCTTCTTCGTTGCGAGCATCACACATCAAGTGATACCCGCCTACACCCTTCACCGCCAGGATCTTTCCCTTGCGCAGCTCGGCCACGGTGCAGGCAAGGGCTCTATTGCCCTCGGCAATAATTTCCCCGGCACTGACCAGGCTCAATGAGGGACCGCAGTCCGGGCAGGCCACCGGCTCGGCATGAAATCGCCTGTCCAGCGGATTCTTGTATTCAGCCAGGCATTCTTCGCACAGCGGAAAACCGGCCATGGAAGTGTTAGGCCGATCGTAAGGCAGTGCCCGGATCAGGGTGTAACGCGGGCCACACTGGGTGCAATTGGTGAACGGATATCGGTAGCGACGATTGCCGGGGGTATTAATATCCTTCACACAGTCTTCGCAGCAAAAGTAATCCGGCGGAATGAATACCCGGGCGGCTGAACCGGACTCACTGACACGAATGTCAAAATCATTGAACGCCTGGCACTGCAATGGGGCCCGACGTTCCAGTATGGGTTTCGAAAGAGGCGGTGCCCGATGAATCAGGCAATCAACAAACTCTTCGACCAGGCCACCAGGGCCCTGCACCACGATTTCCACCTGGCCCATGGCATTTCGCACCCAGCCAACCAGGCCCAGCTCATGAGCAAGCCGGTAAACATGGGGTCGAAACCCCACGCCCTGCACATGCCCCGTCACATGCAGGGAGACACAGAGGGTTTCATCACCAGATGGCGGGCTGTCTGCAGGGTGGGAGGCCACGGCTCATTCCGCCCGAAGGGTCGGCTTCGCGCCCTGCCCATCGGTGTTTCGGATGCCGCCTGACCACCAAATTCGACAGGCCCCCTCGTCAGAGACCATGCACGGTCCAATCGGGTTGCGAGGCACGCAGGCCTTTCCATACAGCTTGCACTGGTTTGGATAAATCTTTCCCAGTACGACGCTGGCGCAATCACAGCCAGGAGGCATTTCTCCGACTCTCTTGCGGGCGTCGTCATGATAGGAAGGTAGCTGCACCCGAGCATCATGGGAGCGAAATTCCTTCGAAAGGGAAAAGCCCGACCTGGCAATACTGCCAATCCCGCGCCAGTTGGCATCCACCACATCCATGGTCTTTGCCAGCAAGGCCCTGGCAACCGGATTCCCGCCAGGACTGACCACCGAAGGATAGCAATTTTCCAGGCTCGGCTTTCCTTCCTGTAGCTGTCGCAGCACCGAGTGCATGGCCGCCAGCAAGGACTCACTCTCAAAGCCCGCCACCGCGGCCGGGATTCCGTGCTTTGTGGAAACAAACTCCCACTCTTCGGAGCCCATGACAGTGGCCACGTGACCCGGTGCAATCAAGGCGTCGAAACCCGGTTCACCCGAATCAAGCAACAGCGCCACGGCGGGCCAGGTCAGCCTGCCGGACAACAGCACGAGGAGATTATCCGGTACGCCCTCGGCCAGCATGGCGGCCACGGGCGCAGTGGTGGTTTCAAAACCGGCAGCGAAAAAAACCACTCGTCTATCCGGCTGCTCCCGCGCAATTCGCACCGCTTCCATGGGTGTTGCGATAGGGCGCACATCGCCGCCTGCGGCCTTGGCCTGCTCAAGCGAACGGGGCTCACTGCGGGGAAGGTTCACCGGCACCCGGAGCATGTCCCCAAACGCCAGCAAGGTCAGCGGCTCATTCAACGCGAGCTGAATGGCCTCGTACACATCCTCTTCGGGACAGATACACACCGGGCACCCAGGTCCGGGAATCAACTCGACGTCGGGTGGCAACACCCCTCGAATGCCGGCATGGGAAATTGATCTTTCGTGCCCGCCGCATACATTCATGATTTTCACCTTCCGGGGCAGTTCCATGCTCCGAATGGAATCAAGCAGCTTGCGGGCCCGGGCACTCATCCATCGTTCTCCCTGGGGGTGAACTGGCTCAGGTGTGGATGAGTTAATACGTGTGCCTGGCCCGTCACGGGTCTGAAATGCCCCATGGCGCCGGTTTCCCTGGCGCTCTTGAACACCGCAATCTGCTCACCCAGCCAGTCCAGCCATGGCTGCAGGCCTTCCGCACTTCGCACGTTTACATTCAATAGCGGCGCCTCACTGGCCAGGCTGCGCAACGCAGTCTCGGCACGCTGGGGAGAAAACTCCGGTAACACCTGAAGCAGGTCTGTCTTGGAAAGCAGCACCGCATCCACTGCTCGAAACATGACCGGGTACTTGGCCGGCTTGTCGTCACCCTCGGGGACTGACAACAAGGCGACATTGATATGCTGACCCAGGTCAAAACTCGCCGGGCAAACAAGGTTGCCCACGTTCTCGATGAACAGCACATCTATATTGTCCAGGGACATCTGGTGTAAGGCCTGGTGCACCATGTGGGCATCCAGGTGGCAGGCGCTGCCCGTGGTGATTTGTACCGCGGGAATCCCACACTCACGCAAGCGTTGTGCATCGTTCTCGGTTTCCAGGTCACCCTCGATCACTGCGATGCCCAGTTTGCCGCCCAAGGCCCGGACCGTTGCCTCAAGCAGGCTGGTCTTGCCCGCCCCGGGTGAGGACATCAGGTTGATCACCAGCACGCCGTGGCGGTGAAAGTGTTCGCGGTTGTGATCAGCCTGGTGATCGTTCTCCGACAACAGGTTCTGCAGAACCTCCACCGACTCGTGTCCCGAAGCACTGTGAGAGAACTTTCCACCAGCCTCCACCAGGTGTTTATTTCCCGGCGTAATGTTGCAGCCACATGTATCACACATTGCTCACTCCTCAGCGTTGGCCGGTGGACTCATTACCGTTGGCGGCCCGGGTCTCCAACTCCACTGTCTGTAACACCATTTCATCCCCTGATGCCAGGCTCGTCCGCCAGTTGCCACATTCGGGGCAAAGCAACTTGTTGGCCGCCACCTCCGAGGTAACCATGCAGTCGGGGCAATACACGGTTACCGGCGCGGCCAGGATTTCCAGTGCAGCACCCTCACAGCACGTTCCCGCGCTGGCCAGGGGAAAAGCCCTTCGCAATAACTCCGATTCCACACCCGACAAGGGTCCAATTTGCAGTATCAGTCTGGTGACACTCGCCTGGCGTTCACGGGCAATCAGTTCAGCCTGCTCTACAAGGGCCTGGCAAACCGACAGCTCATGCATCGTAGGCCAGCATTTCGTCGAACAATTTCCAGGCCTCAGCGGCGTCGCTGGCCGATACCTTCTTGATCGCGTATCCCACGTGTACCAGCAAGTGATCACCCGGCTCAATGGTTTCATCCTGGATCATGAACAGGCTGACATCCCGATGCACACCCATGGCCTCGCAACTCGCCACAAAGCCGTTGACCGATTGGACTTTCATTGGCACTGCCAAGCACATGATGACCACCTGTTATTTCATCGCATTTACTCAATCTAACTATAATCATTCCTACCAGATAAGGTCTAAGTAGATACCCTGATACCTATCCGCTTGCAGCGCAGTGTATGGTTTCTGCGAACAGGTCTCGTTTTATTCGCGTGCCCGACCCTGCAAGCGGGTGGCAGAGACCGAAAATATAATAAGAATCAATTTAAACAACCGCCGCAGAACTGACGAGGATCGTCGGGTGGAAGACGTTGTTGACATCGACTCATAGCAGAGCGCCCCACGGAAGGGGTCACGATCTTGTGGGCAACCACAAGGCCCTGCGACACATCACCCCAACAGTCCCGGAAAAAATTCATGGCTGGCAGACCGGTTACACGGTCTACCAGCCCTGTGGTTTCTATGAAATACAGCTTGCAGGCCGATAACCGAAAGGGCGGATCATCGTCTGGCATTTCCGGCTACAACATTCGGAAACCGAAGGATTGAACAGCATCAGTTTGGAGGAGTGACGTCGTTATGGGTATACAAAAGACTTTTTACGAAGCCATGCGGGAACATGGTGTTACTCGGCGCAGCTTTCTCAAGTTCTGTAGCCTGACTGCTGCAGGGCTGGGCCTGGGGCCCGAATTTGCAGGCACCATTGCCCACGCGCTGGAGACCAAACCTCGCACGCCCGTTATATGGCTGCATGGCCTGGAATGCACCTGCTGCTCCGAATCCTTCATACGCTCAGGTCATCCACTGACATCGGACGTTGTGCTGTCCATGATCTCGCTGGATTACGATGACACCCTGATGGCCGCGGCGGGTCACCAGGCTGAGGAAATACTCGAACAGACCATCGAGAAATATGACGGCAACTTTATCCTGGCCTGCGAAGGTAATCCTCCTCTGAACGAGGACGGCATGTATTGCTTCCAGGGCGGCAAGCCCTATGTGGAAAAACTGCGCCGCATGGCCAGTCACTGCAAGGCAATCATTGCATGGGGTTCCTGCGCTTCCTGGGGTTGCGTGCAAGCAGCACACCCGAATCCCACCCGGGCCATGCCCATTCACAAGGTGATCACCGACAAGCCCATCATCAAGGTGCCAGGCTGTCCGCCCATTGCCGAGGTCATGACGGGTGTCATCACCTACATGCTGACATTTGATCGCTTCCCGGAACTGGATCGCCAGGGCCGGCCAAAGATGTTTTACAGCCAACGTAATCACGACAAGTGTTATCGGCGTGCCCATTTTGACGCCGGTCAATTCGTTGAGCGCTTCGACGACGAAGGCGCCCGCAAGGGTTACTGCCTGTACAAGATGGGTTGCAAGGGACCGACCACCTACAACGCCTGCTCCACTATCGAGTGGAACGAAGGGCTATCCTGGCCGGTGAAGTCCGGTCACGGCTGCCTGGGATGTTCCGAAGACAATTTCTGGGACCGCGGTTCCTTCTACAGCCCCGAAACCAACCTGACCGTTGGAGGAGGCATTGAATCCACTGCCGATAAAGTCGGCGGAATACTGGCCGGCGCAGCTGCCATTGGCGTGGCGGCCCATGCAGCGGCATCGGTGATCAGCAAAGTAAAGAATAGTGACAAGGGAGGGGCCAGCCATGACTGAGTCTGTAACCGCTAACGGTTTTGCACTGGATACAAGCGGCCAGCGCGTGGTGGTCGACCCGATCTGCCGAATTGAAGGACATCTGCGAATTGAGGTAAACCTGGACACGGAAAACGTGATCCGAAATGCGGTCTCCACGGGCACCATGTGGCGTGGCCTGGAGATCATTCTCAAGGGGCGGGATCCTCGCGATGCATGGGCCTTCACAGAAAGGATATGCGGCGTCTGCACGGGTGTACACGCACTGACCTCGGTGCGTGCGGTAGAAGATGCGCTGGGCATCGAGATTCCCACCAATGCAAACCATATCCGCAACCTCATGATGCTGGCGCAATACACCCAGGATCACCTGGTGCATTTCTATCACCTGCATGCCCTGGACTGGGTCGATGTGGTCAGCGCGCTCAGCGCCGATCCCAAGGCAACCTCTGCCCTGCAACAATCCATTTCCACCTGGCACAAGTCTTCACCCGGATATTTCCGTGACGTGCAGGCGCGGATAAAACGGTTTGTAGAGTCCGGTCAACTGGGACCCTTCTCAAATGCCTACTGGGGCAGCCCGGCTTACAAGTTACCGCCCGAGGCTAATCTGATGGCGGTTACCCATTACCTTGAGGCACTGGATTTCCAGCGTGAAATCGTCAAGATTCACACCGTGTTCGGTGGGCGTAATCCGCACCCGAACTGGGTCGTGGGTGGCATGCCCTGCTCGTTCAGCCTGAACGAAACCGGGGGCATCAACATGGAATGGCTGAACCTGGTGTCGTCCATCATTGACCGCTCGATTGAGTTCATTGACAAGGTATATATCCCGGACCTGACCGCTATCGCGTCGTTCTATCCGGAATGGACTACCTACGGTGGCGGCCTGTCCAGCACGAACCTGCTCTCCTACGGCGATTTCCCGAGAGTGGCCAATGACTGGTCCCAGGAGAACATGTACATGCCCGGCGGCGCCATTATCAATGGCGACCTGTCCACCGTACACGAGGTGGATACCCGTGATCCGGAGCAAGTGCAGGAGTTCGTCGCTCACTCCTGGTACAAGTACCCGGACGAGAACAAGGGCCTGCATCCCTGGGACGGCGTCACCGATCCCAATTTCGAGCTCGGCCCCAATACAAAAGGCACGAAGACCAACATCCAGGAAATTGACGAGGGTGCCAAGTATTCCTTCGTCAAAGCTCCGCGCTGGCGCGGACACGCCATGGAAGTCGGTCCCCTGGCCCGTTATGTGATCGCCTATGCCCGGGGCAATGAGGAAATCAAAGCCCAGGTCGATGGTCTGCTGGGTGCCTTGGGTCTGCCACTGACGGCGCTCTTCTCAACCCTCGGCCGCACAGCGGCAAGGGGTCTGGAGTGCTCCTGGGCGGCACACAAGATGCGGGTTGTTTTCGACGACATGATGGCCAATTTGAAGGCCGGCGACACCGCCACATCAAACATGGATCTTTGGGAACCCAGCAGCTGGCCCAAGGACACCAAGGGCGTGGGACGAGTGGAGGCACCGCGAGGGGCGCTGGGGCACTGGGTCCATATCAAGGACAGCAAGATCGAGAACTACCAGGCCATCGTCCCGACCACCTGGAACGCGTCACCCAGGGATCCGGCCGGCAACATCGGCGCCTACGAGGCGGCCCTGCTGGGCACCCCCATGGTCAACGCAGAGCAACCACTGGAGATCCTGAGAACTATTCACAGTTTCGATCCGTGCCTTGCCTGCGCCACCCATGTCATCGCGCCCGACGGCCAGGAACTCGCAACGGTCAAGGTCCGCTAGAAGGAGGACAGCGACATGAACAGCAATGTGGCAAGTGGACTGCGCGAAGCTGGAGGGAAAAGGGCGGAGTATGTGTTCGAAGCCCCGGTGCGGTTGTGGCACTGGGTACATACCTTCAGCTTCCTGACACTGGCGGTGACAGGCTACCTGATCGCCCACCCTCTTCCATCACCCATCGGAGAACCCAGCAGTCATTTCCTGATGGGAAATATTCGCATGGTTCACTTCATCTCCGCTTACGTGTTTGCGGTGGGGTTTGCAGTCAGGATTTACTGGGCCTTCGTCGGCAACAAGCACTCTCGCGAAATATTCATGCTGCCCCTATGGCGCGGCAGGTGGTGGAGAGGACTCTTGCACGAAGTGAAGTACTACCTTTTCTTGACGCCAAGAGAAGACAAGCGCCTGGGTCATAACCCACTGGCCCAGACCGCCATGTTCTTCTTCAACACCGTGATGACGTTCTTCATGATAATCACCGGCTTTGCACTGTATGGCCAGGGCCTTGGACTAGGCAGCTGGGCTGACAGGATGTTCGGCTGGATCATTCCCATGCTGGGCGATGGAGAGGGAACCCGGAATTGGCACCAGTTGGGAATGTGGGTCATGCTGATGTTTGTCATCGTCCACATTTACATGGCGGTCAGGGCAGACATGGTAGGCAAGCGCAGCAGTGTTAGCGTGATCATCGGCGGCTGGCGCATGTTCAGGGATGATGATTCCTGATGGTGGCTGAGGGAGAAACTGAAACCCTTATCCTGGGCATCGGCAACGTACTCTGGGCCGACGAGGGCTTCGGAGTACGTTGTGTCGAGGCCCTGAATGCCCGTTTTCACTTTGACGAGACAGTCCGCCTGATGGACGGTGGAACCCAGGGTCTGTTCCTGCTGCCCTGGGTCAGCAGCGTGTCCCGATTGCTGCTTTTCGATGCCATAGACTTCGGCCTGGAACCCGGCCAGTTGCGTGTCATGCGCGATGACGAGGTGCCTCAGTACCTGGGCGCCAAGAAAGTGAGCATGCACCAAACCGGCTTCCAGGAAGTCCTGATGTCGGCCAAGCTGCTGAATGACCGCCCAAAACAACTGGCGCTTATCGGTGTACAACCGGAGATGCTGGACGATTACGGTGGAAGTCTGCGAGCATCGGTTCGCCAGCGCATACCCGAGGCCGTTGATCGCGCATGCGAGATTCTGAATGACTGGGGAGTGAATTTTCGTGAACGGGAAGAACCCCTCACCAAGGTGGAATTGATTGGCCCGGGGGCACTGGAAATGGGCATTTACGAGTCAGGAAAGCCCGGATGAGTCATCCGCTGGTGCAACGATTGGTCGATGAGCTCGGCTATCCGGAAGTGACCCTGGAGTCTCACCGGGAATTCATCAGCCAGCCAGGTATCAGCGTATTGTATTTCGCCGGTGACGCGAAAAGCTTTCGCGAAACCACCGACGTTGCCGTGGTGCTGCCGGAGCTGATTGATGCGTTCCAGGGTTCCCTGAAACCAGGTGTGATTACCACCGAGGCCGAAACAGAACTTCAGCGACATTACGGGTTCCCCACCTGGCCCGCACTGGTATTCCTGCGTGACGGCGGCTACCTGGGCGCCATAGCCGGGATTCAAAGCTGGTCCGAGTACCTGCAGCAGATTGATGAACTGACAAGATCCGAGGTCAAACGGCCACCGGGCTTCAAGATTCCGGTTGTTGCCGGCTAATCCCAACGGGTACAGAGCAATGAAACTAGGCGATATTCCAATTACGCTAAGCGGCCCTG
>JAOTSW010000101.1 GCA_029864735.1 Chromatiales bacterium | reverse complement strand
ATTGAAGGAATCCCGGTTCGGGCATGTCGCGAGTCAAACCACCGGGTCATCGAGTAAGCATGCGAATAATGAACCGGACTACCAACACTGCGCTTTGCGCCCTGTCCCTGCTTGTTTCAGGGTCGATATATGGCGACGACAAGGCGCTGGAGCCAATACATCCTCCGCTGATCGAAACCCTGCAAGTCACTGCCAGCGCCAGGGAACAAAGCGTGCTGGAGTCAGCCGCCGCGGTAACCGTTGTTGGCAACGAGCAGCTGCGCCAGCGCAGGGCAAACGTGCTTCCCGAGGCACTGCGCGGCGAGGTTGGCACCTGGTTCCAGCAGACTACCCCGGGACAGGGAACACCGGTACTGCGTGGCCTGAAAGGCTCCCAGATCCTGAACCTGGTGGATGGCATGCGCCTGAACAACGCGTTTTTCCGCAGCGCTCCAAGCCAGTACCTGGCCCTGGTGGACAGCATGAACGTGCGCCACCTGGAAGTCGTTCGGGGCCCCTCCCCCACCCTGTACGGCCATGACGCTATGGGCGGCGTGGTTAACGTCATCACGCCAACCCCGTCCCACAGGCGGGACTGGGAGCTGGACAGCAAGGCCTATCTTTCGCTTAACAGCGCTGAGCGGCTGACACTGCTGCACGCCGAACTCGAAGCAGGCGGGCCGACCCTGGCCTTGCTGGGCGGCGTAACCTTGCACGACACCGATGACAGGCGCGTGGGCGGCGGTCAGCGCATCTCACCCAGCGGCTATAGCTCGCGTTCGGCCAATGGCAAGGTGATTTTCACCCCCGCGGCGGGCCATGAATTCATGCTGGGAGGACAGTTCACCGAACAGGACTCCACACCACGGGTAGACGAGTTGATAGCCGGCTACGGTCAGCTCAACCCCAGTTCCGACGAGTTTTTCTTTGAACCGAATTCACGTGAATTTGTCCATGGCCGCTACCAGTGGACCCCCGGGCACGGCGCACTGGACAACCTGCAGGTACAGATCGCCAGGCAGGTCATCCAGGACGACCGGCGCACCCGGGAATTCGGCAGCCAGTTGCGGGTGCTGGAGCAGAATCAAAGCACCCTGGACGGGCTGAAGATCCAGGCCGAAATCATTCCTTACGAGGACACCTTCCTGACCCTGGGTGTTGAGAGCTATCAAGATACAATCCTGAGCGCCCGCCAGGGTCTGTGGCTGGACACCGACGAGAGCGAAGTGCGGTCCCCACGCTTCCCCGATGGCGCCAGCATGGACAGCTATGCCCTGTTCATGCATGGGCAGACCAGCCTGGCCGAGAAGTGGATCCTGGGAGCGGGAATGCGTTACAGCCGTTTCACCATCCAGGCTCCCGCCTCGCAAAATGGCGGTTTCCTTCTCGAGCCCAGCGATCTGACCGGCAACCTGAGCGTGGGCTACGAGGTGCACCAGGGATTACGCTTCTCGGCGAATGCGGGACGCGGATTTCGCCCGCCAAATATTTACGACCTGGGCACCCTGGGGCCCAGGCCCGGCAACCGGTTCAATGTCGCCAATACGGACCTGCAGCCTGAATCCGTGCTCACACTTGATGCGGGTGTGAAATACAGTGCGGGCGCATGGGAGCTGGAACTCTACGCCTGGCAAAGCCGTTACCGGGACCAGATCAGCTCCGAGGCCACCGGCGAGTTCACCCCGGAAGGTCGAATCGTGGTTCGCAGCGAAAACCTCAACGAGGTCAATCTGCACGGACTGGAATCGGGATTTCGCTATTACGGCGCGTCCGGGTACAGCCTGTACGGCACCCTGAACTGGACCCGGGGCCAGGAATACAGCTCGGATGGACTGAGTCAGCCGGCAGACAGGATTCCACCCCTGAACGGCAAGCTGGGAGTGGACCTGCCCCTGGGAGACACCCTGGAGGCGGATGTCTGGATGATCTTCGCAGGACACCAGGACAGGCTGAGTTCACGAGACGCATCAGACCCGCGTATCAACCCCCTTGGCACCTCGGGATGGGGTAGCGCAAACCTGTCGCTACGCTGGCTGGCCCGAGAAAACCTGGTCTTGGGCTTCAGGCTGGAGAACCTGGTGGACAAGAATTACCGCGAACATGGATACGGGGTAAGCGCCGCCGGCCTGAATGTCACGCTGAGTGTGAGTGCGGGCTACTAGGAGGCTGGGGCCCCGGTTTCATCAGCCATGCCTTCCGCCGCACGAATCTGTGCGATCCGCTCATCCTTGGCCTGCCACAACTCCCGCAGCTTTGCCTTGAATTCGGCCCTGTATACCTTGTCGCCCTGGTAGTCACCCCGGGGCAGCCAGGACTCCACCTTATGCTGGCGGACGTCCACCACCACCCGGTTTATCCGCCTGCAACACAAGTCCCACATGCTGGGAATGCGATCCACGTACACGATGGACACATCAAGCAAGGCGTGCAGAGACTCCCCAAGGGCGCTGACAACAAACGCCGCCCCGCCGGGTCTCGGTGGCAACAGGTGCTTGTAGGGTGATTTCTGTGACGCATGCTTGGCAGGCGTAAACCGGGTGCCTTCAAGAAAATTCATCACGCTGGTAGGCGCCAGGGCGAAGTGTTCGCAAGCCTTCCGGGTTGCTTCCAGGTCGCGACCCCGCATTTCCGGGTTCCTGGCCAGGAAATCCCTGGAATAGCGCTTCATGAATGGCATGTCCATCGCCCACCAGGCCAGGCCCAGAAATGGCACCCAGATCAGCACCTGTTTGATGAAAAACTTTAGAAACGGAATGCGGCGATTGAACACCAGCTGCAACACGACGATATCCACCCAGGACTGGTGATTGGATACCACCAGGTACCACTGGTCCCGGCGCAAATTTTCCAGGCCCCGGAAATCCCAGCTGATGTTCTGGGTCGCACCGATGATGCCGCGATTAAAACTGATCCAGTTTTCACCCAGGTGCATCAACCATCGACTGGCCACCACACGCCACGCATCCAGTGGAATCAACAGCTTGAATATGGAAACGATCATGATGGGAATGAACCACAGCACCGTGTTCAGTACGAACATGACCATGGTGATTGAGCCCAGCAGATTTCTTGCCACCAGTCCTGTCATTCTCCCCGGGCTCCCTGGTTCCGACCTTGTCATTTTATCGCCTGAAAATGGCGACCGATTAGCCGTATTATAGGCAATAGGAAACCTCGCGGGGCGACTTCAGTGGCCGATACGTTTTTCGGCGCCTCGGGACAGGCTGTTTGCCACGTGTACAAGCAAGGACAGAGTTAGCTATGAAAGCACCAAAAATCGGACTGGCACTGGGCAGCGGATCTGCCAGGGGCTGGGCACATGTCGGCATAATCCGGGCGCTGGAAGAGGTGGGAATCAAGGCGGACGTGGTTGCCGGCGCCTCGGTGGGGTCGCTGGTAGGCGCGGCCTACGCCAGCGGTCAACTGGACACCCTGGAAAAGTGGATCAAGAGCCTCACCAAGCGGGATGTCTGGGGCTTGCTGGATACCGCATTTCGCCAGGGAGGCGTCATGCGCGGCAACAAGCTCATGCGCGCCATCGGCGAGCAGATCACCGACTACGAAATTGAAAAATTGACCACCCCCTTCGGCGCGGTTGCCGCCGACTTGTATACCGGCCAGGAAGTCTGGTTACAGGAAGGCTCCATGCTGGATGCGGTGCGCGCCTCCAGCGGTCTGCCCGGACTGTTCTCCCCCATGTGGCACCAGCAGCGATGGATGATTGACGGCGGCGTGGTCAACCCGGTTCCTGTATCCGTATGCCGCGCGCTGGGGGCGGACTATGTGATCGCCGTCAACCTGAATTCCCATTACGGCAAACCCACCCGCTTTATGCAGCCCCAGGAATCCCCGAAAAACAACGCCATTGAGTCACAGGAACACGAGGCCAACGCCAGCTGGTCAAGCCTGGAACGGTGGTCTGAATTGGTGGACGGCCTGATGGACACTTTCAAGGTGACCCAGTCTGGCAGCCCCCAGGCAAGCGCCCAGGCGCCGGGTCTGTTCGACGTCATCGCCGGCTCGGTCAACATCATGCAGGACCGGATTACCCGCAGCCGGATGGCCGGGGACCCGGCGAACATCATGCTCAGCCCCGACCTGTCCCATTTCCAGCTGATGGATTTTCACCGGGCAGCCGAGGCTATCGAGGTGGGTAAAACCGTGGTCAGCCGCGCCGCGGATGAGTTAGCCGAACTGCGGCACTGGAGCGCGTAATAAGCATCAGTTCCGACTGGCTGCGGTTGTGTTAGCGTGTACGGCAATGAAGATAGAATCCGACCAGACGCCTTTTTCCACCCTAGACCCGGATGCGGTACTGGATGCGGTGGAATCTCTGGGATTCCAATGCGACGGATGCCTGCTGGCACTGAACAGCTACGAGAACAGGGTTTACCAGGTGGGCCTGGAATCCGAAGCGCCCCTGGTGGCCAAGTTCTACCGGCCCGACCGCTGGAGCGACGAGGCCATTCTGGAGGAACACGCATTCAGCCTGGAACTGGCCGGTGCCGAGATCCCGGTCATTCCCCCGATGGTCCACAACAAGCTCAGCCTGCATCATTTTGAAAATCACCGGTTCGCCGTTTTCGAACGAAGGGGCGGGCGCTGGCCGGAGCTTACCGACCCCGACACCCGCTTGTGGCTGGGACGCTTCCTGGGACGGATACACATGGTGGGCGCAGTCAGCGACTATGAGTCCAGGCCGGCACTGTCCGTCGAGGAGTTCGGCGACAACGCCCGGGACACCCTGCTTGAGCAGAACTGGATACCCCCTCACCTGGAAGAGGCCTATGACTCGGTCACCCTGGACCTGCTTGACGGGGTGGACCAGCGCATCGCCGAAGCCGGGGAAATGTCCATCATCAGACTGCACGGTGACTGCCACCCCGGCAATATCCTGTGGACCCCGGCCGGACCCCATTTTGTGGACCTGGACGACAGCCGGATGGGGCCCGCCGTACAAGACCTGTGGATGCTGCTTTCAGGTGACCGGGAGGAGATGACGGTTCAACTTGCCGACCTGCTTGACGGCTACAACGAGTTCGCTCATTTCGATCCCCGGGAACTGTGGCTGATAGAGGCCCTGCGCAGCCTGCGAATGATTCACTATGCCGCCTGGCTGGCACGACGGTGGAATGATCCCGCCTTCCCGTTGGCGTTCCCCTGGTTCAACACCACCCGCTACTGGGAAGACCACGTGCTAAGCCTGCGAGAACAACTGGGTGAAATACATGAGCCACCCCTGCGCTGGCAAGCTAAATAGGCGCTAAAACTCGTGTAGAAACACTGGAAGTCACCATTGTCCTAAGGCCCGCCCGAGGCTCGGCAAGCAGCAAAATTGCTGCACTGCCCGATGGATTAATCGCCCTGTCATGTGACATCCTTAACCTACCTGCCCGGCCCGAGCACCCCCCTCGTTCGCGACATGCTTGAAAGTAGTGACCCAGCGAGCAAGCCAACAGCCCGGACCGAGCGTCATTTCGCGCGCAAAGAACGATAACTATGACGAAGGAATACGGACGATGAGCTCAAATAAAAGCAGCTTTAACCGGGAAGAGCTGCTGGATGCAGGCCACGGCAAACTGTTCGGCCCGGACAACGGTCGCCTGCCCCTACCCAACATGCTGATGATGGACCGAATCACTCACATCAGTGGCGAGGGAGGCAAATACGGCAAGGGCGAAATCGTCGCCGAGCTGGATATCAACCCGGACCTGTGGTTCTTCCAGTGCCATTTCGAGGGCGACCCGGTGATGCCCGGATGCCTGGGCCTGGACGCCATGTGGCAACTGGTGGGATTTTTCCTGTGCTGGAGCGGCGCTCCGGGCAAGGGTCGCGCCCTGGGGGTCGGCGAGGTAAAATTTCGTGGACAGGTATTACCCATGGCCAAGAAAGTCACCTATCGGATCGACCTCAAGCGGGTCATTCTTCGCCGGCTCGTGATGGGCATTGCCGATGCCACCATGGAGGTGGACGGCCGGGTAATTTATGAAGCTACCGACCTTCGGGTTGGTCTGTTCAAATCAACTGATGATTTTTAGGAGACGGCCTTGAGACGTGTCGTAGTCACCGGTCTGGGCGTTGTATCCAGCATCGGCAATAACAAGCAGGAAGTCATCGATTCACTGCGCGCCGGCAAATCGGGCATCGAGTTCAGTCCGGTATACGCGGAGCTGGGATTTCGAAGCCATCTGCACGGACCTGTGAAGCTGAATCCGGCCGAGCTTATTGACCGCAAGACCATGCGCTTCCTCGGCGACGGTGCGGCCTACAACTACCTGGCCATGCAGCAATCCATCGACGATGCCGGGCTGGAAGAAAGCGACGTATCAAACCCGCGCACCGGAATCATCATGGGTTCCGGCGGACCCTCGTCGTCCAACCTGTTGCTGGCCTGGGACACCATGCGTGAAAAGGGCCCGAAGAAAGTTGGTCCCTTCATGGTCCCCCGGACCATGTCCAGCACCAACACGGCCACACTGGCCACCCCCTTCAAGATCAAGGGTGTGAATTACACGATCACCTCGGCCTGCGCCACCAGCGCCCATTGTATTGGCAACGCATTCGAACAAATCCAGTGGAACAAGCAGGACATCGTATTCGCCGGTGGCGGAGACGAGGTGCACTGGACCACGTCGGTGCTGTTCGACGCCATGGGCGCCCTATCCTCCAAGTACAACGATACCCCCACCACCGCCTCACGCCCCTATGACGTCAGCCGTGACGGATTCGTGATCGCCGGTGGCGGCGGCGCACTGGTCCTGGAAGAACTGGAACACGCCAAGGCTCGCGGCGCGAAGATATATGCGGAAGTTGTGGGCTACGGCGCAACCTCCGACGGTTACGACATGGTGCAACCCTCGGGCGAAGGCGCGGTGCGTTGCATGCAGCAGGCCATGGCCACCATCAAAGGACCTGTGGATTACATCAACGCACACGGCACCAGCACGCCGGTGGGCGACACCAAGGAGTTGCAGGCGGTACGAGAGGTGTTCGGCGACAACATCCCCGCACTCACCTCAACCAAGTCCCTGACCGGTCACTCCCTGGGTGCAGCTGGCGCTCACGAGGCGATCTATTCCCTGCTTATGCAGGAAAATAATTTTATCTCTGCCTCGGCCAACATTACCGAACTGGACCCGGCCGCAGAAGGCATTCCCATCGTGCGTGAACTGCGCGAGGGCGTGACCCTGGACACCGTCATGTCCAACAGTTTCGGATTTGGCGGCACCAACGCCACACTGATATTCCAGCGCTACAGCGACTGAACGCAGAAAAGAATCGGAGGCCCTTGAAAAAGGGCCTCCTTTTTTATGCCTGCCGGTATGTCCCCGGGCCAGCAAAAATCAATCTCGCAGTAACACTGGACGACTCAGAGCGCTAGGTTTCTGTCCGTTGGAGTCCACCACTATCGCTTTATGATCACGGGTGGATCGATCACTCTGCAGGCGTCACCCGCTGTAATCGAATACTCGTAAAAAACTCGATCGCCTATTTTTGGTCCCATTTTGACCGGGACAATTTTCTGCGGTTTGACCTCTCCTCCATTGGACTCAAAACTGCCGTTCTGGAATGGGGAGAAATGTATAGCGAACTCAGTATTGGGCGGAACTTTCTGATCTGCGACCCATGCAAGCCCCTCGTCTCTACTCCCGCAGAGACAAACAGGAGGATATTTATTGCCCGTGACGGGAGCATCCTTACATCCATTGTCACCTTGTAAAAATGTGACGCTGTCAGGACAACTTATCCCTTCGGCGTTAACTGCGTAATTAACAACCACCGTATACACGGCCTTCCTCCCCTTCTTCTCGCAGTCCGGCCCATTCGACCCCACATTTTGATAGCCAACGTAGTGTTCCGTTGCACATCCACCAAATAATGCAGTCACGGTCACGAATAACAGACTGTAAAAACATGCCTGCGCCGATTTCTTAATATTATTCATCAGCATTCCCTCCTGGAGCCGTGATCCGTTCACGGCCTGTCTAACAATCTCTTGAAGCGAGTATCGCTGCGCAAGGTTTCGAAGCCCGGATCAGCCGCCAGCAAGCCCGGGGGATACCCCGCCTGCAGGGCTGCGGCAATCGCAAGCAAGGCCTGGTCGACCCTGCCCTGGTCCATTCTCACCAGCGCCTCGTAATAGCGGATATCCATGTCCTCGGGCGCAGCAAGCGCGGCAATCGCTATTTCATTTCCCGCTTCCTCAAGGCGCCCTGTCCGCGCCATGTAATGAGCCATAGCCGCACGGGTTAATTGATCAACAGGGTTCACCGCCAATGCCGACGAACACAGCTCAATGGCCCGGGTATAGGCGGCGATGGCCGCCTCCCCTGCATCCAGCGCTTGCAATGCATCCCCCAGGGCGCCCCAGATACGGTAATCCTCGGGAGTCAATTCGACCGCGTCGCGATACAGCTCCTGGGCCCTGTCAAAATTGCCGGCATAGAAATACATGGTGCCGGAGTTATAGATGGCCGCCGCGTCTGGCACGATGGCGTTGGCCTGTTCAAACGCTTCGGCCGCCTGCTTGAAATTGCCGGCCATGACACTTGCCGCACCCAGGTTGTTAAACGCAAGCGAGCTGGTCGGGTCGAGAAGCGTCACCTTGAAAAACTGCTCCGCAGCCTCGGCAAATCGACCGCGCTTCATCAGGAATGCGCCATAGTCGTTAACAGATACCCAATAGACCGGGTCTTCCGCGATGGCCTTCTTGAATTCAGCCTCGGACTCATCCAGCTTGCCCATCTCCGCCAGCATTCGCGCTATGCCCACATACCCGTCAACAAATGTC
>JAOTSW010000100.1 GCA_029864735.1 Chromatiales bacterium | reverse complement strand
ACTGACCACGTATTGACCCGGGGCCGCGATATCCCCATTCATACCCAGGCACATGGAACAACCCGCTTCATGCCACTCGGCACCGGCGTCTGTGAATATACGGTCCAACCCCAGTTCCTCGGCAGCAAGTTTAATCTTGTTCGAACCAGGCACTACCAGCATGCGCACGCCGGATTTCACCTTGCGTCCTTTCATAATCTCAGCCGCCGCCTGCAGGTCTCCCAGGCGGGAGTTGGTGCAACTGCCGATGAATACGATATCTACCGGTTGTCCGTATAAGGACCGGCCGGGTTTCAAGCCCATGTACTCCAGCGCCTTCCTGGACGCCGCGCCCACCGGCTCGGGAATTTCCCTTCGTATCCCGATGCCGGCGCCGGGGTTGGTGCCAAAAGTGATCATCGGCGGAATTTCCGCGGCATCAATAAGCACCTCCCGATCGAAACGGGCATCCGGATCACTGGCCAGTGCTTTCCACTGCTCCACCGCCCCGTCCCAGTCGGCACCCGCAGGCGCCATGGGCCGTCCCTTGAGGTAATCGAATGTCACCTGGTCAGGCGCAACCATGCCTGCCCGGGCGCCTGCTTCAATAGACATGTTGCAGATGGTCATGCGCTCATCCATGGACAGCCCGGCAATGGTGCTTCCCCGGTATTCGATCACGTGACCGGTACCGCCAGAGACGCCTATCTTGCTGATAATAAACAGCACCACATCCTTGGCTGTCACACCCGGACCCAGGGTGCCATCGATGGTGATAGCCATGCTTCGCGGCTTGCGCTGTAACAGACACTGGGTGGCCAGCACATGACCCACCTCAGTGGTGCCGATGCCGAATGCCAGGGCACCCAGGGCGCCGTGGGTCGCGGTGTGACTGTCGCCACATACGATGGTCTTGCCGGGTTGGCTCGCGCCCAATTCGGGGCCGATCACATGCACGATGCCCTGGTCGGCGTTACCCGGACCACGCAGGGGAATTCCGAAATCCTCGCAATTCTCCACCATCTGCCGAACTTGCGCTCCGGCGGCAGGCTGCATGCCCTCGTACCCCTTCGCCACCAACTCCGGCCGGGTGGGAATCGAATGATCCAGGGTCGCCAGGGTCAGGTCGGGGCGGCGCACCGGGATGCCCTTTTCTCGCAGCAAGGAGAACGCCTGGGGTGTGGTGACCTCATGGATCAGGTGCAGGTCAATATACAGAATCGCCGGGGTCTGCTGAGTCTCCGGGGCCACCACGTGGCGCTCCCAGATCTTATCCAGCATGGATTTGCCTGTCATACTCTCTTTCCTTGTCTAAACTGAGGCGGCAGCCTGGGATTTTTCGGGTCGCCCGATTTCCTGGGAACGCACGATCCGGTTTACCGCATCCACCAGGGCACGTGTCCCCGCCTCGATAATATCGGTGCTCACGCCGGTACCGCGGTAGTCACGCCCGCCCTTTCTCATGAACACGGCTACTTCTCCCTGGGCGTCCTGGCCCACGGTCAGGCTGCGAACTTCGAAATCCGTCAGAGTCGCATCCATGCCGGTCAACGCAGCGATGGCATTGAAGGCGGCATCAATCGGACCATCACCATCGGCCTTCTGGTTCACCGGTTCCTCCCCGGATTTCATCAACCAAACCTCGGCGGACGCACTGCCGCCAAAGCGGGTGACTATATTCATGTCACGCAGTGTCCACGGACCTGCCTCGGCACCATCCATTTGCAGCACAATGGCCTCCAGGTCGGCATCAAAAATTTCTTTCTTCTGATCAGCCAGTTTCTTGAACTTCCGAAAGGCGTTGTTCAGTTCCACCTCTTCAAGCTCGAAACCCAGGGTCTGCAGGCGATCCCGGAACGCATGTCGACCGCTATGCTTGCCCAGCACCAGGGAGTTCTCGGTCACACCCACATCCTCGGGCCGCATGATCTCGTAGGTGGCGGCATGCTGCAGGACACCGTGCTGGTGAATGCCCGCCTCGTGGGCAAAGGCATTGTCACCCACGATCGCCTTGTTGCGGGGTATCGGCATAGCGACGATGGAGGAGACCAGTCGGCAGGTGGGAAACAAACGCGTCGTATTGATACCGATTTCCAGCCCGAAGAATTTGTGACGGGTATGCGCCGCCATCACCACTTCCTCCAGCGAGCAATTGCCCGCCCGCTCACCAATACCGTTAATTGTGCACTCAATCTGCCTGGCGCCGGCTTTCACCGCCGCCAGTGAATTGGCCACGGCCATGCCCAGGTCGTCATGACAATGCACGCTGAGCACCACGTTCTCGATGCCCGGCACTTCCTTGCGCAGGTATTCGATCAGTGCGGCAAATTCTCCCGGCACCGTGTAGCCCACGGTGTCGGGAATATTCACCGTGGTGGCGCCGGCCTCGATGACCGCACTCACAATGTCCTTGAGAAATTCCCACTCGGTACGCGCCGCATCCTCGGCGGAGAACTCCACATCATCGCAATAACTTCGTGCGCGACGCACGCCCTCCACCGCCGTCTTGAGAATTTCTTCCTTGGCCATCTGCAGCTTGTACTGGCGATGAATGGCGCTGGTGGCGACAAACACGTGAATGCGTTTTCGCTCGGCATGCTCCAGCGCTTTCCAGGCCGCATCAATATCCCCGGCATTACACCGCGCAAGACCGCAAATGATTGGCCCCTTGATTTGTTTTGCCACGGCGGAAACCGCTTCGAAATCTCCAGGAGAGGCAGCGGGGAAACCCGCCTCAATCACATCGACACCCAGGTCAGCCAGGGCACGGGCAATCCTTAGCTTCTCCTGTAGGTTCATGCTGCAACCCGGCGCCTGCTCGCCATCGCGCAAGGTGGTATCAAATATGATCAAGCGATCCTTGTCCGCCATCTGACTCTCCTTTTTGTCTTCCCTTACTACTCGCGGACCTATTTCTGCAGCCAACTCATGCGGGCACGCAATTTCCGACCCACCTCTTCAATGGGATGATCCAGGTCTTCTTGCATCATGCGGTTGTACTCGGGCAGACCGTTCTTGTTCTCCTCGATCCACTGGCGGGCAAAGGTGCCGTCCTGCACTTCGGTGAGCACCTGTTTCATGGAGGCTTTAACGTGATCGTCGATCACCCTGGGGCCACGGGTCAGGTCGCCGTACTTGGCAGTCTCACTGATGAACTCGTGCATTTTTGCCAGGCCGCCCTCATTGAGCAGATCAACGATCAACTTCAATTCGTGCAAGCATTCGAAATACGCCACTTCGGGCTGGTAGCCGGCTTCCACCAGGGTTTCATAACCCTTGAGGACCAGTTCGGTGGCACCACCGCACAACACGGCCTGTTCACCAAACAGATCCGTCTCGGTCTCTTCGGCAAAGGTGGTTTCCAGCACGCCGCCACGAGTGCCGCCGATAGCGTGGGCATAGGCCAGGGCCTTGTCACGGGCCTTGCCCGAAGCGTCCTGGGCCACTGCAATCAGGCAGGGTACGCCACGACCCTCTTCAAACTGGCGGCGCACCAGGTCACCTGGACCCTTGGGAGCAACCAGGATGCAGTCAACGCCTTCCTTGGGATGAATCTGGTCGAAATGAATATTGAAGCCGTGGGCGAAAGACACCGCGGCGCCGGGCTTGATGTTGGCCTCGGCGGCCTCATAGACCGGTTTCTGGGCAATATCGGGCACCAGCAGACAAATCAGGTCGGCGTCTTTCACCGCATCGCTGGGCGCCATCAGCGTCATGCCGTCCTGCTCGGCCTTGGCCCAGCTCTTCCCACCCTGACGCAGACCGACCACCACATCGAAACCGCTGTCCCTGAGGTTCAGTGCATGGGCTCTGCCCTGGCTTCCATAGCCCAGTACTGCAACGCGGGCGCCCTCAAGTGCACTAACGTCCACATCCTTTTCGGTGTAAATCTGCATCGTCAAACTCCTTTCTCGCAAAATCAGTTATTGAAACCGTAAAATGAAAAAGCCCCGCAGCGGTGTTCCGGTGCGGGGCTTTTCGTGTGTCCTGAATCTAGTTCAGACCGAAATCCCGCCTCTGTCACCTAGCAACAGAAGGAGATTCAGGCCCGGCAGCTCATCACATGCTGAACCTGCCCCAACCGGGCATATAACAGGGTCAGAAATTGAGCGCTGCAAAATCATTGACTCGATACTGTTGCAACCGCACAAATATGTCAATAAGTTTGAAAGATAGCTAAATTGCTGGCGATACAGGAATTTTGAAATCCTCAAGATCCTGTGTCACTTCACAAAACAAGGATGATTCCAATGTCAAAAAAAGATCGTCGCAGTCATTCCCGCCAGGTCGTGGACGGGATTGAGCAAGCGCCCAGCAGGGCCATGCTCAGGGCTGTGGGCTTTACAGAGGAAGACTTCAAGAAGCCCCAGGTAGGCATTGCCTCGACCTGGAGCATGGTCACCCCCTGCAATATGCACATTAACAAACTCGCCGAACGCACCGGCGAGGGCGTGGACGCCTCGGGAGGAAAAAGCGTCATCTTCAACACCATCACGATTTCTGACGGCATCTCCATGGGTACACGCGGCATGTGCTACTCACTGGTCTCCCGCGAGGTAATTGCCGACTCCATCGAGACGGTCACAGGCGGCGAAGGCTTTGACGGCCTGGTGGCGGTGGGCGGTTGCGACAAGAACATGCCGGCCTGCGTAATGGCCATGGCGAGACTGGATCGACCCTCGGTGTTTGTCTACGGCGGCACCATCCGACCCGGCGTCAAGAACCGGGATATCGTCTCCGTATTCGAGGCAGTGGGGGCGCGCTCGGCGGGCAAGATCGATGATGAGCAGCTATTGGACATTGAGCGTACTGCCATTCCCGGACCGGGATCCTGCGGTGGCATGTACACCGCAAACACCATGGCCTCGGCCATCGAGGCACTGGGCATGTCCCTACCCAACAGTTCTGCACAAGAAGCGGTCTCCGGTCAAAAGCTGGACGACTGCTACCGTGCGGGCAGGGCGGTAATGGAGCTGATCGACAAGGATATTCGACCCAGCCACATCCTCACACGCAAGGCCTTCGAAAACGCCATCACCACAGTAATCGCGCTGGGCGGCTCCACTAACGCGGTACTGCACTTACTGGCCATGGCCTGGTCGGCGAATGTGGAACTGAGCCTGGACGACTTCAACGCCATTGGCGAGCGGGTGCCGGTGCTGGCAGATGTAAAACCCAGCGGCAAGTACCTGATGTCGGAGCTTATCGCCATCGGTGGCATCCAGCCCTTGATGAAAACCCTGCTGGATGCAGGTCTGCTGCACGGCGACTGCATGACCGTCACCGGCAACACCATGGCGGAAAACCTGGCCGAGGTAGACCCCTATCCCGATGGACAGGACATCATTCGGCCCCTGTCTGATCCGATCAAACCTGACAGTCACCTGGTGGTGCTAAAGGGCAACCTGGCACCGGAAGGCGCGGTAGCCAAAATCACCGGCAAGGAAGGCCTCTCCTTCACCGGTAGCGCCAGGGTTTTTCACTCCGAGGAGCAGGCACTGGCCGCCATCCTGGACGGCACGGTGGTGGCCGGCGACGTCATGGTCATTCGTTACGAAGGACCCCGGGGCGGACCGGGCATGCGGGAAATGCTCTCCCCCACCTCGGCCATCATGGGCAAGGGGTTGGGCGACAAGGTCGCCTTGATCACCGACGGGCGATTCTCAGGCGGTAGCCACGGCTTCGTGGTGGGCCATGTCACCCCCGAGGCAGCGGTGGGAGGTCCAATCGGGCTGGTGGAGGATGGCGACGAGATTCATATCGATGCCGCAAAACGGGAAATCAATTTGAAGGTGGACGAGCAGACCCTGTCCAGGCGCCGGGAAAGTTGGCAGACGGAGGACAAGGTTCCCAAGCGCGGCACCCTGGCCAAGTACGCGAAGCTGGTTTCCAGCGCCTCCCTGGGCGCGGTCACCGACAGGGACCTCTAAGTCAGCCCATGCAATTCCAGACACTGATTTCGCCACCCGAGTTGACCGCCGTCCTGGAGGATCCGGGCCTTCGCATCGTGGACTGTCGCTTTGACCTGGCAGATGAACAGGCGGGAGCCCGTGCCTACCGGCAGAGCCATATCAGCGGCGCGGTCTATGCTCATTTGCACAACGACCTCGCGGCTCCGGTTACTGCACAGACCGGCAGGCATCCCCTGCCCGACCCGGAGCGGTTTGCAGGCACCCTGGGAGCCTGGGGCATAGATAACCACAGCCAGGTCGTGGTCTATGACGGCGGTCCGGGCGCCATGGCGGCCCGCCTGTGGTGGATGCTGCGCTGGCTGGGCCACGACAAGGTAGCGGTGCTGGATGGAGGGTTCGCTGCGTGGCAGCAACATGGCGGCAGCACCAGCAGCGGGGTAAGTTGCAACCCGAAAGCGGTTTTCCGGGCACGTGAACGATCAGGCATCACCCTGGATGCGGACCAGGTGGAGCAGGCACTGGCAGCGAACGAATTGTTACTGATCGATGTGAGGGCCCGGCCGCGCTACCTGGGTGAAACAGAGCCCCTGGACAAGCTGGCCGGGCATATCCCCGGCGCCATCAACCTGCCCTTTGAGAAGAACCTGGATGCACACGGACGATTCCTGCCCGGGGATACCCTGGCAAAACAGTACAGGGAATTAATGGATGCCAACCCGGGAAAACAGCCCTGCTTCATGTGCGGCTCCGGGGTCACCGCCTGCCATGGCCTGCTGGCCATGGAGGTCGCAGGAATAAACGGAGCCCTGCTCTATCCAGGCTCCTGGAGCGAGTGGATTACTGATGTAAACCGGGCGGTTGCAGTCGGCGACAGCCCGGCGTGAACACCGTTACTTGCCCTGGGTAGCCAGTTCGCGCTCGCTGCGTGCGCCGAGTTTGCGCATGATCATGGCAGCCGGGCAAACGCCTGTGAATGACTGTTGAAACAGGTTCGCACCGACAAATACGGTCAACCAGACAAATCCGGGATGAACGAACTGGGTAAGCACAACCGAAAGCAGGACCATGAAGCCTGCGAAAGCAGTAACCATTCTTTCAAGTGACATTGGAAAATCCTCTGATCTCCGATACCAGGCACCAGTTTATGCCTATCGAAGATGTGTGTTAGTAAATTAGTAGACTCTAATATAGGAAGCAGGTTACTTTAGATGGTGCTAAATTACCAGTAGCGCAAACGAGGAAACCGCTGCAATGGGCACCCCCGACATCACTCCCCAACAACTGGCAGAAATGCGCGAGCACGCCCAGGACGCGACGGTCCTGCTGAAGACCCTGGCCAATGAAATGCGCCTGAGCATCCTGTGCATGCTCTGTGAGGGTGAGATGTCCGTCAGCGAACTGAATAAGCATCTGGACCTGAGCCAGTCCGCACTGTCCCAGCACCTGGCGGTGCTACGCAGCAACAAGATCGTCAAGACACGGCGGGAATCCCAGGTCGTTTATTATCGACTCGGCGACGACAACGCCACCCGGATAATCCAGATCCTGCACGAGATTTACTGCCCGCGCCGGTAATCCCACTAGCGCGACAGCGCATAGACCAGGTCGACGTAGCCTTTTTCAATCTCTGCCAGCCCGGCAGCCTTAACACCTTCTGCCGGCGCAATCAGCATGAATTCATTCGGCCCGTGAGCGCCGGTTCCCAGCCCGAGCCCGGTAAACACCATGGGTAATTTCAGGCGTTCGGTGAACTGGTAAAAAGGCGCGCTGCCGGCCAGGCGCGGTTGCACTCTTACCGTGGCGCCGTAGCGATTGAATACACCAATGGCCGCCCTGACAAGGGGCATCTCCACCGAGGTCTGGGAGGCCGGGTAAGACGACTTTATGCGCATGCTGATGTCGGTAAAGCCCTGCTCATCAAGGTGGGAGCGAATACTGGCCAGCGCCTGGTCGGGGTCAATCCCCGGTGGCAGCCTCGAATCCAGCTTGGCGGTGGCCACGTGGGGAAGAATGGTTTTCACCCCCTCTCCGGTGTAACCGGACCACATGCCGTCGATATTCAGCGTGGGCGTGTACAGGTATTCCATCAGGGCCTCACCACCGGTCTTGCCATCCACCCAGCGGGCAACACCCAGTTGCTGCTTGATGCGATCCTCATCCCAGGTCTTGAGCATACCGTTGACCAGGCTGTACTCCTCGTCGCTGGGCGGGCGCACCGCATCGTAATAACCGGGTACCCGAATGGTATTGCCGTCCTCGGTGGTCAGGCTGGCCAGGGCCTGGCTCAGACGCCAGGCCGGCGCATCCACCACCGCCTTGTACGAACCGTGGATTTCGTTGTTCATGGGGCCGCCATGTTCGTTGCCATGGGCCTCCAGTTCGAAATAGATGATTCCCTTTACGCCCAGGGAAAGAGTGAGGCCACCATCGCGATCCTGGGAGTTAAACGGGAACAGGACACCGTCAGCGTGCTTCAGGCGATCCTCGTACTTGTCGATGATTTGCGGATAATGAGGCGAGCCCAGTTCCTCCTCACCCTCGGCGGCAACCATGATGTTCACAGGCAGCGTCCCGTGCACATCGATTATCGACTGCAATGCATTAAGCAGGGCACGCTCGGGACCTTTCTGGTTGGTGGCGCCACGGGCCATGAGCACGGTGCCCAATTCATGATTCACCAGCGCGCCTTCGAATGGGGCCACCTGCCAGTCATCGGGATTCACCGGCTGCACGTCGTACATCATGTACAGCATCAGGGTCTTTTCAGCGCCGGCATCGTAATAACCCCAGACGCCGGGATGACCGTCGGTGGGCACCAGCTCCGCCTCGGAAAAGCCCATGTCTTCCAGATCCTGGCGCAGCAGCTCCGCCATATCCAGCACGCCATTGTTTTCCGCGCTGATAGACG